>NZ_JBVVQI010000043.1:0-34754 GCF_055811495.1 Mesorhizobium sp. WSM4830 | reverse complement strand
GACAACCGTGTACCCGGCCAACGCATCTCCAAGCGCGAAGATACTTGACGTCCCCACCGCGATTAGACAACCCCATCTGCTTGGCGTGGGCGTAGCGCTGGCGCTTGATCAGCGCCAGCTTGCCGACCCGCACATAGGTCTGCCGCAAATCCAGCCCCGCCCATTGAAAGTAAACCATTCCATGCGATATCAGCGGCTTCCGAATTCTTCACGGCCGACCAAGTAACCATGTGTTCAATGTCAGCGTCGAACCGCGGACCGATAAGATGCCGGTTGCCTGCCGGATGCTCATGCCTTCGACTCAACAAAGGGGTAGACCCGATCGAGGGGAACACGTTTATACGGCAAAAAGCGCAGATCGGCAGGCCCCCAATCCGGGGTGTCCACAATCAGAATCGTCGCGGCCGCGGGCTCGAAGAAAGCGCGGAAATGTGTCTTTGAGCGAAGGACTACATAGTCAAAGTCGTCCAGCGTACGTCCGAATTGCGTCAGGCAGTCGTCGTCGACGGCAGTCGTGGGGAGGGAAGTCAGCGACACCATTACTGAGCCAGTATCTATCACAGCGGTAGTGCCGAGATCTACTTTGCTTCCCGTGTTGTATGGACCGGTCGCACGGTAGGTGACGCGCCCTGCATGAATAACATTGCCCTCAAGCAAGACCGGTCCTCCCGCGCGATCAGTGCTTTTTCCGCCAACCTCCAGGCTGACAGTCGCGCCAACCCCGGCCGATACGGCCGCGGCGGCGGCTTCGGGATCCCACAAATAAGGAACAGCTGTCCGCTGCAGCTTTCGGCGCAGGACCTCACGAAGGAGATAGGTCGAGTCATGCATCCGATCGGCATGTTCAAGCAGAACGATGGGGCGCCTGCCCTCCGATACGTGCTGTTTTGCCGCCGTGAGCCCGCTCTCCACTGAGTGGACAAGGTCGCGGTGAGTCAGGGCTTCCCGCTGCGTCCAGATTTGCGAGGAGAAACCGTTTGCGATTTCTAGTGCCGCCGAACGGTCTTGATCCGCCACCACGACCACTGAGAAGCCGCAGTTCGGGACATCGGCATAGGAAAAACCTGCGAAGATCGAGACGTCGAGATACCGCTTGCTTCGCTCGCTCATTTCGATCGACTTCATGACAATCGATTTCAGCGGCTCCATGCCGGTAGCGCTGAAGATGCTCGGCACCATGACGCCGGGCTTCACCAGAACGCAGACCGGTGCGATCTCCCCCCTTAGGGTCCGAAACAGACATTCTGCCGCGCGTTTTCCGGTGGAGCCCATGTCTGTGTGCGGGGAAAAGTGATAACCGAAGACGGCGTCGGCCGCCGCGATTGATTTTTCGTCAAGGTTGGCGTGATAATCCAGTGCAACCACAATAGGAGTATTTGGCCCAACGGCTGCTCGAACACGCTCCAGCGTCTGCCGATCGGCATCAATCCGTGTCGGAGTTACCATCGCGCCATGAAGTTCCAAAAGCACGCCATCAAGCCTACCGGCCGATCTGATACCCCCGATTAGTCTCTCAATATAGTGCTCATACGCCTCATCACTGGTTGGGCCGGCAGCTCCACCCGGAGCATAAAACAGCGGAATGATTTCAGCACACTCATTCTCGCAGATTTCGATAATCCCGCCGATACCAGTGTTGGTCGCCCGACAATTTTCGAGGAGAGCCGCTCCAGAAGTCTCTGCGGTCCTGAATTGCTCGAGCGGTGTTTCCTTCTCGATAAACGTAACTGATTCGTCGAGGAAACCAGCGATAGCAACGCGGCGTCGCGCCTTAGTGCTGGCAGACATTATTTCTTTCCCTTTCCAGAAGCTGAGCGGGCCAGGTTGCAAGATCAAATGATGCCCCCGAAGCGGATCGCTGACCATGTTTTGCCGTGTAAATACATTTGACTCAAATCTAAATATGTGGAACGTTTGTTGCAACAAGAAAATGGCGGGGACGGATCATGCCCGGAAAAGGACAACGCAAGGGGCGAGGCTGCAGCCTTGAGCGCACCTCTACGTCGCCGAACGACATCCGAGCACGCGGGCTCGCCGCTGCTTCGAAAGATGTGGCTGCGATAGGGCCACGTTCTCGTGGCGGTGTTGTCGCAGCAGGCTCCGAACCCGCTGCCAAAGTCGGGGCAGAAATGCTCCGTATCGGGGGTAATGCGGTGGATGCGGCAGTAGCCGCAGCTCTCGCCATGACCGTCGCCGATCCCGCTAACACTAGTCTTGGCGGGCGCTGCCACATCATGATCCTGAGCCCGGATGGTCATGTAAACGTCATTGACGGCCGCAGCGCAGTGCCGGCGGCTTGGTCGCCACAAGGCGCAGAGAACGGGGTTGGAACCGTGCCCGTTCCGGGCATTCCTAGGGCATTTGAAAAGGCGGTGGCAGAACATGGCCGCCTGAACCTGAAACAGGTGGTTCAGCCGGCTGTACGCCTCGCAGGCGACGGGTTTGTCATTCGCGCAAATCTAGCAAATGTCTGGGCAAGCGCGGCACCCCTGCTCGCGAAAGACCCCCTTGCAGGGGCCTTTTTCCTGAAGCCTGATGGATCGCCTTGGCGATTCGGTGAGACTTTTCGCCAGCCGAAACTCGCGGAAACGTTAACCGCCTATGGCGAAGGTGGCTCGGCCAGCATCATGAGCGGCACTGAGCTTGAGGGCTTTCTGGCGAAACTCGCGGCGGCGGGCAGTAGCCTCGTCCTGGACGATTTCGCCACATACCAAGCGCTTGATGCGGAATCGGTGGCGTTCTGCTATCGTGGCTGGAAGGGCTGGACGCTCGGCCGTCAAGGTTATGGCTATCCCCTGGTCGCAACTATTGCCCTCTTCGAATCCTTTGATTTCTCCAAATTGGACGATCCAGACCGCTGGGCAGCCATGCTTCTATCACAGCGCGTTGCTTTTGAGGGGGAGGAGAAGGGGCTCGGACCCGATGCCCCATCTCTGCTTCGGGCTGATCATATCGCCTCCCAGGCGGGTACCGTCCGTACACTGATGGCTGCATATAGTGATCTTGCTGCGGGGTTGCCCGAGGCGCGGGTACGGGGTCGCAAAGGCGACACCACTCACATTTCGGCGGTTGATAGCGACGGCACGGTCGCCTCCATCACGACTTCGATCGGAGAATATTTCGGCTCCCTCGTGGCCGCGCCAGGAGGTTATCTTATGGCGCATAGCTATCAGATGGCAGATGGCCGCCGTCTTGCGGACCGCGATATAACTTATCAGGCGCCTACTATTTTGATGTCACCTTGGGGCGACCGTGTCGCGCTGGGCGCCGCCGGCTCCGAGAGGATTACCGGCGCGGTGCTGCGTGCCATCGTGAATATCGTCGATCGTAACATGTCGGCGCGCGCGGCGGTAGCTGATCCGGCTAGCGTATTGATCACTGACGGCGTCGTTAAAATCAGCACTGAACTCGACCCCGCCATCGGTGACAGGCTCGCGGCGCTCGGTCTGCCTCTCTGCTTTTTTTCGCGGCACACGGGAGAGGATAGCGGAATGTTGCATGTTGCCCTCCGCGACCGGAACGGTTGGTTTTCCGGGGGTGCGGATACCTACTGGGATGGTGGGGTCGCTTATGCCGGTTTTGCGACGGCTGGTTGAAGGCGAGTTCGACGATCCGGAAGGAGAACTCTGGGGAGGAGACCTTGCGTTGGGCTGTGGCGGGGCGGTGTCTGAGCGTTTGATTAAAATAGGATAAATGGGAGGAATTGAGCATGACGATATCTCGACGCGACGTTATCAAGGCAGGCATAACGGTCGGAACGACTTTGTCGTTCCCATCAATCCTTCGGGCGCAAACTTCGCCAGAAGGTGCGGGGACGGTGCGCATGGTGAAGGAAGAGAGCCGCATCTTTGATCCGGTCGCTTCGACGGCTTCCGTCACCCAAGAGCATGGCTTGGCGATTTACGACACGCTTTTTGCCTTAGATTCTAAGCTAATGCCGCAGCCACAAATGGTAGGGAAGTGGGGGCTCTCCGACGACAGGAAGACGTATACGTTCGAGCTTCGGGACGGCTTAGGCTGGCACGACGGCAGCCCCGTCACTGCGGCGGATTGTGTGGCCTCGATCCATCGCTGGGGCCAAGTGGCTGCGGGCGGACAGCTGCTCCTAGAGCGGGCCAAGGATATATCAAAGAAAGATGACAAGATCTTCACCATTGCTCTTAAGGAACCGCTCGGACTTCTGGCCGATATCCTAGCATCAGCCTCGGGGCAGTTCTTGTTCATTATGCGCGAGCAGGACGCAAATCGTCCCGCAACCGAGCAGGTTACCGCGAAAATCGGATCGGGGCCGTTCAAGTTCAATGAGGCACTTGCCCGGCCGGGCGCGAATTACACCTACGACCGCAACGAAAAATATGTGCCACGCAAGGAAGCCCCCGACGCATACGCCGGCGGAAAGATAGTCAAGGTCGAGCGTGTGATCTGGGACAATATCGCCGATCCGCAGACTGCTTTAGCAGCCTTGCAGGTGGGTGAGGTTGATTTCCTTCCAGAGCCGCCGGCCGATCTTTACCCAGTGATCGAGAGCGATCCCAGCCTTGAACTCGAGGTTCGGAACAAGTCGGGCACCGTATATTTCATTCGCATGAACTGTCTGCAGAAGCCGTTCGACAACGTCAAGGCGCGCCAAGCGATGCTTCACCTGATAGATCAGGAGGCATTCATGCGTACCAGCTTCCCCCCAGAATACATCAGCCCCGTCAAGTCGGTATTTGGGAACGATACGCCCTATTCCAACGACGAAAATACGGGATGGTACAAGAAGGGTGGCGACCCGGAAAAAGCCAGACAACTGTTTCAGGAGGCCGGATATGCGGGCGAGAAAGTCGTCATCCTGCAGCCCACGGACTGGCCAGAAGCAAGCAACCCCTCCCAGCTTCTAGCAGCCACATTGCGGAAGATTGGGGTCAATGCCGAGCTTGCGCCAAGCGACTGGGGCGGGCTCGTCGCGCGTCGGTCGAATAAGGGCCCGGTCGAGAGTGGCGGCTGGAACGTTTTAATATCGAACTGGCCTGAAGTCGCGCTCGGGGATCCGATGAGCAGCGTGTTGTTAGCCGCGAATGGAGACAAGGGGTGGTACGGCTGGCCAAAGAACGATGAATACGAAGCACTGCGGGCCCAATGGGCGGATGTCGCAACGCTTGAGGAACGAAAGGCATTGGCCCGCAAGATGCAACGTATTTGGTGGGACTTCGTAGGCTTCGTTCCCTTAGGGCAAGGCGTCCGGGCAACCGCACGCCGTAAGACGCTCACTGGTCTCCTCGATACGCCTGGCGGCTACCTGCCAATGTGGAACATGGAGAAGGCCTCATAATGGCGGCCTACTTCCTTCGTAGATTGGTTTCGACCATCGCCGTCATGGCGATGGTCGGGATCTTCGTTTTCCTGCTTCTCAGGCTGGCGCCCGGCGACCCGGCGGGCATGATCGCCGGCAGGTCCGCCACGGCGGAGATGATCGCTGGCATCCGGGAGCAACTGGGACTGAATGATCCGGTGCCGATTCAGTTCGTGAATTGGGTGATGGGCATCATTAGTGGTGACTTCGGGATCTCCATTTTTTCTGGGCGGCCGGTTCTTGAGCTCATCTCACAGAGGCTTGAACCGACCCTTTCCCTATCGATGCTGACGATGATCCTTTCGGTGACGGTCGGAGTCTCTTTTGGGATTCTTGCCGCGTGGCGAACTGGCGGTCTTGTCGATCGGCTCCTCACCGCCTTCTCGGCATTTGGTTATTCCGTCCCGGTCTTTGTCATCGGCTATTTCCTGATCTACTTTTTCGCTATCAGAACACACTGGCTCCCAGTCCAGGGATATAAGCCGATCGAAAGTGGCCTTGGGGCCTGGTTGGTGCACCTGATCCTGCCCACCTTGGCCTTGGGCCTGGGCTTCATTGCCTTCATCGCGCGGGTCACCCGAGCGACCATGCTCGAAGTTCTGTCGGAAGATTATATGCGAACGGCCGCCGCCAAGGGGGCTTCGTCCTATGCCCTGCTTGTCCACCATGCGTTGAAGAATGCCGGCGTGCCGATCCTGACCGTGATCGGCATAAGCTTCGCCTATATGATCGGCGGTGTCGTTCTGACGGAAACGGTGTTCAACATACCCGGCATCGGGCGTCTGGTCGTCGATGCGATCAACAACCGTGACTATCCCATCATCCAGAGCGTGCTCATCCTGACATCGGGCCTGTACGTCCTTATCAATCTCGCAGTCGATCTTGCTTACACCTTGATCGATCCGCGCATCCGGTACTGATATGACGCTCCCCTCCGCAACACTTGAAACCACGTCGACGGCCCCGCTGAGACTTTCGGGCCTTGCTCGTCTCGCAAGGCGACATCCGCTGGTCCTGATCGGCGGTGGCCTGTTGGCGCTCCTGATCGTTCTGGCGCTCGCTGCCCCGCTTTACGCGGGCGATCCGGTGAACATGGATCCATTCAAACGCCTTCAGCCGCCGTCCCCCGCAATGTGGTTCGGGAGCGACAATCTGGGCCGTGACGTGTTTGCCCGAACGATCTTCGGCGCCCGCATCTCTCTCATGGTCGGATTGCTCTCGGCGGCGTGCGCGGCTCTTGTCGGGCTCCTGATCGGCATCCTCGCCGGCTACAATCGCCCGTTCGACAATGTGGTAATGCGGGTTATGGACGGACTGATGTCTATCCCGACGATTCTGCTGGCCATCGCGCTTATTTCCCTGACAGGCCCCGGGATCGCTATCCTCATCGTAGCCATTGCGATTCCGGAGACGCCGGCGGTCGCGCGGCTGGTTCGCTCAGTGGTCCTCAGTGTTCGGGAGCGTCCTTATGTGGAGGCCGCGCTCTGCGGCGGTGCTCGCCTGCCCAAGGTGCTGTGGCGGCATATCCTGCCGAGTACAATTCCGGCACTGATGGTCCAGGGCGCTACTGTCTGCGCCAGCGCGATCCTGACGGAGGCGGGGCTGAGTTTCCTCGGCGTGGGCGTACCGCCCGAGATCCCCAGCTGGGGCAACATGATCGCCAGTTCGCGCCTGTATCTCGCCATCGCCCCATTGACGATCTTCGCGCCAGGTATCTGCCTTGCCGTCACGGTCCTTGCGGTCAACCTACTGGGGGACGGCCTGCGCGATATGTTCGATCCCCACGCGAAGCGAAGGCGCTGACATGCTAATGTATAAAACCGTAGGGAAAGACATACTTCTCGATGTTCGAAACCTTGAAACACATTTTTACGGCGAAGAAAGTGTGACCCATGCCCTCGGAGGCATCAGCTTCCAGGTGATGAAGGGCGAAACCCTCGGCGTCGTCGGCGAATCGGGGTGCGGGAAGAGCGTCACCGCCCTCTCGATCCTTCGGTTGCTCCCGAAGCAGAGTGCTGAGACCGTTGGAGGTGAGGTCCGATTTCAAGGCCGCGACCTCCTGAAACTCTCGGAGAGCGAGATGCGGAAGATCCGCGGTGACAAGATCGCCATGATCTTCCAGGACCCAATGACGAGTCTGAACCCGGTCTACACGGTTGGACGCCAAATCGCTGAAGCGGTGCAGATTCACACGGGGGCCTCCCGTTCAATTGCGATGGCCAAGGCCGAAGAAATGCTCCGCTTTGTCCGCATCGCGGACCCCGAGCGTCGGGTCGACAACTATCCCTATGAAATGTCGGGCGGCATGCGCCAGCGCGTCATGATCGCCATGGCTCTGGCCTGCTCGCCGGAACTGTTGATCGCCGACGAGCCGACGACGGCGCTCGACGTCACCATCCAGGCGCAGATCCTGCGACTGATGGTTGATCTGAAGGAGCGCACGGGAACGGCCGTCATGTTCATCACGCATGACCTGGGCGTTGTAGCCGAGACATGCCAACGCGTGATCGTGATGTATGCCGGCCGGATCGTCGAACAATCGAGCGTGATCGATCTGTTTGCGCGTCCGGCGCATCCCTACACCCAAGGGCTGATGCGCTCGGTGCCCGACCGGCGGCGCAGCCGCCAGCGCCGCCTCCCGGAGATCCCCGGCATTGTGCCAAGCCTGCGCGAGCCCATCGTCGGCTGCAGCTTTGCGCCGCGCTGCCCGTTCGCGATTGACATTTGCCGCGACAAGACGCCTGCCCTGCGAGATGTCGGGTCGGAGCACGCCGCGGCCTGCTGGCGCGCCGAAGAGGTGATGGGCGCATGAGCGGTCCTCTGCTGAAAGTCGAGAAGCTGACCAAGCACTACCCGCTTGGTTCGGGCCTCTTCAAGAAAACCATACCGGTGATCCGGGCGGTGCAGGACGTATCCTTCAGCGTCGAGGCGGGCGAGACACTCTGCATTGTCGGCGAATCCGGCTGCGGCAAGTCCACTGTCGCACGGCTCCTGATGCGGCTCGTCGAGCCGACGGGTGGGCGCGTGCTGATCGACGGGACCGATATTGCGGGCCTCAAGAAGGACGCGCTTCACGCGTGGCGCCGTCGCATGCAGATGGTGTTTCAGGACCCTTACTCGTCGCTGAATCCGCGCCTCACGGCCGGGCAAATTATTACCGAGCCTGTCGAGAACTTTGAGCGTCTCAGCCGGAAGCGGCGCCAGGCACTCGCCGCGGACCTTCTCCGAAAAGTCGGAATGTCACCTGAGATGATGGGCAGGCTCCCGTCCGAATTGTCGGGCGGGCAGCGCCAGCGTCTCGGCATTGCACGTGCCCTGTCGCTAAACCCCTCGCTCATCATCGCTGACGAAGCGGTGTCTGCACTCGACGTCTCCGTGCAGGCGCAGATCCTGAATCTGCTTCTGGATGTCCAGCAGCAGATGGGCATCGCCTTCGTCTTCATCTCACATGACCTTGGCGTCGTGGAGCATATCGCGCATCGCGTTGCGGTCATGTATTTGGGACGGATCGTGGAGCTCGCGCCTTGCGAGGCGCTTTTCGCGAACCCGGTCCATCCCTACACTGAGGCGCTCATCGCGGCGGCTCCGGTGCCCGATCCCACGCGGGTTCGGCTGGAGGCGCCCGTAGAGGGTGAGGTGCCGAGCCCCATCAATCCGCCAAGTGGGTGCGCGTTCCACCCGCGCTGCCCGCTCGCGGTCGAACGCTGCCGCAAAGAGCTACCGCCTTTGGTGCCGATGCCCGACGGGCGCGTCGTGGCCTGTCATGTCCGCGCCCCGGCTACAGACATTCCGGCACCCATGATACCTTTGCCGATCCTTCGTTTTCCGCAGTGTAGAACTCCCACTTCGAGGGATTGACGGTTTGCGGAACACATCTGTTTTCAAACCGGAATTCATGCCCCGGCAGGGGAAATGAGGAAAGTCGATGGATGTCCATCCCAAAAGAGTGGTTGCCCGGCCAATAAGGACCAAACGTCAGGTTCGATCTTCCGCTTTGGTATCACTGGCGCTGCTAGTGTCCTGATTCCGAAGTTTGAGCCATCTCGGTTTGGTGTTGTGCGACTTGAAGCCTAGCCAGACAGAAGCGCTAGATGGTGTTGAGAATATCGTTGGCGGACCCGCTCCATCTGAAGGGCTTTGGTTCGGCGTTGACGGTTGACGGCTTCGATGTAAGTTCTGATTGCCGTCTCCAGCTCCTGTTTCGACCTGTGGACACCGCGCCTGATCCGCTTTAGCGAAGAAGCGTTCGTTGAGCCATGAGGGCGCTGGCGGTGTGAAGTGAATATGCCAGCAGGCCGGTTGAGGAAGAAGGCGCGCACGGTGCTGGTCTTATGGGTGGCGTAGTTGTCTATGACGGTGTGCACATCGAGGTCAGCCGGGACATTGGCCTCGATCTCGCGTACAACTCCTGCGCGCGATCGCGCTTGAAGCAGCGGCCGAAGATCTTGCCGGTGACGGCATCGAGGGCAGCAAACAGGGAAAGGGTGCCGTGCCGCGTATAATCGTGGCTGCGCTGCTCGATCTGGCCGGGGCGCATCGGCAGCACGGGCTTCGTGCGATCCAGCGCTTGGATTTGGCTCTTGTCGTCGACGCACAGGACCAGCGCTCGCTCGGGCGGGCCAGGTAGAGGCGAGCACGCATCTTCTCGTGGCGCGACAATTCTGATGAGACGCGCGCTCGCAGCTTCATTGTCGCGCCGCACCTTCTCCACGAACAGCGCATCCGATAATAATTTGAAGCTCTCTGCGCGGTGCGGCTGAAGGCCGAAGGCCGTCAAGATGCGGTGGCGAAGGCGCATGCCCACCGTGCACGCCGGGGGGCGAAGGCTCCAGTGGGTCGCATCTCGGTGCCGCCTCTAGCGTCAGCCGGATCGTCTCGGCAATCTCCTGATCGCGGATCTGGCGCGGCGCTGGAGGCGGATCATGTTTGCGGGCGATAGCCGCCAAGCATGGCGATTTGCAGCAGGTAGGCGGCGAGCGTGCCGTTGGAGGCGCGGTCGCGTTCGGGACGCGTCGATCCGGTCGAGCGCAGTGATCTCGGCGACAGTGAGAACGCTGTCTAGGCTTGGCGTCTGGCTTGGCGCGCCGACATAGTGACGAAGAATTATGCGCCAGCTGACCACCGCGATGAGAGCGAGGAACTTCGCCAGCCTCTCGGCGGTCTCGAGCCTCGCCTCCTCGGCACGGCAGCCGGACTTCATGACCTTGTGGAACACCTCCGCCTTCCAGCACAGGGCGTACCAGCCCAGCTTCCCGACCGCCACGGAGAGATCTTCGACCGCCAGGTTGGTCACCAGCCTCCAGTCAATCGGCTCGCGACCGGGCGGCGGATTCTCGTCGAGTGCGTGGATGTAAGTCAGAGCCTGCGGACTGTAGCGCTTCTGCTTGCCCACTGGCGGCAAGGTATTGACCGCGGCGAACTTCACCTGCAGCCAGGTCGTCTCGTCCTGATCAACCGTAATGCGATGACGTCCCGCCCAAGGCGCCGCCGCAAGTTGGGCAAAGACGCGATGAGCAGGATCGTGTGGGGCAGCATCGGCAGGCCGCTCTGCCAGTCTGTTCGTCTGCACCCGCACGAGGAAGCTGGTACCAAGGTCTTGCGCGGTGCAATAGAGTTCGTAGATGTCCGCTCTCCCGGTCACCCACATGCACGCAGCGCTGGGGGCGCGCCAACGAGCGCGATGGACTGGCGCAGGTTCTCCAGCCAGCGGTAGCTCTCCTTCGTCTCGATCGGCACGCGGGTGGGATTGATGTGCAGCTTGAGCGCGAGCGTTCCCTTGAACTTCGTTCGTGTCCAGAACTTCGCCGCCATCAGACCGAGGGGTGTGCCGGTGAGGGTGACGGCCAGGCTCGAATGCATCAGCACCCCGCACAGGGTCAGCACGTTGGGCTGTCCGGCCTTGTAGCGTCCGGCGTTGATGGTTTTGGTGAAGCCAATTTTGCCCGGCTGCGCGCGGCTGTAGATAAATTCGGTCGTGTCCTGCAGGATAAGGATCGGACCTTCGCTCGCCGCAACGCGCGCCGCGGTCGCGGCGAAATGGCCGGCGAGAACGCTATGTTCGGTCACACGCGGATTGTCAAAGAAGCGGTAGGCCACCTTCACCGCCGCCCAGTCGCCGCAGGGCGCCGGGATTGGCTTGCCCGGCGCAGCCGACATCTGAGTCCAGCAACCGTCGCAGCCGACGGGTCAGACACTTGTCGGGAAGGGCTCGCCGCAGAAAGCTCTTCCTCCTGCCAAGCGGCTTCGCTGCTGCTGGTCTTGTCTCGCATCCGTGACGCCTCCGTGATTCGGCTTCACGGACAGAATCACGGCAGATTCACACGGGGCAATAAGCCCGCCGATTATGTGGGTAATCGAAAGCTTCACCGGATGGGTAGCGGACGCGTCGCGGGAGTTGGCAGGTTTGTCATCGGGATGCTCCAGATGGGAATCACCCCCCAAGTATTCGCGAAAACCATGTTCGATAAGCAGACGGTGTAAATCTGTTAGAGCCACTATCGAAAGGCGTGGCTCTCCCAGCGTCATGCCGGCGCAGGCGACGGCATCCAGCATCCATTCCGGCACAGCGACAACGACACCGGGGGCCGCCTCGACATGCACGATCCGACCGATTGCACGTTGTTCGCTGTATTGGCGCCGCACCCGACGGCCAAAAAGCGCATGCCCCCGGTAATGTACTTCTACTTCAAGCCCGATATGGGCAGAATGAACGGGGAATGGCTCTGGGAAGGCGCAACTGGACCTTTGCCGGTTCCCAGCGCGGCGCCGACCGCGCCGCCGTCATGCTTGCCCTCATCCCTCATCACCACGGCACGCCTCAACGACGTCGACCCGAAAGCCTGGCTTGCCGACGCCCTGGCCCGCATTGCCGATCTTCCCGCCACGCGTCTGCACGAACTACTGCCCTGGGAATGGAAGCGCCTGTGCGAAGCCGACAAGCCCGCCGATCAGCAGGCCGCCTAACCTTCACGCAACGCCATCATAGAGCCCGCCGCGCCAAGGCGCGTGTGCCAATCATGCGGCCTTCGTCGTATGCGTATCGAGCGCCTCGGTATCGATATCACTCTCAATCCGCAGGCGACGGGCACCGCCAAGCTCGATCGTCACAATACTGCTCTTCTTGCGCGGTCGGGAGATCGGCGGTGGCTGCGCCTTGACGACCTCCACGGGAAAAAGCTGCGGCACGGACGGCGCGGAGATCTGGCAGAGTTCCTTGCGCCACCGGAAAAGCTGGCTCACATGAATGCCATGAATGCCGGCGATCGCGCGAGTTCTGAAACACTGGCCCAGGCTCGAACGTCGCCGCGACCAGCCGCTCCTTCTCCTGCCGAGACCAGCGCCGGCCCCGCTCGACCGACGTGATCACTTCAATCTGATGCTTCGTCACAGGGCAACTCCTAGTGCTTGCACTAGGAGTTGCAGCCTTCAGCCTACCTCAGCAAGGAGGCCGTCACCGTGGGGATACTTTGAATGTTCAGCCGACGCTTGAGATCAGACCCGGCCATAAGTTCAATGTTACGGTCGATCAGGACATTATGTTTTCCAAACGCTATCAATACTGGGGCGCTCGGCTTAAAGACGAGTGAATATTCGAAAAGCGGATGCTTTGTTCGCATAGCCGCGCTGGCGATCCGCCGATGCTGTAGATTGCAGTGTTAAAAAATTTACGCGAGAGCGAGCTGCAAAATGGCATTTGGCCGCTGGTACAACATCAAGACGGCGCGGTTTAGTGTGACCTAATCGGCAGAAGTGAGCGATGGGCTGCCAAGAAGTCATCGAAAGCCGCGATGAAGCCCTCTGCCTCGGTCTCACCGAAGGGAAGCGAAAGAGCAACAAGACCGCGCGGTGCGACATAGAACCCACGAAGCAGCATCTCGACGTGCCATAGTTCGAGCCAACGAGCGTCCCGTTCCTTTAGTTGCGCCGGTGTTTCGATGACTCCATCCACGAAGTGCAAGTTCATGAGCGATCCTTTTCCGAGCACAGTCGCCGCGATCGAGTGCCGATCAAGCGATGCGTTCATCTCTGTTCGCAACCAGTCGCCTATTGCATTAACTTTCCGGCTGGCATCTTCGGTCAACACCTTCGTGAAGCCAGCCAATCCCGCAGCCATGCTTATAACGTTGTTATTAAAGGTACCGCTATGGGTCAGTGCGTTTGGGCGAGTGGGATCGAAGCGCTCCATTATTGAAGATTTTCCACCAAATGCTCCAAAGCTTGCGCCGCCGCCGAGATATTTTCCGAGCGTGACCACATCCGGATTTATTCCCAGTTCGCCGTGCAATGCGCGATATCCTAAACGCGATGTCTGTACTTCATCGAAGATCAGGATGACGCCGAGCTCGTCAGTTAGCTGCCGGATCCGGGGCAGGAAAGTTGGCTTTGCCACGATGCACCCCCCGGCTCCCAACATCGGCTCGAGAATGGTTGCAGCGAGATGGTCGGCATGTTCCCGCATGATCTTTTCGACACCAGCCTCATCGTTGTAATCGGCCAGCAAAAATTCAAACGGAAGATTGAGCTTGGAGCCGCCATTGGCGAAAGCCATTACTCCGCCGTGATAACTTTCTCTGAAAACCAGGATTTTGCTGCGTCCTGTGATTATTCGTGCAGCTGTTAACGCCATAATGTTGGCTTCGGTACCGGAATTGCAGAACCGTACCCGCTCAATTGCAGGGAAGCGTTCAACAATAGCAGCACCTAACTGTGCCTCATAACGGTTCGGTCCCCCGAGCATGACGCCGCTTTTAATGGCCTCAATCATCGCGTCGGCGATTGTTGGATCGGAATGGCCGAACAGTCCCGCTGTGTACTCCGACAAAAGGTCAACGTATCGATGGCCATCTAGATCTGTAACGTAGCAGCCGTCTCCCGACACTAGCGTGAGCGGGAAAGGACTGTACCAGAGGATGGCCCGGGTGTTTCCGCCGGGCAGTGACTCCTTGGCCGCTATGTGACGGGCGAGGCTTTTCGGATTAAGATCGACAAAACGCTGCCGCGCTTCATTGAGAACGGAGTCAAGATCCGCGTTAGGTATGTTGGAACTCGCGGCTGGTGACATTTTATAGCTCCTCTTAGGAATGTATATTCGAAGCCTTCAATAGGCCATTTAAAGCGGTACGCATTTGCTACAGGCTAGGCGGCCCGCCGCCTCGTTTGCGGTTAAGCCCCGGCGTGCCTTCACAAGAAGCGTCAGGTAAAATCAATCGGTGAGATCGGCCGGCGCAATTTCCTGTAGGCAAACCGTGCGTAGTTGGTTGAACATACTCCGCCGCTATCTACGTAGATGAGACCACTGGCGACCGGTTCAAAATCTGCCCGAAAATGATTCATGGCTTTGCACACGAGAACCCGTTCACTATCGGGGTCGATGCCTGCGGCGCGGAATTGTTCGCGATCATCTACCGCGCAGCTGTGCGAACACACGACAACCCGAATGCCGGCAATAGCCAGCGTTACAGTCGGTCCAAGCGAATCGGGGGTACCAGTTGCCATCGGTCCTTTGCGAATGTAGTTGCCATCCGAAAGATGGACCACCTCGCCTAAGATCGCGAGTGGGCCCCCACCAAAGTCCGGATCGCATCTACCGCCGAGTTCAACATTTATTCGGGCACCGACACCTGCCGCGGTCCCAACCGCTACAGTGGCCGCATCGTTAATAAATCCAAACGCAGCGTCGGTGATGCCTGCTTCCAGCATTGCCCTTAGGAGGGCGGTGCCATCGCCACCAGCGCCACCGGCGGGGCAGTCAGTGAAGTCACCGACGAGCAGGGGACCACGATGTCCGATCGGCAGGCTCTTTTGGTGAGCTTGAATTGCAGTGATTGCCTCGTCCAGCGGCCTCAAATCTATAGTGCTGACATGTCGTCTTTTCCAGCACTCATCCATGACATGCTCGGCTAGCTCGATGTATCGTGCTTCATAGCCGTTACCGGTGACGGCTACAGAGGTGCCAGCCTGCGCGATGTCTCCCCAAGGGTACCCCGCCTGCACGCTGACAGCTAACACACCTTCGATCGTCTCTTCGGCGCGCTCAGCGATCTTCAGAATCTCGGGCATCGGTGCATTGGCGCCCACGGTGCGCCCTTCATCGAGGTCAATCATCGCGCGACGCGCAACAACGACACGCGGGCGCACTTCGCCTAGCATAGCCCGCTGAAGGAGCCTTGCAGATCGCTGGCCCGTTTCATACAAGTCAACGTGAGGTGTCGTGCGATATGTACACAAAATGTTGCAATGCCGTGCCATATCGTCGGTTACGTTGGCATGCATGTCTAACGTTATTGCGATCGGAATGTCCCATCCAACCAGCTTCCGCACCCGCATAAGCAACTCGCCTTCGGCGTCATCGAAATCCTCGGCGATCATAGCTCCGTGAAGAATGAGCAGGATGCCGTCGACGGGAGCCGCATCGCGGAACTCAGTCAATATGGCTGAAGTGAGCTGCTCGAACGCAGCGCTGGTAACCACCCCCGCCGGCATAGCGTTCGCCGCGAGCGGATGGATCAAATCCCAACCAAATTGCTCGGCGGCGTCGAACACGGCACCCCATTCTGTGCGCGTGCCACGGAGCCGCTGGGGGATCGCGGCACCGGTCGCGTACTCCCGCCGCTTGAACGCGTCAATGTCGGTCGGACTTCTGCAAAAGCTGTGGCTTTCGTGTTTCAAGGATGCTGCCAACACACGCATTATTCATCGCTCCCGGCAACGGCTCGACCTCAACCCGGTGCTGCCTTTAGCGGGCAACGCAAATAGGGATCGAAACCGGCAGATCGCGCCTCCGTCTGAGCAAGGAACCTCGTCCGCTCCGGATAGCCACCTCAACAGCTTAAAGGGAGGCTTCCACTGCGAGAAGATCGATTTTCGAATTGATCTATCTGGTTTTCGAATAAATGAACATCTTTACTGTGTTAGGCATCGACACCGATCATACTCGTTGCCTCAGGTCCTGCGTCTTGATGGCCGATAAATGGATCAATGTCTCCCCTCCACAAAGGCTTTTGCTCGATATATCGCATATCTGAATAGACTTATTCGATAATCTCACTTTGTCTCGACGCGTCCCCTGCTATCGTCATCTGCAGTCATCCAGGCAGTAGCAGGGGATGGTCAAATCGCTGCCCTGCAGTCGGGACAGATCGACGTCGTCATCAATACACCGCCATGACCAAGGAGCGGCTTGAACAATTCACAATGGTCGGCCCCTATATCAGGCCGACTGTTCGTCTCATGGTGAGCGCGAAGTCCACGATTGATGGAAGCGAAGCAAGCCTCAAAGGTAAGACGCTGATCAGCGAGAAGAGCGCATCAGCTATCGTCAAATACAGCGGCGACAAGTTTGCAAAATTCATGACTGTTCAGCCGTATGACCAAATCAGTGGCGCGATCCTAGACCTCGACGCGGGCCGGGTGGACGCTGTATTCAGCGATGAGAACCAGCTTGTCTACGGATTTGCAAAGAAGCAGCCGGATGTCTAGAAGCTGGTCGGCCCCAGCATCAGCGATCCCGCGTTTTGGGAGCAGGGGCTTCATGCTGCGGAAAGACGAAGGCGAGTGGGCTGCCAAACTGAAGACGGCTCTCGACACGATCGTCAAGAACGGAGAATACGACCAGATCTCCCAAAAATGGTTCAGTCGTAACATTGATCGCGCGAAAGACGCCAGGAGGGAACTATGAGCAAAGTTCCTTATTCACCGACCCTAGTTTCCCCCCTGGAAGGCTACGTCCAGCAAATCAGCGTGGCCCCTGGAGAGATCCAGGATTTCAAAATAAGTAGCGCTGACAATGCTCGAGCCAATATCGAGATGCTTCGCTTGTTGCATGGCGACCCGCGTTCTGGTGGACCTGGCTACAAGGTCGAGAAGTGCGACTGGTTGAAGTCGAACAGCATCGTCCTCGCGGAGCAGCACCTTCCCTTGGGATCTTTCATCGAAGTTGATGGGTCCTTCGATCTGGGTAAAGGTTTCACGCTGGCCGTTCGCTTCTTCCCCACCCGCCTCAATCAAGGTTGGCAGACTCTCGCTGCTATTGGCGAGCCGGGAAACTTCTCATTTGGTCTCTACCTTGGCGGAGATTCGATGTTGACCGCGGCGGTTTCGAATTCGGGAGCTGGCGCAGAATGGTGTACCGCTCACGAGTTTGTATCTGCAAGAGAGTGGCATTTCGCCGCGGTCTCGTTTGACCCGACGACACGGAAGTTAGCAATCCATCAGGCCCTGAACCGTCCGGTCGAGAACGCTCCGAGCAATTTCGGTGGCTTAATAACGACCGAAGTCATAGTTCCTTTTTCAACAATTCATGCCACTGAGAGCCCTCTTACATTCGCCGGTAGCAAGAATGGCGACGGGCACTGGGCGCACTTCAACGGCAAGCTAAGCGATCCCGTGTTTTTTCGTGGCGCACTAACCGTCGAGCAAATCAAGCGACTCGCTGACGGCGTTGATCCGGACTGTTTTGAAGGTCGCATCAGCCATTGGAAGTTCGATCAGAAATTCGATACAGCCATCGCTGTGGACGTCGTTTCAAACCACCACGGTAAGGTAATCAACGCACCTGCTCGGGCCATCACCGGCCCGAAATGGAGCGGCCCTTGGAAGGGCGGCCTAGCGGGGGCCCCACACGAATATAACGCGATCCACTTCCACGACGACGACCTGGATGATGCGAATTGGAACACTACAGTGGCAGTGGAGATACCGGCCACCATGTCGGGCATATACGCCGCCCGGATATGGAACGACGTTGATGAGGTATATTTGCCTTTTGTCGTAAGGCCAACGCAGCCGTCTAATGACGTTTGCGTTCTGATTCCCACACTGACGTGGCAAGCCTACTCCAGCAATAGAGATCCTGCACGATACACTGATGATGGTGCACTCGATCGCGCTTTATGCCTCTATGATGCACATTCGGACGGGTCGCGCGTATTTTACTCCTCATATCGAAAGCCGCATCGAACCGGAAATCCGAAAAAGGCCATTCAGAATTGGGGTGCCCACACAATGGTGGCGGACCTGTACCTCACGGACTGGCTGGAGCATATTGACGTCCCCAACGATTTGTACACCGACCATGATCTCTCGGCAGCAAAAGGCGATTTGCTTCCGGCTTACAAAGTTCTGATCGTTGCAGGCCACCCCGAATACTGGACTTGCAGCATGCGCGATCAGTTGGACCAGTACTTGGCACAGGGCGGGCGATGCCTCTATTTCGGAGGAAATGGCCTATATTGGGTTACGTCGATCGATAAAATGCGTCCCCACCTGATGGAGGTCCGCAAAAGTAGCGCCGGCCTTTATCCTCGATTCGAAGCCGAGCAAGGAAATGAGCATCATTCAACGACCGGAGAGTTTGGAGGCACTTGGCTAGAGCGCGGCCGATCTACGGGCACAGTTACCGGCCTCGAATATGCATCAAATCTTTTCGCGGCAGTGAAGGAGCCAAAAGGTTTCGTGCGCACGGAGGAGAGTTATTCAGCGAAGTTTGCGCCGTTCTTTGACGGGATCACCGAAGAGGCGATCGGAAACTTCGGCCTCAATCTGGGCACGGCTGCTGCTTTTGAAACCGATGCAGTAAGGCTACCGCGTCCTAACTTGACAATTTTCGCAGAGGCGTCCGAGCCAGGTAGCTTTTCCTATTCGCCGTTACGTCCGCTGAGCCACATTACTTTCATGGCGCATCCAAACGGCGGTGGACTATTCGCCGCTGGCGCTGTTTCCTGGACCGGGAGCCTCTCCCACAATGATTACAACAATAGCGTCTCGAAACTGACCGAAAACGCACTCAGACATTTTCTGTCTGTCCCCAAAGGGGATGCGCTTATCCGAAGCGGCAATTAGCTCATTAGGGGAAAGCAGGAATCTGGCTTCGGGTGGGAGCTCTCGATGGAGGGTTTCCACTATTGCATTTTGTTGAAGCGATGTAACCGTCTGGTAGTCGGAAGATGCCGCGACGCATTGCTTAACCACACGAGGGTGCGGGTCCATGCGGCATAGAACTCAGAACTTATGAAGTTCCGCGATTAACTCATTAAGCTTTTGCGTTTCAATTCGGGCGTCAAAATCGCCATTGTCGTCTAAAACCTAGAGGATGAATAATGGCAACTGTTAGCGCTCGAACGCACAGCCAAGGTAGGCAAAATTTCGATCCGATCTCATTTCTTCAGAAGATCGTTTCGATTGATAGCTGTGATCCGCCGGGGCGAGAGATTGAAGTCGCCAAGCTGGTACACAACCAGTTGCTCGCTCTCGGGGTCGAATCGGAGTTGGACGAGTTTCAACCCGGCAGAGCAAACGTTCTTGGACGGATTAGAGGTACGGGTGAAAAGCCGGCGCTAGTGTTTTCCTCTCACATGGACACCGTTCCAGTAGGAACGGTACCGTGGGAGCGGTGGCCGTTTTCCGGCGAGGTCGAAAACGGGCGACTTTATGGACGCGGCGCAACGGATATGAAAAGCGCCTTAGCTGCGATGATCGCAGCTGCCGGCAAGCTTGCCCAAGGCTCGCAACAGAAGCTCAAAGGCGATGTTATTCTAGCGTTCACTGCTGGCGAAAGTGCCAACTTGTTGGGAGCGCGCAGGTTCGCGGAGCAAGGCCTAAAGGAAGAGATTGGTGCGTTCCTGTGTGGGGAGCCTAGCGATCTTGATGTCGTGATTGTCGAGAAGGCGGCTCTGTGGCTTAGGGCGACCGCGACCGGTAGGCTGGGTCATGTGTCTGGTGCGGCGGGCGTAAATGCAATCGATTTGATCCACGGGTTTTTAAGTCAGCTCTATGCACTCGACTTGAGCGGTCCCGAGCATCCGCTGCTGGATGAACAAACTTTGCGAGTAGGCCGCATCGAGGGCGGTTCGGCGGTGAACCTCACCCCCGACCGTTGCACGGTGGATTTCGACATTCGACTTCATCCGGGCGTCGATTACCGGGAAATCGTCAAGAAAGTGGCGGCGATCGCGCCAAACGACGTATCGATCAATATCATAGACTACAAGCCTGCCGTCGAGAGCCAGCGAGATGATGTCTTCGTGAAGCTTTGCGGAGACGTTTGTGGTCGTCATCGGGGTCTCACGCCAGAAATCAAGGGCGTGTCCTACTATAGCGACGGTACTGTCCTTTTGGAGGGGCTCTCAGTGCCCTTCGCAATTATTGGCCCTGGCGTTCTAGGTCTGAGCGGGCAGCCCGATGAATCCGTTTCTATTGAGAGTGTACTCAAGGTCGTAGATATCTACGAAGACGTGGCACGAGCTTGGCTATCCTAGGATCCACTATGCCTCACCTTCCGCGCATCGGCATCACGCCGGATATCAATGATTTCGCAGCCCCAGAAACCGAGTATTTTGTTCGGCGAAATTATGCCGAAGCCGTCGCGAAGGCTGGCGGTCTGCCTTTCCTGCTGCCCTATCGAGAAAATGTAGACGACTATTTGGACGCAGTCGACGGTGTCCTTGTCACCGGCGGCATGTTCGACATTGACCCGGTGCTCTACCGACAGATGGCTCGCAAAGACTACGTTATGAAGCCCGACCGTACAAATTTCGAACGGGCACTGATTGAGGGAGCGCTGTCGCGAGAAATGCCGATCGTGGGAATCTGCAACGGCATGCAGTTGCTCGCTGTATGCCTTGGCGGAGAGCTCGTCCAAGATATTCCGACAGAGATTGATGGCGCCCTTGAGCATAAGCCGGACTTGTCTGCGGCAATAGCACATCATCAAATACACTTCGACGGCGGGTCACGACATTTCACAGCGGCGAAGAGTGACATTCTGGCAGTAAATAGCGTCCATCATCAATCAGTGCTCCCCTCGGAAGCCTATCAGGTGATCGCCGCCTCTCCGGACGGTGTGATCGAGGCGGTCGAAAAGAGAGATGGCGGGTTTGCCGTTGGAGTGCAGTGGCACCCAGAATATGGCGTGGCCGATATCGATATGATCATCTTCGAGACCTTTGTATCAAAAGCTCGCGAATACGCTGAAAGAAATGAACAATGACCCAAAGCCCAGAACAGCGCATCGAGGCGCTCAGTCTTGTCCTTCCGAAGATCTCCAAACCAGACGGTAACCTTCTTGGATATAAAGAAGATCGCGGCTTGGTCTACGTCTCGGGCCAGCTGCCCTTAGACGACGGCGTGGTCAAATATACGGGTCGTGTAGGCGACGAAGTATCGCAGGAAGCGGCATATGAGGCGGCGAAATTAGCGGCGCTCAATGTGATCAGCCAGTTGTCGTCGGCAACTGGAGGAGACCTGTCTAAAGTGCAGGAACTTTTGAAAGTCTGTGGGTTCGTAGCGTGCACCCCGGAATTCCAAAACATTCCCGCTGTTGTAAACGGCGCCTCCGACCTCTTCGTAGCGTTGTTTGGGGAATGCGGTGAACACGCCCGATTTGCCATTGGCGTCGCGGCATTGCCGCGGGGCGTCCCAGTCGAGGTCGAAGTAATCGCTCGTCTTCGGGACTGATCACAATGGCCCCGATTTTAGTTCTTGGTGCCGGTGTCGTCGGCATGACGACTGCCTACGCGCTTGCGAAGAAGGGACATGAGGTGTGCGTTGTTGACGCCGCCCTTGGGCCAGCTGAGGCGGGTGCAAGTTTTGGCAACGGCGCACAGCTCAGCTACTTCTATACAGATGCGATGGCCTCGCCATCTCTCGCGGCGAATATCCCAAAATATATTCTGGGGCTGGATCCAGCGTTCAGGGTGCGTCTGACACCCTCCCCAGCATATTTTGCCTGGGCCCTGCGCTTTCTATCGAATGCAACACAGGCTGCCTTTGAACGCAACACGTCCGACATTCTGGACCTTGCGCTAAACAGCCGCCCGGGTATCGCCGAGCTCTCCGGCAGGCTCGAATTCGATTTCAGCAGGACGGGCAAGATCACGCTTTTCTCCAGCAAAGAAAGCCTCCTAAGGGCAGCGGAGCTCAGCACGCTTAAGAATCGGTATGGTGCCGATCAGGTTGTGCTGACGAGGCAGCAAGCGTTGGAGAAGGAGCCCGCGCTTGCCGAGTACGGATACGCGTTCGAAGGAGCGATATGGTCGCCCCATGATGAAGCGGGAGACTCAAGCTTGTTTTGCCGGAACCTCCAAGTCCTTCTTGAGCAAGATTATGGCGTTCGCTTCAGATTCAATACGAGACTCTGCCGGGCTAGAACTCGCGCGAATGAGCTTGTCGCGATCGCAACGAGGTCGGAGGAAATCGAATGCAGCCGCGCTGTGATCTCCTTAGGCATTTGGACCGCGCCTTTTGCGCGGACGGCAGGAATTTCGCTGCCAATATGGCCAGTTCAGGGGTACTCTCTCACAATTCCCGCCTTAGCCAATGCCCCGACCGCTAGCATCACGGATACAGCCCGAAAAACGGTTTTTTGTCGGATTGGCAATCGCCTACGAATTGCGGGTCTTGCTGACATCGGACCGTTCGCCGGCAAGTTTGACAATGAGAGGTTTATGACGCTTCTGTCGACTGCTAAGGGCATATTCCCAAAGGCAGGAGAGTACGATGGTGACGTTCAAGCATGGACCGGATTTCGACCAGTCACTCCAGACAGCAAGCCGATTGTTGGCGAAACACGAGTTCGTGGCCTTTATCTAAACTGCGGTCACGGATCACTCGGCTGGACTTTGTCGATGGCGACAGCTGAAAAACTCGCTGAAATCGTCGGAACAGCGTCCCCTTAACTAACCGGCGCTCACGTTCTCCGCCGGAGCGGCACCTTATTTTGAAGAGTATTCTCGATAACGCGCGCGAGCTGTCTTGCCGCCAATGAGGGTTCCTGCTCGCTAAAGCTAATCTTCAAGCCGGTATGAGGTAAGCGAGGGAGGCGATGGCTCACGATCTGCATGCCGGTGCGCAATTCCCCTTCTGGGACGACGGAAACCGCAAGACCGGCTCGAACGACTTCAAGCACACCTTCTAGGCTGCTGCACGTGACGACCCTTCGCGACTGCATGTTTGCCCGCCTAAGTGTCTCGAGAGCGACCTTGTGGTAATTGCAAGTCCCGCCGACGACCGCCACGGGGATGACGCCATTGTCGGGGACCTGCCAATTCGATGCAGAAATCCAGACCAGCTTGCCAGTCTGCAATAGGCCAACGCGTTCCACTTCAGGGTCTACCCGAACCAGCGCGAGTTCGATATTCCGCGCCTTCAGCTCCCTCAAGAGATCTGCAGACATTCCCGCCCTGATTTCAATATTGACAGTGGGACGACGTTCGACGAACTCCGCCAAGGCGCGTGTAAGCGGTGCGAAAAGATATGAGTCGTCCACAACTCCGACCACAACTGTTCCACTGCTTAACTCAGGTCTGAATGCGTTCTCCATCTCGTCGACGAGAGCAACAACCTGACTTGCGCGCTCCATAAGTTCGTCGCCATCATGGGTAAGGTGACAGCGTCGCGTTGTGCGGATTAACAGTTGCTTCCCTAGGTGCTCTTCAAGCCGGGCAATTTGTTGGCTGACCGTAGACTGCGTCATGTTCAAACGCTGTGCGGCCCCAGAGAAGCTGCCTAGCGCTGCAACGGCGGTAAACGTTCTCAATAGTCCGATGTCCATCCCGGCGCTCATTTATTCAGGAGCTGCATATATTGATAACAGAAATCGCGTTATCTTCAATAGCGGTCTCTGCTAGCCTTCAGGCAATTCAAAATGTTTGATGGAGGCGTCATGAGCGCCGATCTCAACGTAGTGCTGACCGGACGCAAGGTGCTCGTCACCGGTTCTACAACGGGGATGGGTCAGGAGATCGCGCGGTCATTCGCGCGGTCCGGCGCCCGAATTGTTATCCATGGTCTCGGCAATCAAGAATCTATCTTGGGGTTCGTCGGCGAACTTAGTGAACTGAGCGGCAACGAAAGCTTCCATTTCGATCACGACTTGTCCGATGCCCGAAACGGCGGTGCTCTGGTCGAGGCCGCGGCCGCGAAAGTGGGCGACATCGACATTCTTGTAAATAACGCCGGCGTTCAGTTTGCGAGTGGTGTGGAGGACTTTCCAACCGAGCAATGGGATCGCCTGCTTGCCGTCAATCTCGGTGCGGCATTTCACGCAATCAAGGCAGTCTTTCCAGGGATGAAGCGTCAAGGTTGGGGCCGGATCGTCAACACTGCGTCGACTTTGGCACTAACGGGTGAGTTCGGGAAGACGGCATACGTAGCCGCAAAGCATGGCGTTCTTGGACTTACAAGGACTGTAGCGCTGGAAGGTGCCGAGCTTGGAATCACATGCAACGCAATATGCCCTGGTTGGGTATATACCCCGCTTGCCGCCGCGCAAGTCGAAGCAAAAGCGGCAGCCCTCGGACTGTCAGTCGAGCAAACGGCGAAAGAGCATTTCCTGAACGAGATGCCGACTAAACGTTTTGTCGATACAAGCGAAGTCGCAGCAGCCATGCTTTTCCTGTGCAGCGAAAGCGCTCGGTCAATTACCGGTATCGCACTGCCGGTCGACGGCGGCACGAGCGCGTAGCGAGTGGCTTAGAGATTTCGCTCTCGAGAAGCGGCCGGCTGCATCAAAATCAACAGTGAATCCTACTTATGGAAACAATGAAAGCGGTAGCGCACCCATGGTTCTGCGACACCATGGGACACATGAATGTCCGTTTCTACAGCGCGATTTTCGATGATGCGTCGTCGGTCTTCGTAAGTCGCCTCGGAGGCGGGGTCGAGGAGCTTTCTCCCGAACATCTGGGGTGGGCAGACGTTCGCCACTTGATTGAATTTCGAGATGAGGTCAAGTCTGGAAGTCTGCTGAGCATTAGCACGCGCGTAACCAAGATCGGTCGGACCTCACTGACCTTCCTCCATGAGATGAACGGCGCCAGTGGCAACCTCCATGCAACCATGGAGGTTGTTAGCGTTATGTTCAATCTCCAGAAGCGCCAATCGGCGCCGCTCCTGCATACGGTCCGCAAAGCTGCAGAGCGACTGCTTTCACAGCCCACCGAGGCGTAAGCCAGGTGACCCGAGCCGCATCCAACCAGGACCTCGTTTTTGATCCTCCCCAGCCCAACGCGGGCTATTGCGGCCGTTTCGAGGACCTCGAGCGGCCGCTCTTTTACCATTTCCCGCATACGGCAACTTATCGATTTCGAGAATAGACTAATCAGAAGCCATAATTTGTCTGAGGACGCTTACGGCGTCATAGTCTTTGCAAGGACAACATCGCGGCTCTTCAAAAGTTCAGAGATTACATAAAGCGTCGCTGGGAACGGAATAAGGATCCACAATGGGCACATTCATCACTTGCGCGGTAACTGGCGGTGCGGACACGGTTTCTCGTCATCCCCGGATCCCAGTCACCCCTAAAGAAATTGCGGATGCCGCGATTTCGGCTGCAAAGGCAGGTGCTGCGATCGTTCATCTTCACGCCCGTGATCCGAATACTGGTCAGCAAAGCCGGGATCCAGAGCTTTTTGCGGAAATCGTATCTCTGATCCGCGATAGCGACACCGATGTAATCATCAATGTGAGTTGCGGTATGGCGGGCGACCTAGTTCTTACGGAAGATCCAGGTACGCAGCTTGCCGGAGCTGGGACAGACCTGCTCGGGCCGGTTGGACGCCTTCAGCACTTAGACCGTCTTTGCCGCGACCCAAAGCTTAAGCCTGAAATTTGTACTCTTGATTGTGGGTCCATGAATTTCGGCGACGGAGATCTCGTCTACCTGGCGCCGGCCACCTATCTTCGTCCTATGGCTCAGCACATTCGCACGCTTGGGATAAAGCCTGAACTCGAGGTATTTGAGCTTGGCCACCTGGCCTTCGTTAAAAAAATGTTTGCCGAAGGTCTACTCGAAGGTAATCCGCTAATTCAGTTCTGCCTCGGAATTCCGGGCGGTGCGCCGGCGGAGCCATTCGTTCTCGATGTCTTTAAGCAATTGGCACCTGCCGAATCGACATGGAGCGCCTTTGCAATTGGGCGTGACGAACTTCGTTTCGTTCCGCTCGCGGTCGGCCAAGGAGGCAACGTTCGCGTAGGTCTCGAGGACAACCTTTATCTTGATAAGGGGGTTTATGCCGACAATGACACCCTTGTCGAGCGAGTTGTTGGCCTGATCCGTGGCATGGGTGGAGCTGTTTTGTCGGCAGCAGAGACTCGCGAAAAACTCGGCCTGAAGAAGCCGGGAGCTTGAGGTCACCTTTCTAGCGGGCCTGGACATAATGCTGTGCCGGACTCGCATCTGTTTCGTAGGCGAACAGGTTGAAGCGAATGAAGGCAGCTTCAGGATCTGTGCGCTGTTAAACTGCCTATCCAAAGGTAGAACGGCCGATCAAAGTTGGTTGGTCCTAAGGACAGCAGCTCGGGTTAAATACATGGGGAACGATATGCGCGTCGATTCAAAGCTCAAGGCTGCGGACATCGATACCGAGTTCGTTCTGCGCGCTGACAAGATCGAAAAACGCTTCGCGGACATTGATGTTCTCAAAGGTATTTCCCTGGAGGCGAAGCGAGGGGACGTCATTAGCTTAATCGGTGCATCCGGCTCGGGAAAGTCCACATTTTTGCGGTGTTTGAACTTTCTTGAGGTTCCGTCAAGTGGAACGGTGACGATACGTGGGCAGGTCCATCAGGCCGCTGACGCCTTAAGTCGTTCTCGCGCGAGTAAACAAAAACTGCGTGTCCTGCGCCGCGAAGTGGGGATGGTGTTCCAGTCATTCAACCTTTGGCCACACATGACTGCAGCTGAAAACGTCATGGAAGGCCCAGTTCGTGTCTTGAAGCAGCCCGTGAAGGAAGCGCGATCTCGTGCGCTAGATCTCCTGGCGCGTGTGGGCTTGGCAGATCGGGCGGATTACCGGCCTTCTCAATTGTCAGGTGGCCAGCAACAGCGGGTAGCAATTGCACGAGCCCTCGCGATGAATCCTGACGTCCTTCTTTTTGACGAGCCAACGTCGGCTTTGGACCCCGAACTTGTCGGCGAAGTGCTTGCGGTCATGACCGACCTCGCGAAGGAGGGGCGCACGATGTTGATCGTAACGCATGAGATCGCGTTTGCGAGAGATGTTTCAAGCAAGATGCTTTTCCTTCGAAAGGGCGTCGTGGAAGAGGAGGGCCCTCCACGGAGTCTGATCGAGTCCCCGAAATCTGAAGAACTGCATCGCTTTCTAGCCCGGATGCGTCACTAGTACCTCAAAATGACAGGTCTGGAGGAGCGGAGGTTCAAATGGACGTGCAATCATTAGAAAGGCGCTTCACGAGCGTCGTTTGTATCGGCGCAGGAAACATTGGCGCCGGGTGGGCTGCCCATTTCATGCGCGCTGGCTTGGACGTCGTGGTCTTTGATCCAGCGTCCGAGAGAAAGGAATGGCTTGACCGCTATTTCGAAAAGGCCATGCCCGCGTTGACGCAACTCGGTCTCGCTCCAAATGCGCGTTTGGACCGAATAAGGTTCACAACAAATTTGCAGGAGGCGCTAAGTTCGGCCGATTTCGTGCAGGAAAGTGCACCCGAAATTCTCAGCCAAAAGAAGGATCTTTTTCGCACGATCACCGACCTCGCGCCTTCCCACGCGATCGTGGCCTCCAGTTCAGCAGGGTTTCTTGCCAAGGATCTGCGAGAGAAGGCAAAATCGCCAGAACGGATTGTTATCGGCCATCCATTTAATCCGCCATATCTTATCCCACTCGTCGAGATTGCGGGCGGTGATGAGGCGCCGGTTGCCGCCAGCATAGCATCCGACTTCTACAAATCGACCGGGTGCGAAGTCGTCGAGCTTAAGCGCGAGATTGAGGGATATATTGGCAATCGCATTCAGGCGGCCGTGTTGAAGGAGATATTCCACATCTATTCAAAGGGTGTTGCAGACCTCGAGACAATCGATCGTGCAATTTCGGCTGGACCCGCTCTCAGATGGGCAGTGATGGGCCCGTCAAGCGTGTTCTACTTGGGCACGCAGAATCCCACAATGTACCAGGGCTTTGTGCAAAGTCTGGTCGATGAAATTAGGAACGGTTTCGTGGCAGACCAGGGCTTCGATCCGGACGAGAAGCTGGTCGCAGCCTATGCACAAGAAGTTCGGGAGAAGATCGGCTCGAATGGTCAGGATCCCCTCTTAAGCCGCCGGAATGCGGGGGTGATTGCAGTACGCAACGCCTTGGCACGTACTATAACGGAACCGATGATTGGCGCCGATTAGACCGGCTACTTCTTCATAGATGAAGGCAGATTCGTGAACACGACGGCAGACTACATACCCTACTTGGTCCAAGGCATCGTCTCATCGGTCTCCCTCGGAGGGGCTTCGTTCGTGGCTGCTGCGATCATCGGCTTGATGTTAGCGCTCATCAGGGACCATTCATCGCCACCAGTCAGCTTTCTGATCTCAATCTACATCAGCGTGTTCCGGGCTCTACCGGAACTTCTCACAATCTTCCTAGCGTATTACGGCGCCATCGCATTCGCGAGATCGATCGGGATCCCAGACCCAAGCCCGTTTGCGGCTGCGCTGACAGCGTTGGGGGTCCAAATCGGATCCTATGCCTGTCAAATATTCTCCGACGCATACCGCGCGGTACCACGGGGACTTCTTGAAGCAGCGCACGCTATCGGAATGCCTGGATACCTAATCAATGTTCGCATAGCGATTCCGCTCATGCTCCGCTTGGCCGCCCCCAGCCTGGGAAGCCTGTTGCTGGTTGTAATTAAACTGACCGCGATCGCTTCGGCCATCGGCGTTACGGAACTCACCCGCCGTGCTCAAATCGTGGCGGGAGCGACGCATGAGCCACTGCCGGCATTCGCGTGCGCCGCAGCAGTATACATCGTTGTTGCTGCAATCCTGACAATCGTTCAACGGCGACTCGAGAGTGCGAAGCAACTGTGATGTTTGATCTTCTTTCACATTCGGAACTGTGGCTCCAGATTGCTCGTGGTATCCCGATTACGATCACTTTGACGGCTTTCGCTATGGTTTTTGGCCTTATCCTTGGCGCTGGTGTAGCGGTACTTGTCAACAGCGACAGACCCGCTCTGAAGTGGACAGGCGAAGCGTTTACATTCTCGTTTCGCGCCGTTCCGCTCCTAACACTTCTCTATTTCCTCTATTACGGCCTGCCCAACATTGGCTTTATTCGAAATGGACCGCTATGGGACGCGTTCTTCCGCTATTCCTTCGCTATCGCGGTCCTCGGCTTCAGCCTCAACAATGCTGCGTATCTCGCCGAAGTGCTCCGTGGAGGCATCAAATCAGTTACGCGGGGCCAGGTGGAAGCGTGTATGGCTGTAGGAATGAGTGAAGGTATGGCCCTCAGGAGGGTTGTTCTTCCGATCGCGTTCCGCAATTCCGTGATGACAATCGGGAACGAATTGGTCGCCACGCTCAAAGCTACGTCACTTGCAAGCGCGATCGCCGTGTCTGACGTTTTGAGTAATGCAAACTCCTATGGGAGAATTTACTCAGACAATATTTCCCCTCTCATTGCTGCTGCGGTCTTCTATCTTGTTACGGTAGGTCTCATCGATATCGCGCTTGCCGCTATTAGAAGACGAGCGGTGATGTAAGACAACCAGGCGATCTGGTCAGATCAAGTTTCATACCTTCGGCGGGTACCCAACCTGCCGAGATGGCCGCCAGTGCCTTGGCGCTGGGCGATGTTCCGGAAGAATGACAGATTGGAGTAATTTCGTGCAAAAAGAATTCGACAGCCCCGCTTCGGCACTTAAAGGGTTCCTGTTTGACGGCATGTTTATCGCGGCGGGGGGGTTCGGCCTTTGCGGCATTCCGGAACTGCTGATCGATGCGATCCGCCAAGCTGGTACCAAGGATCTGACGATCGCCTCGAACAATTGCGGTGTCGACGACTTCGGCCTCGGCGTGCTGCTGAAAACGAAGCAGATCAGGAAGATGATCTCGTCGTATGTCGGTGAGAACGCGGAGTTCATGCGCCAGTACCTGAGCGGCGAACTTGATCTGGAGTTTAATCCCCAGGGGACGCTGGCCGAGCGGATGCGGGCCGGCGGCGCCGGCATTGCCGGCTTCTATACCAAGACCGGCGTCGGCACCGTCGTTGCCGAGGGCAAGGAGACGAAGACCTTCAACGGCGAGACTTATGTTCTCGAGACCGGCATCGTCGCTGACCTTTCGATCGTCAAGGCCTGGAAGGCCGACACATCGGGCAATCTCGTCTTCCGCAAGACGGCCCGCAACTTCAATCCGCCGGCCGCCACCTGCGGCAAGATCTGCGTCGCCGAAGTCGAGGAGATCGTGCCGGTCGGCAGCCTCGATCCCGATCACATCCATGTGCCGGGGATCTATGTGCATCGCCTGATCCAGGCTCAGCACGAGAAACGCATCGAACAGCGCACGACGCGCGCGACGGCATAAGGGCAGGGGGGAAGACAAATGGCCTGGGACAGAAACCAGATGGCGGCGCGTGCTGCCCGCGAGCTCGAAGATGGCACGTACGTCAATCTCGGCATCGGGATTCCGACGCTGGTCGCCAACTACATCCCCGAAGGCGTCCACGTGACGCTGCAGTCGGAGAACGGCCTGCTCGGCATTGGACCCTTTCCGACAGAGCACCAGATCGATGCCGATCTCATCAATGCCGGCAAGCAGACAGTGACGGCATTGCCGCATTCGGCCTTCTTCGATTCAGCGGAGAGCTTTGCGATGATCCGCGGCGGCAAGATCGCCATGGCGATCCTCGGCGCCATGGAAGTGGCAGAGAACGGTGACCTCGCCAACTGGATGATCCCGGGCAAACTGGTCAAGGGCATGGGCGGCGCGATGGATCTGGTCGCCGGCGTCAAGCGCGTGGTCGTCGTCATGGACCACACCAACAAAGCCGGCGAATCCAAGGTGCTGAAGGCTTGCACCCTGCCGCTGACCGGACAAAGCGTCATTGATCGGATCATCACCAACCTTGGTGTGCTCGACGTCGTCGATGGCGGACTGAAGCTGGTCGAGCTTGCCGAGGGCGTCACTGACGGCGAGATCCGCAGCGCCACCGAGGCGACCATCGTCAACTAGGCCTAAGGGCTTATTGCCGAGACGCGGAGCCGGCCTTTGCCGACTTTGCAAGACCAGGAGAGGAGACCACCATGAGCACCCCATCGATCGTCATCGCCAGCGCCGCCCGCACCGCGGTCGGATCCTTCAACGGCGCTTTTGGTAACACGCCGACGCACGAGCTCGGCGCTGCCGTCATCAAGGGCGTGCTCGAGCGCGCGGGCGTCGAGGCGAGCGAGGTCGACGAGGTGATCCTCGGCCAGGTTCTGCAGGCAGGCGAGGGCCAGAACCCGGCGCGTCAGGCGGCGATGAAGGCAGGCATCCCTCAGGAAAAGACTGCCTGGGGCGTGAACCAGCTCTGCGGTTCGGGTCTTCGCGCCGTCGCACTCGGCATGCAGCAGATTGCCACCGGCGATGCCGACATTATCGTTGCCGGCGGAATGGAATCCATGTCGATGGCGCCGCATTGCTCGCATCTTCGCGGCGGCGTGAAGATGGGTGACTTCAAGATGATCGACACGATGATCAAGGACGGCCTGACCGACGCCTTCTACGGTTATCACATGGGCATCACCGCCGAGAACGTCGCCCGCCAATGGCAGCTCAGCCGGGAAGAGCAGGATGCGTTCGCGCTCGCATCGCAGAACAAGGCAGAAACGGCGCAGAAGGCCGGGCGCTTTACCGACGAGATCGTTCCCTTCCTCGTCAAGGGCCGCAAGGGCGACGTCACCGTCGACCGGGACGAATATATCCGCCATGGCGCAACGCTCGAGAAGATGACGAAGCTGCGCCCGGCTTTCGACAAGGAAGGCACGGTGACGGCCGGCAACGCCTCCGGTCTCAATGACGGCGCTGCGGCCACGCTCCTGATGAGCGAAGCGCAGGCTTCGAAGCGCGGCATCCAGCCGCTCGCTCGCATCGTCTCCTGGGCAACTGCCGGCGTCGATCCGCAACTCATGGGCACCGGCCCGATCCCGGCTTCGCGCAATGCGCTGGCGAAAGCCGGTTGGGCGATCGGCGACGTCGAACTGGTCGAAGCCAACGAGGCCTTCGCTGCCCAGGCCTGCGCGGTCAACAAGGACCTCGGCTGGGACCCGTCGATCGTCAACGTCAACGGCGGCGCGATCGCCATCGGCCATCCGATCGGTGCTTCCGGCGCCCGCGTACTCAACACGCTGCTCTTCGAAATGAATCGCCGCGGCGCCAAGAAGGGGCTGGCGACGCTCTGCATAGGTGGCGGTATGGGAGTCGCCATGTGCGTGGAGGCGATGTGAAGCAAATCTGGAGGACAAGTGATGTCTGGTAGCGGAAAGGAGCCTTGGCGTTGGTCGGAGGAGCGATTCATCATTTATGGCGGATGACAGTTGTTACGAGTTGCTGGAGGACGGAGAAAGGACGGGGGTGATCGAAATCCCTGTTGAATGGATTCGCGACGATGCCCCATATTTCGAAATGAGCCTCGCCGGTGCTGTTCGCCCTCATCTAGGTCCAGAGGACGTTCTGAAGATCTACCTACGCGAATTTGAATCGGCTTACGAGGAGGGTGAGCTATTTCAGCTTACCATGCACCCTCATCGCGCGGCTATCGATCGCGGATATGGATCCTCGAGGAGAACATTCGAGTTGCAAAGGCCAGGGGCGACGTATGGTTCGGAACTCACCGGCAATTGGCTGAACATGTCTCACATGCTTTGTAGCCCACACGTCCTGACCTGAACAGGCCACAAAGCCCATTGGCCCATTTATCGAAAGAGCGAATAGCTTAATTCGATAATCTCCATTTTTACCAATGCTCCAAGGGCTTAGAGTTCAAAGGCAGATACGAGCCTCGTTAAATCACAAGCTTAAGCCGAATTGATTTGGTTCCAAGCCAAAGTCGGGCGCGGCGACTTGATAGCTGAGCAAGGCTTGGGTCTTGAGAGTGAAATCGGAGAGCGAAGTGGTATCCAAATCGAGCCAAGGAGCCTTAAGCGGAAAGATCGCCGTCATCACCGGCGGCGCCCAAGGTATTGGGCGCGCGATCGTTGATACCTTCCGCGCGGAAGGTGCTCGATTAATCGTGATTGAACCGCGACGTCTCGTCGTCAAAGCCCTTCAGCGACGCGATAGGGCTACTAGAGGGTGATATCACGGACCGGGGTTGGGTGACTGGGCGCTTTCCACGTGAAAGGCCGCTCGACAGAACTGATCACGCTTATCCTAATCAAGTACGGGAAGACTGACTACGACGTGCTCCGATCATGTGAGAGACAAACGGCTGTTGCGGTCATCTCTTGCAGAAACATAAGACGAACAAAAGAGAGGAACTACAAATGAAAATGCCTAAGCTACTTATGATCCTCGGTGTGGTTGGAACTTTCGCTTTTGGAGCGCAAAGCGCAGCTGCAAAAGATACCATCAAAGTGGGAATGGACCCGCTATTCGAGCCGTTCTCCTTCCAGACGCCGGACGGACAACTTACCGGATTCGATTTCGACATTTCCAATGCGGTCTGCAAAGCCATGGACGCGACTTGTGACATTCAGGCGGTGGCGGGGAACGGCGAGAGCGCAGCACTGAATGCTGGGCAAATCGACGTCTTGATCAACACGTTTGCAATGACGCCTGAGCGCTTGCAGAAATACACGATGGTAGGTCCTTACATCCGGCCGACCTTTCGTTTGATTGTTAGTGCGAATTCGTCGATCGATGGAAGCGAGGAAAGCCTGACGGGTAAAACGCTGGGGATCGAAAAGAGTGCTTCAGCAATTGTAAAGTACAGCGGCGATAAGTTTGCGAAATTCATGACCATCCAACCTTATGAACAGATCAACGACGCTCTTCTTGATCTTGACACTGGGCGCGTGGACGCTGTCTTCGGCGACGAGAATCAACTCTCATACGGTTACGTAAAAAAACGGCCTGAGGCCTACAAGATGGTGGGCCCGAGCATCAATGACGAAAGCTACTTTGGTATTGGCCAAGGCTTTATGCTTCGCAAGGACGATCCATGGGCTCCGAAACTAAAGGTTGCTCTGGACGCTATCGTCAAAAGCGGCGAGTACGACAAAATCTCTCAAAAGTGGTTCGGCCGCAACATTCTCAACAACTGAATACCGTTGGCGGGATAAGCGCACCGCGCTTTGGCAATGGGCTTTTGGACAAGTGTCCAACTGAAGAGTATGCTGACGGTGTGCGCCATCGGCATACTGCTATGGAATTCAAGGAGAAGGGCGTTTCGGGTAATTGCTCACCCGCGGCGAATTGACTCACGCAGCGTGAGGGCTTCTACTCCTGCGGCGAGTCTGACGCATTGGCAGCATGCAACTGCCGCTCGATCTTGCCGCCCTGGACGCTGCCGGAAAAGACGCGCTGATCCTCGCAGCAGGCCCAGTTGATAACGAAGCAAGCGGCGGTGACGTTGCCCCCAGTTTCTATCCAGTTTTGAGTTCGTTTCCGGCGTGGGTTGTGCCCTGCTGGGCGGGTGAAGCGACGGGC
>NZ_JBVVQI010000042.1:0-35859 GCF_055811495.1 Mesorhizobium sp. WSM4830 | reverse complement strand
CGCCGTCGTGATCTGGCATCTGCTGATGAAGCGGGAGAGCTACGCGTGGGCAAGGCCGTCCCTGCACGCCAAGAAGCTGCGCGACGTCGAGCTCAAGGCAGGTCATCGGCCGGCGCGCGGACAAAAAGGACCGGCACATCAGTACAATACAAGAGCTACCGGGAAGAAGAGCGCCGCTGGGTGGAGCAGGCCGAAACTGTCTCCGGCTGGAGCCCACGAGGTCCGAAGAAGGTGCGCACGGGCGCCGCAAATGAGGAGCGACTGTGGCTGCGCGGCAGGGCTCTCACCTCGGACCCTGCTCTTCGCCACGCGGTCACCCATGCGCAACAGCAGAATATCGCAAATCCGATCAAAAAGCTCTTGTCGATCACATCAGTGGTCTGCGGGTTCTTGGTCTTGGTGCGGGAATGATCCACGTCCTCGAGCGCCAGATAGAGCTCGTACTCGTGATGTTCGGGATTGCCGCAATATTCGGTGCCGCGGTCGGTCAGCACCCGGCTTAGCTTCACGTCGTGGGCGTCGAAGAACGGCACCACGCGGTCGTTGAGGAGATCGGCGGCGGTGATCGGCGTCTTGCGGTCATAGAGCTTGGCGAAGGCGACCTTCGAATAGGTGTCGAGGAAGGTCTGCTGATAGATGCGTCCCACCCCCTTCATGTTGCCGACATAGAAGGTGTCCTGGCCGCCGGAATAGCCCGGGCATTCACAATCGAACTCACCATGCGCCTCCTTGTCCAGCTTGGCCTTTTCCAGCGCCGCCAATTGGCTCTCGGTGAGCACTATGCCGTCTTGGGCGACCTTCGCCTCCAGCGCCTTCAGCCGCTTCTTCATCGTCTCCAGATCGTGACGCTGCCACACCCCGCGGACGCCCGATGGCGAGACCGAGTGGCCGAACTTGCGCATTTCGTTGGCGATGCGGGTCTGTCCATAGGCGGGATATTCCAGCGTCAGCTCGAGGATGATCGCCTCGATCTGTGGTGGCGTGCGGTTGGCCAACAGCGGCTTCCTGCGCGTCAGTTCCTGCAGCGCCAGTTCGCCGCCGGTCTCGTAAAGCTCCTTGAAGCGGTAGAAGCTGTCGCGCGAATAGCCCATCATCTTGCAGGCCTGGCTGACATTGCCGTGCTGTTTGGCCACGCAGCCCCACCTGGGCGCGGATGATCTTTTGGTCCTTGGTCATGTCAGTGTCCTTTCTAACGCCGAGGCCGGGCGCGGCGAACCCTGACCACTCCGCGCCCGGCCTCGGCTTAAGCTTCAGCCTAGGACAACGTCTGTCAGATAAAGTTTAACCTTTTACACCTTACCGGCAATCCATTAACGCATAAACAACGTGACAGCACCAGTGCGATCGACCAGGCTGGCGCGAGGCTCATGTTCCTGCAGCCATTCAGCCCGGACTCCACCCTTCAACTCGGTCGAAACGCCTTCTCAAACTCAAGGCGCACCTGCGCGCCGAAGCCGGGAGGACCATCAAAGCTCGGTGAAACGCTGTTGGCCCGCTCCTCCATTAGGCCTCACCGGCCGAATGCGCGAACTACTTCTAGGCTGCAGGATATATGATCCGGATTAAACGGGACGTGCTCCTAGGAGAGGATAAGGAAGAAGTCGTAGGCGGTTCGGGCGATTTCTGCGATGACGCGCTCCCGCTGCTCGAAGGGGGCACACCCTTTCTTGATAAATACAGAGATAACGATCTCGCCGCGCCCTTGCGGAAGGACGATCAGGCCAACGTCATTGGTGACGCCGCCGATGGTGCCGGTTTTGTCGATCACCTCCGTCTCAGGCGGCAGCAGGCCGCGAAGCCGGGTGTCGCTAGTCCGGCATGCGCGCATAATGTCACGCAGCACCGTGGCCAAGGCCGCCAACGGCAGGCGGCCGCCGAAAAGCTCAGCGAGCAACGTGCTCATGGCGAAGGGCGTCGAGACATCGCGCAGGTCGTCTTCGAAGGCCGGATTCGGCAAGCGATCTCTCTCGACGTGATCCGGACGAGCTTGCACCTCCAGCATGGCGTCCATAAATGGCCCGTCCCCAAGGTCATAGAAATCGCGGAGGATGCCGCGCGTGTCCCGATCCACCCGCTGGCCTGCGATGCCCCAGACCTCCAGCGACTTGGTGACGGCTGCGACACCTCCACAGGCCTGGACGAGGACGTCGGTGGCTGTGTTGTCGCTCTCGTCCAACATCACCTGCAGCAGGTTGTGAACAGAGAGTCGAATTCCAGGATGGATGAATCGATCCGAGATGACCGACCCACAAACGCGCATATCCTCAGGAATCTCGAGCAGATGGTCGAGTGCCAGTTCCCCGGCGGCGATACACTCCAGGATCCGGCACGCTACTGCAATCTTGAACGTGCTCGCCATTGGGAACGGCTGGTCTGCGTTCAGCAGCAGGGGCGGCCCATAGCCGTCGAGGCGCCACGCGGCTACTCCCACAGCCCCGCCGGCACCAAGGCTAAGGCGCGAAATCTCCGCCGTCGCGTTCTCTAGCAAGCGGAACCACTCGGGAGCGGCAGCCCGCTTAGCCGGTGGAGCATTCACTCGCCCGATGCTAGTCGACGAGCGCGTTCTATGTGAACAGAGATCGTGTCGATCACAGCACATTGATTAACTGTCTTGTCGACGCCAAGCAAAGAAAGTTCCGTGCATCCGAGTATAATGCTGTCAAGGGCAGGAATTTTCGTGCTGTACATCCCAATCATATCGCAGATCCATGTCTTTGAGGCTGATCTTACCTCCCCTCTACATAATTCCTCGTATATGATATCGTGCACTTTCATACGATCGCAGGTTTCAGGTGTATGAACAACCCTATCTTGACTTGTCATCGCGGATCGGTAGAAATCTCGTTCCATTGTATATCGGGTGCCAAGAAGGAGAGTTTCGTTGTATTGTTCTCGATCAAGATGCGAGGAAACGCAATCGATCAGGCTTACCACTTCAACGTTTTGTCGGCCCTCGATCGAACCGAGTGTTCTGCTCGTCGTGTTTGAGCACACCAGTATAATTTCTCCACCCGCATCGACGGCACGGCCAATCCCATCGCAGACTAGTTCCATTTCCTTATCAATCAGGTTCAGGTCTTGAGCTTCTCTCACATGCTTAAAATTCAAGTCGACCGATATTATGCCCGGCTCGTCCGAATCCGTCTGAATTAAATTCAATCGCTTATAATACTCGGCCGAAGAAGCCCAGCTTACGCCGCCCACCAGGCCGATCCGCCGATACGTTTTCCCATTGTTGCACATAGTAAGTCTCTTACCTTGGCGCCTACACGCATTGCTATTCGGATATTTCGTATTTTATGAAATGATCTCTTTTTACGAAGCAATTCGAACTTGAAAGAATCCATGATATCAGGTCTATAACTGTCATCCCGTGATGGTGAAGCATTTTTGGGAAGATACTATTTTGCATCAAGCCCGGAATATAGTTGCATTCTAGAAACCATATCTCCTGCGCCTTTGTAGCTATAAAATCAAAGCGCACCATGTTATAAAGATCAATGGAAGAAGAAATTTGTCTAGCTATCGACGTAATTTTCTCGGGAAGAGGATCGTCTTTGCGTGCTACTGTCTTTACGGCTAGGCCGCTAGAGTGCTTTTCCGCATGACCGAAAAAGCGCCTGTCTGTATTAATTTTTACGACCGGAAGTGGAACTGTGCCCGACTGGTCTATCAGACAGCCGCAAGAATACTCGTCTCCCAAAATGAATTCCTGCAAAAGAGCGGTACTATCGTAGTTAAATATTGTGCGGAGAAGAGAAACAATATCCACCTCCGATGCGGCGGGATTGTGAAAAAGTTCGGTGAATAGCGATGCGCCAAGCGAATTCGGTTTCACTACAATCGGTCCTTGGATGGATTTGGCGAATTCAATGGCGTCATCTATGTTTTGGGGTCTTATCAATTTAGCCCTTGGCACTCTTACAACATCGTTTAGCAATAGCGAAGAAACAAAAGACGACATTGCGTACTTGTTCATCGTCAACGAAGCGACGTGCGGGTCGCCGAACGTGCCTCTTAAACCTGAAAGCGCCGCCAGCGTCTGAGCCCCTCCGTCTTCACCAAACTGTCCGTGCAACAAGTTCACGACGTATTCATTGCGCGATGCAATCGTCTCAAAAGCGATTGGCAGTGTGTTCCCAACAAGGATGCTGCTATCGGAAACATAAGCCTGAAGCTCGGCAATTGTAAACGCACTGTGGAACGGGATTGTACGGACGAGACCATCGAGTCGGCTAACGTGATACAGATTTCTGACTGGGAATGGTCGTTCTGCGGAGGACTTAGATAAGTATGATGAGATGATATGTGTTAATGAGGAGATGGACGCGTCATACTCCGTCGATATCCCCCCGAACACAAACGAAACATCGCTAGGCATCTTTATTTCCTTTGGACTGCGGACTTGAACGCGGACATGTAGTGTCCGTCTTTTTCAGAAGCTAGCGGGTCGAAAAGGTGTGATCGACCATTTGATCAAGCCAACCGCACGCTGAAGTATCGCCTCAGTCTGGGCAAGGTCGGGTGAAGCAGCGAGGACATATCCGATTAGGTCTCGGTAATCGCCTTTCCTGACAAGCGGCATCTTGGGTTTAGTATATAACTTGACCTCGGCGATGCCAGGCACAGCAGCAGCCCGATCTTCGCCATCTATCCAATCGAGAACGCCATCGCGATCAGCAGCTAGGAACCGCACTGCCGCAGTTTCTGAATTGCTTCTGCGCAAATTCCATTCGTCACCGATCACAAGTTTGATGTGCTCGGTGACGAGATCGATCCCGTAAGCCAGTTGAACCAGTTTAGGACCGGGTGAACCCGAAAGGCGCGGGTTCACTTCAATGACAACCGGGCCACGTTTCGTCCACTTGAGCTCAACGTTTGTGGGCCCCCAGCCAAGACTAAGAGCTTGCGAACACTTCAGTGAAACATCGGCGATGCGGCCACTCTCGCCGTCAGTCAGCACGGCTGGATACGTGGACTCACGATAGACGAAATGCGGCAGGGGACCGAAGCCAAGGGAGCCAATTCCAATGACCTCATCACCCATCATGTCAGCCCAATAATGGGGGCCTTGTGCGAATTCTTCGATCAGTATCCTCGGCGAGGTCCGCCACGTGTACTTCCCGCTCAACAGAAAAGCGGCATGTTCGGCTACCTCATCGGGGCTGTAGCACAAACGGACCCCCATGCTTCCGTTGCCTACGGCTGGCTTAAGAATAACCGGATGCCCGATTTCCGCGGCAGCGCTTTCAACCTCTGCCGCATTCGCTGCTATGCGATAAGCGGGTATTGGAACGCCGGCCTCGGCGAGGAGCTGACGTTGAGCGAATTTGTCGCAGCATTGTTCAACCGATGCCGGGTTCGGTCCCGGAAAACCGAAGTGCTGGCAGAGCTTGGCAACTGTCGCACAGACCCACTCCTTGGCGCACGTAATGCCAACAATGTCATATTCCGCACGTAGACGGGAGCATTCGTAGATGAGTGCATCGATACTCCCTGTATCGACGCGGATTGCCTCAATCCCTTCTGCTGAAAGGCAGCCGTACTGAGCTGGATCGGCCGACAGGATAATTTGACGAAAATCAAGGCGCCGGGCTGCTTGGACGTATAGCAAGCCATTAGCCGTTACGTCGCCCTCGACCAGAATGAGTGCTCTGGTTGCCATCGGCATTTGATCCTATTTTGTTTGCGTATTAGCGACTGCAGCTGACTATAACACTGGCGATGAGTTGCATCTGTAAAGATCCGGAAAATATACTTTAAAGTTTTGTCACAACCGAGTGTTGGTGATACGGCGAGATCGCAACAATGGTCGTTGCCACTCACAACGATGGTGATCACTTGCGCGGCTTGGTCGCTATACGTGAGCATTTTGCGGTGGGCGTTCGCTGGATGCTGCGGCCGTGGATGTACGCGGAAGAACTCATCGGAAGATTTGAAGCGGAATCGTTGTACGGTTTATGCGAAATGCGCAACATGCGGCAATACGCGCTTCCATCCTGATTTGCCGCGCGGCGCCTGATGGGGCAGTACGCAATTGGCAGAGCATGGTGTATGTTCGATGACAGCGTTCGATTTGGGCCGCTGCATTAGGTCAATCGCTCGAAGATGATGTTGATGTCAGTCATTGCAGCAAGGCGATATGATCTGCATTCCATCAGATTGATGATCAGAGCCCTGTTACCCTCACTTGGCTCGCATTGGATGACTGCAGGTCTGATGCGCTCGTAGTCAATGGCCTTAATGAGATCGTGATCCAGTCCTTCGCAATCAATCGATAAGAAATCGACCTTATTGGCATATGGGGTCAATAGTTCATTGATACCGATCGCGCTGACCTCGATATGTTCTCGGATACCTCCTATACCGTTGAAGTCGCCGAAACTTTCAACATGTGCCTTATCCACTGAGGAAAGCTCATGGGCATTTCCGATGAAGAGCGTGGCAGACGCTTGCGGAGCGGGCAAGACAACGGATCGCACGAGAATGTCTTCCGGGCGCGCAGTGCGGATCAGCGCTTCCAATTCCGGATTGGGTTCAACCGGAACACCTCGTGCGCCTCTTTGGTACATAAGATAGGTACTTGAGGTAGAACTGGGGTGATTAGCGCCGATCTCGCCGTAGAACACACTGGCCCAGGATCTTTGGCTCTTGCAGAGTTTTGCAGCCAAAATTCCTTCGATAATAACGTCCTCTCCGGCTTGTGCGTAACTAGCCGGCGCGAAGTGCTTGATCCGAGAGTTCGGCAGATTGAGCCTTGCGACCTCTTGGTTTATGGACTGGTTTTCAAACTGGGACAGCATAGCTCGCGCTCCGATGTAACCTGCGATCTTGGGACAGACCGCTACGACCGGTTTGTCACGGCGGCTCTTGCTCATCATCCCAGCAATCGGCGTGCCACGTGCGGAATGGCGGAATGCGGTGCTCCTTACTTAGCAAGAGTGAAACACGCGCGCCCGCTGGAATGACCGCGACACTTTGTCGGGTGCGCGACTTCGGCGCCACCAGGCAGCGCCCGAGGATATCGACTATCGCAGCGAGCGCGGCCTCGACCGCGCGCTGTTCCTCAAACTCGTTGCCGGCGACTGGATCGACGCCCATGACAATCTGGCCATCTGCGGGCCGGCCGGCGTCGGCAAGAGTTGGCTCGCCTGCGCCTTGGGTCACAAAGCCTGCCGGGGATGACCGGTCGGTTCTCTATCAGCGCGTTCCAAGGCTGTTCGCCAACCTGGTGCTGGCCCGGGGCAACGGGCGCTATGCGCGTCTGCAACGCACGCTCGGCAACGTTCAGTTGTTGATTCTGGACGATTGGGGACTTGAGCCGCTCGACGATCAGGCCCGCCACGATCTCCTCGAAATCCTCGAGGACCGCTATGGACGCCGCTCCACCATCGTCACCAGCCAGTTGCCCGTCTCCGCTTGGCATGAGGTCTCGGCAAACCAAACATCAAATGCTGCCGTCATTCTCGAGGGGGTGTGTCTCATTTAACGGTCATCGACCCGCGTCACGGCCTTGCGGGTCAGCGTCTGGAACTCGTGTCGTCCCATTGGGGCCGAGCCATTCCGCTGATGGGGTTGCACCGCTGACTCGGCAAAATGCGTCGTCCACATTGAAGGCTCCTCCCGCGAACCTCTATCATGCGGCGACTGATGTCGACTGCGAAGACAACCGTGTACCCGGCAAACGCATCTCAAAGCGCGAAGATACTTAACGTCCCTGCCGCGATTAGACAACAACCCCATCGGTTGACGTGGCGCACGCGCTCGTTCGTCAAGGCCTTGCGCTCACGCGTGATGCGGCGACGGTCCTCCTCCTCGGGCGTCGGCACCCGGAGCATCGCACAGACCCGTGGCTCGCCTCGCTTGTAGGCCAGCAACGCCCGGACCAGCGCCTCACCATCGATCTCGTCGGTCTTTGCGCGGCGGCGCCGGCGCGGAGTCGCAATCGACGCCGGATCGACGACGTGACTTTCGATCCCTTCGGCCTCCAAAACGCGATGGATCCAGAAGCCATCGAGCCCGGCCTCCGGGATCACGATGATCGGAAAGCAATGCCCGGTCCGCGCCTCTGCCTTCTTCTTAAGCTCGGCAAAGCGCGCCAGCAGTCCGGCGATGTCGCCGGCCTCACGCTCATCGTCCAGATGCTCATCCAACTCGGCGTTCAGAATGCGCTCCGAAAGCGCCTTCTTCAACTCGTCGAGCAAACCCTCCTTGGCAAAGACTTCGTCCGGCGCGCGCCCGGCAAGCGATTGGTCCAAAAGTTCGTTCTCAATGGCCATGTGATGATTCTCCTTTCCATCATCATGGCCTCAGACACGAAATTCCTGACAGTCCCTGCCTCCAGGGTAAGGTGTTGATTCAGCGACCTCACTTTGCCACAGCGCAGGTCGCTATCCACTCTCCTCATAGGATCTGATGCTCACCCTGCGCGAGGCACCCAAAACCGATCCTCTCAGCAACGCCGAGTTCGCCACGCTGCGGCTCAGGCTCCTCAAGCTCGGCGCCCGCGTCATCGAAACCGTCTCGCGCATCCGCTTGGCCTTCGCCGCCGCCTGTCCCGAGGCCAGCCTGTTCCGACAAATCGCTCTCACGCTGCAGCCCGCAGCACCATGAGCGCCGGGGCATCAAGGCCCCGCCCAAACCCAAACCCTGACCCTCCAGCGCGTTCCAAAGTCCAGTCCCAGCTGCGGTGAAAAAGACGCCTCATGACCTGCATGATCGAACGCTCAGCGGCGCTCGAACCACAAGGCTCATGAATAGGACGGATTAGCATCCCTATGATCTGTTCTTCAGTGAACCGCGAGGGTCGCATCGTCCGTCTCCATGACCGACGGACTCTACCCAAATCTGGAGGAAGTTCAGGGTCTCAGCTCAGAGTCCGTTTGGAAAATCGAGGGGTTGGGGTTTTGCGGTGAAGCGATTTGTAATTCAAGCTCTGGATGGTGGACCGAGCAGAGCCGCGGTCGAATGGCCCAGATCGCCAAGAAAACCAAGCGCTACCCATCCGATTTGGGACGAGGAATGGGAGCAGATCGCTCCGTTAATGCCCAAGCCTGGGCGTCGCGGCCGTCCGCGCGAGGTTGATTTCCGGGAGGTGATCAACGCCGTGCGCTACCTGGTCCGTTCCGGTTGCGGTTGGCGGATTCTGCCGATCCATTTCGGGCCGTGGCAGACGGTCTACGGCTGGTTCCGCGAGTTGGCGCGGCGCTTTCTGTTCCAAACCATCCAGGACGTGGCGCTGATGCTGGATCGCGAGCGGGCTGGGCGCGAGGCCAGTCCCACAGCTGGTGTGATCGACAGCCAGTCGGTCAAGGCTCCGCAAGCTGAACAAGGGGTTACGACGCCGGCAAGAAGATTGTCGGCCGCAAGCGACACATTGCCGTCGATACCGACGGGCGGCTCTTGATTGTCAATCTCACCACCGCCGACATCTCCGACAGTGCCGGGGCTCAGGCGGTCCTGGACGGCATCCGCAAGCGTTGGCCCTGGGTGAAGCATCTGTTCGCCGACAGGCCTATGACCGGCTGAAGCTCATGGACAAAGCCGCCTATCTCGACTTCGTGGTCGAGATCTGTCGTTCCAGGCGGACGATCTCATCCGGCTCGCGGGTTTCGTCGCGAACTTGGACGAGGCGGCGGCGGTATTCGTCGGCCACGCGGCGCGGGTCCTTCAGGAGGCTTTCACTTGATCCCACACCGCTTCTTGCGCATTTCGCTGATTGTGAGCAGCCATTTCACGCGATGGTGAGCGCTCATTTTCATTTGATCGTGAGCAGGTATTTCACGCGATCATGAGCGCCTTTTCGGGGTTGGTGACGGCGGCCTTGAGATTGTCGCAGACCACGAACTTCGGCACGCCGCCCAGAAAGGTGAAGAGGTTCGTGTGCACGCCGATCCAGTCGGACAGGCTCTCGCTCGGGCATGCCTCGGCGTAAGTGTAGTTCGAGGCGCCCATCGTTGCGACGAACAGCTTCATGGGGTGCGCTTCGCCGGTGACGGGATCGAAGATGTCGATGGTGTCGCCGGCGAAATCAACAAACACCTTCTCGCCGCCCAGATGTGTCTGCCGCATCGTCGGGCGCGCGCGCTCTTTCCAGGCCTCGAAGGTCGTGCAAAACCAGGTATAGCCAAGGCCGTCGGGATTGGCGGCGCGATACTCCTCCCACAGGAGCACCCGCGTTACGCCGCGGCGGCGTAACTCCTTCTCCACATAGGCCCAATCGGGAACCGGCCGGCTGGGGCTTTGCGGCGCCGCCTTCGGCGCCGGGAAGAGCAGCAGCTCGAGACCTTCGTCATCCATCCTTCAGGCAGCGGCCAGCTCAGACCGGCAAGACGGGCGCGCCGCAGATAACCACAACCCCGAGCGTGTGCGCGATGACACGCTCGGTCAGGGCCTGGACATGCCTTAGACGTAAAACTTCTCTGATCCGGCGCATCGACAATCTCTGGGTTGGCATCAGGCTTCCTCGTTTTGAACGAGGCATCCTGTAGACTGACTGAGTTGTCGGCCGAAGCGTCCCGCACCTCCGAAAAGGCGCCCACGATCATCTGAAATCGTTGCTCACGATCGTCTGAAATCGTTGCTCATGGTCCCGTGAAATCCGTGCTCACGATGCGGTGAAATCCGTGCTCACGATCGCCTGAAATACGCACCGCTTTTTCCAGGTGATCGCCGCGCACCGGCGGGTTGTCGCACACGGAGTGCCGCTGAAGCGATAGCCATCCGCGCCGATACAACGATAGTAGCGCAGCGTATTCGCCGGGTCGTACTTGCGGGAACGAGGGGCGCGCTTGCCATAGTAGGCGTAGCCGCAACGCCGACAGACCGTGAAGCCCTGCAGCAGCCAATCCGCACCGGGCATGCGTTGGCGTTTGCGCTTCCGGTTCTCCTCAAGCTGTGCACGGGCCGCCTTAAATACGGTCGGATCGACGAGTGGGGGAACAGGGATCTCGACCCACTCTTCTGGAGGAACGGGAACACGGCAAGTGGCCCCCGGGCGAGGGCTGCGGATGGCCGCGGATCGGCCGCAGCCGCGGTCGAGGTGGCAAGTAGCGGGCCCGGCCGAAAGCGGCGTGTCCGACATAGGCCGGATTGGCGAGCATGCCGCGGATCGTGGAGGCATACCATTGCGTAGCTCCTGTCCGCGTCTGGCAGCCGATCTGCTCGAGCCGGCACACCTCCCGCAGGCTCATGCTATCCAGGCCGACCCATGCAAAGATCAGACGAACAATGTGCGCCTCCGCCTCCACCACCTCGAAGCGTGCCACGCCGCCGCCTTGCTCCCGGCCCACATAGCGGTAGCCGAAGGGGGCACCAGTCAGAGCGCTGACGGAGCCGGAGCGTGCCGCGTGGCGGCGACCACGACGGCTCCGCTCGAGGATCTTGACCCGCTCATATTCGGCGATGACGCCCTGAACCTGGAGCAGCAGATCATCTTCAGCGGTGCCGCCGCTGGGGCGGTTCAGGAACACGATCTCCACACCGGAACGACGGAACTCGTCTATCAGCAGCGCCTGATGAGCGTAGCGGCGGCCGAGCCGATCGGGAGCATGGACGTAGAGACGCTCGACGTGGCCACTGGCAACCGCATCCCTCAGCCGCTCCAACGCCGGGCGAAACCGTCATCCTGATAGCTGTAACCTGGCTCAAGCACGAAGCCATCGGCGGCAATGCGTTCGTGCAACGCAGTGACCTGACTGGCAATCGTGTTGTCGCGCGTCTGGGCCTCGCTCGACACCCGCGCATAAAGTGCACATCGCGCCTCGGTCATTGCTCACCTCCCGATCTCGCTGTCACGCCCGTCACCTTCGATGACAGGCCCGTGCGACGTGCTGGCCGCTGGCTCCTGCGCCGGATGGTCGGCACAAGCCGAGCATAGGTCCTCGAGCAGATGTTGGGGGCCGGCTCTTGTCGCTTCGAACGACACATGCACGCGCAGCACAGGACGATCCATGCGCCGGACCATGTGCGCCTCCATAGGCCGGCTCACAGCCGGGCCGTCGATGGCGCATTAAATCCTGTGGTGGCCCTGATTCGCCCGCGACAAATCGACTCGCATCCCGACCACGACAGGTCTCAACAAGCTGCCGCCTACGGCTCGGACGCTCGATGCACACCGACCACTCAAAGCCACATTTGGCAACATTGTACGGGGGTCTGTCGAGCGCACCTTCGGCTGGATGACGCGCTGGCGACGCCTCGTGCGCGATTATGAACAGCGCATCGACGTCTCTCACGCCATGATCCTCGTTGCCATGGGTGGAAACCTTGTCCGACCAAATGCCTATCCCTGATTTCCAAAACGGACTCTAAATCTAAAAGCCGGTGGCTTCAGTTTACGGCTTAAAGCCGGATCGGTCCGCCTTCGGAGGACTCAGAGCACGGCAAAGTCGTCGTCAGGCTCCGGCGGCGCCTGGTTTTTGATATACTCCGCCCACATCTCATCGGTGACATTGCCGATGCTAGCTACCCAATAGCCCCGCGCCCGCAGGTGCTGACCCCAATACCGCTTGCGCAATATGCACCCCGCGCGATACCGACAGGTTCGGCGGGATCGACACAAGCATGCAAGCATATGACAATCTCGGCCTTCGCCGACGTGTATCCGCCCGATGCGCCGCCGAGCGCCTTGCCGAGCGTGCCGGTGATGGTGTCGACCCGACCCTCAGCCCCGCAATGTTCGGCCGAGCCGCGACCATGTTTGCCGACGAAACCGACGGCATGGCTGTCGTCGACCATAACCATCGCGCCGTATTTCTCGGCGAGGTCACAGACGCCCCTGAGATTGGCGATAATCCCGTCCATGGAGAAGACGCCGTCCGTGGCGATCAGCTTGAAGCGGCTGCCGTCAGCGTTCTTCAGCTCCTCTTCGAGCGCCGCCATGTCATGTTGGCGTAGCGGAACCGCTTCGCCTTGGAGAGCCGCACACCGTCGATGATCGAGGCGTGGTTCAGCGCGTCCGAGATAATTGCGTCTTCCTCTCCGAGCAGCGTCTCGAACAGCCCACCGTTGGCATCGAAGCAGTATGAATAGAGAATCGTGTCCTCCATGCCGAGGAGGGAGGAGATGCGCGCCTCGAGCTGCTTGTGTTCCTCCTGGGTGCCGCAGATGAAGCGCACCGATTCCATGCCGTAACCGTAGCGGTCGAGGGCCTGCCGGCGTCGGCGAGCTCTTCGTTATCCGCGAGGCCGAGATAATTGAGGCGCAAAAGTTCAATACGCGATCGCCGGACGCGACGTCGATTTGACCCACCTGCTTGGAGGTGATGACACGTTCCGACTTGTAAAAGCCAGCTTCCTTGAGAGCAGCCAGTTCCTTTCTAAGGTGTGGCAGAAAGGCTGTGATCATCATATTCCTTTCGTAACGGACCACCCCAAGCGCACGTGATGCAGAACCAACCAGCGATCGGTATCTTCGAAGGAAGCGTACGAGCTTTAGGTCCGGACGCTGCAGTTGGCTGCACCCGTGATATTAATTTTCCTGGAACGGCACGTCGAATTTCGATTACTGTTCCTCAGCATTAGCATACCTAATATCACAGGAGGCTGACGCACTGGTTGGCGTCAACACACCTGCGGCCGGTGCTTCGCTGGAGGGTGCGAATTGTTGAAGAAACTTGATCCCAGCCTCGTTGCTGATCTCTGGGTTTTTAGGGTGGCTGCTGAAACGGCGAATTTCAGTCGTGCCGGCGAGGCGTTGGCGATCACGCAAAGCGCCGTCACCCAACGCATTCAGCGACTAGAGGCGCGCCTAAACGTGAGGCTGTTTGAACGAGAGCGAAGCGGTATACGCACGACACATCCGGGGGCGCTGCTTTTTCGCGCCTGCAGTTCAGGCTTCGAAACCGTGGAGAAATGCCTCGCTGAACTGGCCATTTCCGCGTCGCTTCCGAGCCTCAGCATAAACAGTACGCCATCCCTCACACTTGGATGGCTGACGGCACGGCTCGCGGAGTTTACGAATGAGCGCCCGGATATCGATGTCAGAATGTTTGTGGAGATGCGCCAACTGGATACGGCACGTATGATCTCAGAGAATTTTGATGTCGTCATCCGCTATGGTCCCTTCCCATTGCCAGGGACCAATGTTGTTTTCGAATGTGCCGAGCCGCTTTTCCCGGTAATTTCGCCGGATCTCAAACGTAAAATCGAGCAGAGCGAGTTGGGGGAACTCGTTCTTCTACACGACGCGACGCCTTGGCCGACGTCTCTGTCGCCGACAGAGGAATGGTCTCTATGGCGGCATAAATATGGTACGCATTGGAAACTACCGACGCGTGACCGCTTCTTCAACCTAGCACATCTTGCCTACCACTCAGCAATAAGCGGCGAGGGTGTTGCTCTGGGACGGTCGTTGCTCGTCAAATCTTACCTTGAATCGGGCATGCTCGTCCCGTTTGCTGAAAACCAGACGCTCAACCTCGTGAAGTATTTCGTCTCGACGCAGTCGGATTCACCGCCACTGCACGTCAGGGAGTTTATTACCTGGCTTCGAAACAGAATGACGAACGATATGTATTAGATAGGCTAATGGCCGCGACAAGCTAAGATAATTGGTCCCGCTTGATCTTCCTCTTTAGCACCAGACCAGGATGCCTGCAGTGCCAGCTCCTCTTGAGCTTTGGCCGCGCTCACACGCCGCGGAGAGGGTAAGATGTCGCAAAAAACGGTCGGAATCATTGGGGGGCTAGGCCCCTTGTCTACCGTTGCCTTCATGAATTCCGTCTTGGAGCATACGCCTGTTGAGAGGGAAGGCGATCATCTCCACATGATTGTGGATTGTAATCCGAGAGTTCCGGACATCAACGCCGCGATCCTCGGCACAGGTCCAAGTGCTGCGGTCGCCCTTGTGCAGAGCGCGAAACGCCTCGAAACGGCTGGGGCGAATTTGATCGTTTTGGTGTGCAATGCCGCGCACATATATGAGCGAGAACTAATGGATTCGATTTCCATCCCCTTCATTAGCATGGTCGAGGAAGCAGTCGCGAAAGTTCAATCTGATTACCCGCAGTGTACGCAGGTAGGTTTATTGGCAACCAGCGGCTGCTTGCATGCCGAGCTTTATCAGGACGCCCTAGTTCGTCGCGGACTAAGGTCAGTTCTGCAGACAGCAGACGAGCAAGAACAGCTGACGCGCGCGCTCGCTCGGATTAAGTCCGGCGATCTCGGCAATGAGGTTCGCGCCGAGATTCTCTCCATGGTGAGGGCGTTGGCGAAGCGCGAAGCAGAAACCATTATTCTAGGCTGCTCTGAAATCGCTCTGATCGGGCCGATCGCAGAAAACGATGTACCGCTCATCGATCCGTGTATTGCGCTGGCGCGGGCCACTGTCCGTGCGGCAACAAATCATAATTGAGGAGTGGATATTTATGCATGTTCTCGTAACGGGGGCCTGCGGTTTTCTTGGTGGAAAATTGATCGACGCGCTCTTGGCGCAAGGCCAGCTAGTTGGAACGTCCGGCGAAGCAGTGCCAGTTTCTCGGATTGTAGCGACCGACATCCTTCCAGAGCCCGTCGGCCTCGTTGAAGACGAGCGAATATCTTACCAGGGCGGCGACATATCTGATCCAGAGTTCGGTACTCTGCTGTTTGCAGAAAATCCGGGAAGCGTATTCCATTTGGCCGCCTTGGTTAGTGGAGGGGCCGAGCATGACTTCGACGCTGGCATGAAGGCAAATCTGACAGGCACGCTGCATTTATTGGAAGCCGCAAGGCGTACCGGCGTTTGCCCACGATTTGTCTTTACGAGTTCGATTGCCACCTATGGGGGAGATCTGCCGGAGGTCGTATCGGATGAATACCACCTAACGCCGGAAAGCTCCTATGGTGTTCAGAAGGCAATTGGTGAGCTTCTTGTGAACGACTACACCCGAAAGGGTTTTGTCAACGGCCGCTCGTTCCGGCTTCCAATCATTGCCGTCCGTCCAGGAGGAGCGAACACTGCCGCGTCGTCCTGGGCAAGTGCTATTATACGAGAGCCTCTCAACGGTGCCGATTATGCTTGCCCAGTCGCACCTGAGGATCGAGGCTTCCTGTTGTCCCCTTCTAAAGTAATCGAGGGACTGATTGTAGGGCACGATGCCCCCGATGAAGCGTGGGGCCGGGATAGATCTGTAATGATGGCTGGTCTGAGTTGTACGGCGAGAGAACTCGTCGAGGCACTAGCAAGGGTGGCGGGTGCACGAGTGGCGGAGCGGGTAAAATGGCAGCCGGATCCATTTGTGAGAGGCATCATAACCAGCTGGCCGACACAGTTCGCGCTTAACAAAGCCTCTCGCATCGGATTGGAGGCAGATGCTTCGATAGACAACATTGTAGCTCAATATATGGGAGATCACTCGATGGAGATTTCTTAGACACTTTTTGAACCGCAAATTCGTTTGGGAGGAGTATTATCATGCATCTGTTCATTGCCGCGTTGGCCACCGAGACAAATACCTTCTCACCGGTGCCTACCGGTTTGCGCGATTTTGAGGACCTTTTCCTCAAAAATGGTACTGCAACGCAGGAACCCCCGAACCTAATGACCGAAGCTCTTCACGTCTGGCGATCGCGGGCGGAGACGCTGGGATGGCAGGTTACGGAAAGCCTCGCAGCGATGGCCGAACCGGCCGGGCTTACAACCCGAACCGCCTACGCCGCCCTTCGGAAGAAAATTCTTGACGATCTACAGGCTTCAGGCGGTCCCAACATCGTTCTGCTGCAGTTGCATGGCGCAATGGTCGCAGACGGGTGTGAGGATTGCGAAGCCGACATCACCGCGGCAGTTAGGGCTTCTTGCCCGGATGCTACTATCGGGGTGGTGCTGGACCCCCATTGTCATCTGACGAAACCTCTGCTTGAGGCGGCGGACCTTGTAGTTATCTGGAAGGAATACCCCCACGACGATGCCACCGACCGTGCCGAAGAGCTGTTTGATCTAGCCCTAAAAACCGCTCAGGGAGAGATCGCACCGAGGATGGCAATGTTCGATTGTCGCATGGTGTCGTTATTCCTGACCAAGCGCGGCGTGATGCGAGATTTTGTTTCCTTGATGAAGGAGACAGAACGACTGCCGGGTATTCTATCGGTCTCACTTGGGCACGGCTTTCCCTGGGCTGACCTGCCGGACACAGGTGCGCGGATGTTGATAGTCGCCGACAGCGATGCAGATCTTGCACAGTCAACAGCCGAGCGATTGGGGCGAGCGTTCTTCGATCTCCGGGAAGAACTACTTCCCGCCTACCCTGACCTTGAGGCAGCTCTCGACCAGGCCGAAGCCGCGTCTTCGTTTCCGGTGGTCATGGCAGACATGTCGGATAATTCTGGTGCGGGGGCTCCCGGTGATGCAACGCATGTTCTCCGAGCGCTTTTTGCACGCAGTATGACAAATTTTGCCTCGGGAATATACTGGGATCCGATGGCGGTCCGTATCTGCGAGAGCGCCGGAGAGGGCGCGGAAATCAAACTCCGCGTAGGCGGAAAGACCGGAATCGCGTCTGGTGATCCGGTCGACGTCACCGGCCGTGTTATGCGAATTGCCACAGGATTAGGTCAACATCTGGGTGTAGGGTTAGAACCCCTTGGGACAATGGTATGGTTTAAGGTAGCAGGAGAGGTCGATCTCGTCATCAACGATCTGCGCACTCAGGTCTATCACCCCGAAGCTTTCGAACAGCTCGGAATCCGTCTCGCTCGGAAGCGGTTGGTCGTCGTTAAATCCTTGTTTCATTTTTACAGTGGATTCAGCGCCATCGCTCAGGATGTTATCTTCTGCGCGACACCGGGCGCAGTAAACCCAACGACAGAGGCCATCGCTTTCACGCGACGAGATCTGAACTTCTGGCCGCGGGTGAAGAACCCGTTCGAAAACGAGCCACCGCTAGCCTCGCGGAATGGAAATGAGAAGAGAGAGAGCGCCATTCCCTTCTATGTGAATGGACTGTTTTAAAAGGCGCTGCTCGAGAATTCTCGCACTCTATCGTTCCGCAGAAAGCGGCACTACCAACAAAAGGGGAATTGGAATATGAATATCAATCCGACGGACACTCTTCAAGGTGGGCTTGGCTGATGGTGCAACTTTGTCTGCCCCACATGTTCTGCGGGCGCAGACAGCGTCAGCGGCTGCTCGAACCGTACGCATGGTGAAGGGAGTGGACTTGCGCATCTTCGATCCGATCTGGACGACGTCGAACATATCCTCAGACCACGGATTGGCAATTTACGACACACTGTTTTCGATTGACTCAAAGTTCATGCCGCAGCCCCAAATGGTGAACAAGTGGGGCGTGTCAGACGACAGGAAAACCTACACATTTGAGCTCAGGGATGGCCTAAAGCGTGTCGCGCTTAATCGGCCTCATATCCGGCAGCCTTGAAGAAGTTTCGACACTGTGTCGCGTCAAAAAGGTGGCAGATTCGCCGAGAGCGTCGGAGAGGGCGTTGAAGGTTCTGGCCGCCTTATTGCGCAGCAGCGCCTTGAGTTTCGAGAATGCCATCTCGATCGGGTTGAGATCGAGTGAATATGGCGGCAGGAACAGCAGCCATGCGCCGCGCTTGCGCACCAGTTCGGCCGCCCGCTCGCTCTTGTGGAAGCCAACATTGTCCAGGATGACGACGTCGCCGGGCTGAAGCTCGGGTGTCAGTTGCGTCTCGATCCATGTCTCGAAGCGGCGCGCGTTCATCGGCGCGTCGATGATCCGCGGCGCGCTGCTGCTCGCTGGCCTGCAGAGTTTTTTTGTGGCTGGACCGAGACGGTGCAGCAGGCGGCCCGCACTGGAGTGGTGGACGACCAGTTCGACGCACAGTTCGTCCAGCGTCAGTTCTCCTGCCGCCGCCATCCGGTCGCGTACGAAGGCCGCGTGCGGCGCAAGCTTACCCCAGCCCGGCGCATGACCCTGACGGCGCGGCGCCAGCGAACCAGTCTCGCGACGAAGCTTCATCAGCTCGTTTACGAAACGCGGCGACACGCGGAAATGCCGCGCCGCCTCCCGGTGTCCGTGACCCTCATCGACAAACGCGGCAACTCGCTCACGCAACGCCATCGGTAACGGTTTGCCCATCGCGGTTCTCCTTCAAACCGCAATGAATCACGCAAACGTCTCAACGGGAATCTGGAGGCTTCTGTGAGGTCCGGATGCTCGACGGAGCGGGCGGACTGGGTGTCGGACCTCATTGCAAGCCGGATTGAACGAAGCCGCGGGACGATCTGGCGTTATGGGGATTGTAGCCTGGAGGAGCGGTCGGGATCGTCTTCGCCAGGCTGATGAAGGGCGTTCACGATGCGGCCACAGCGAAGGATGGCACGGTGGAAGGCGGAACCGGGATGGCGCGAGCCGTCGGATAGGCTGCAGTGCCTTCTATCGCCGGGCTGGCTGCTTGCGGTTTTGTGCGGCGGGACAAGGGGCGGGGTGCCGGCGCCCATGGACGGATACCGTATCAGGTGATGTGGACGCTCCCGGCGTGGTCATGAGGTGTCGTTCCAGAAGGGGCGCGGCGGCGCCTGGCCGCACCGCCAGATGGCGAGCGTGATCATTGGCTCTCCGCAGCAGGGGCAGCGATGCGCCACCGCAAGGCGCTCGGCGGCGACAATGGCGCTTTCGGCATCCGGTTCGAGATCGTTCTGCTGCGGTCCGGCCAGCAGCCTGCGGCACAGGTCGAGCTTGGCGGCGCGATTGCCGTTGGCGAGGAAGCCGTAGTGGCGGATGCGATGGAAACCATCGGGCAGCGTGTGCGGGAGAAAGCGACGGATGAACTCGTGCGCTTCGAGCGTCATGATCTTCGTCTTGCCGCGATGGCAATAGTCCCGCCAGCGGAGTGCGACCCGATCGTCGGCCATGCTGATCAGTCGGGAATTGGCGATGGCGACGCGATGGGTGTAGCGGCCGAGATAGGCCAGCACCTGCTTCGGCCCGCCGAAGGGCGGCTTGGCGTAGACCCATTGACGGCGACGAGCCTCGGCGAGCGAGCAGACGAAGGCATCAGGGCTTTGCCAGGTAGCAAGATCGCCGAAGAAGCCCAGCCGGCCCTCATCATAGGCCGCTCGGAGTTCCTTCAGAAAGAGACGGCGAAACAGGCGCGACAGCACGCGCACGGGCAGGAAGAACCCCGGCCGGCAGGCGACCCAACGCCCTCCATCGAGGGAGATGCCGCCGCCCGGCAAGATGCAATGGAGGTGGGGGTGATAGTGCAGGTTCTGGCCCCAGCTGTGCAGCACCGCGATGAGACCGATCCCGGCGCCGAGACCCGCAGGAAGAAGGCACGGAGTGGCCCCGGCGCGCGTGCTGCCGCCCAAGCCGCTTCGACGAGCATGCCGCGGGCATGTCCACGGCCCTGTTTGGTGATCCGCCCGTGGTAGGCGGGCCCCGGCCCGGACTGCCTGACGCTGGGATTCAGACCGAGGTAGCGGACAAGCTTCTGTGGCTCAGCGAAATGCGCACATACCAGGCGGACACGATGATCCTGGCCCAAGTCGTGGCGGGGTTGGACAGGAGTGTCTTGAGCTTTGGTAGCGCTGGACCTTTTGCGCTGGCCGGCCGAGGGTGCGCGTGGTCCGCTTTGGCGGTGGCGCAAACAGGCTGGCATCCAGTCGCAGCCGGCTGATGAGCGTTGCCCTGGCAGTGATGGCTTGGGCCAGTTCATGGACGGCAAAGCTGCTGTCGCCTACGAAGATGATGCGGCGCCTGGCAGCCAGCGACAGAGTTGCAGTGCGCCCTGCCGCGCCCAGTCGGTCAGCAGCTTATGGCGCCGCCCACGTTGATGGGATCGCTCGGATGGGGCAAGCAGGGTCAAGACCGGCAAGGCCTTTACCAGGCCCGTCCATGGCACCGGGGTCAGCACCATGAAGCTCAACCAGCGCAGGCCACTGGCTTTGACGAAATTGCCATGGCTGGAGCGCACTGGATCCCGGTAGATGCCCCGTGCGCTAATCCGGCGTCCCCATCGGCGTTCGATGGTGTCGTCCATGCCAATGACGATGGGGCCATCGGGCACGAGCCGTTCGACCACGAGGCCCAGCAATCGCCTGGCAACGGCACGGGGCTCCAGCAGGGTCGGTTGAGGATCTGGTGGTAGCTTGCAAAGTTGGCGGCCGCGGCCCGGCCGGTCATGCGCAGGCAAGAGCTGACGGTCCTCTTGCCCGGCGCCAGCAAAGCTCCCATGACCAGAACAAGGACATGTTCCCAACTGGGCGCTGTGAAGCAGGTGCGCAAGGCTTGGAGCCACTGGCGCAGGATCTGGGGAACGGCATCGCCGACAGCGACGCTGGGATGGTGCAGCATCCCATGCTTCGAATCCCGGCCAGCACATGTTGCAAGGCAATGACCGTGCGGCGAAGTGAATCAGGCCTGCCCGAGGCCGCGGCAGCTATGACTGCCCAATGGAAAAGGACGACATTGCCCTGCGCATCGAGGCGTTCGACGAGGCCAATGGCGGCGGCGTTGGCTGGTACAAGGACAAAGGTGCCTACCACCTGTACCTGCTGGCAACCGAGGTGCCGATCGCCCGTCTCAAGCCGACCGGCAGAAGCGATGAGGTCAGGATCGCCCACTGGTCACACCCGGCGAAAATGGGAAGACATCGACGATATGGGCGGCTGTGTCCTGCCCCTCGATTAAGGCGCTCAGCCACATCGCAACCAACAGCCTTTTCTGGACCTGGACCTGACCAAAACGTACAAAGTCGAGCTCAGGGTCATGCCCTAAAAACCAATGGGCGAAAGATCACTTGATAGTAATGAGGCGTTTTGAACTGATGCAAATCAACGGGACGTATTGTCGCGACACTTGCCTGTGACAGGCACTGGTAAATCTCTCCTTCCCGGTTGATTTCTTCCAGATCGAGAGAGCTCGACACATCACTACACACCCTTGTTGCGTTATTTAAAAGTTGTGTACCTTAGATTTGCAACCATACATAGTGCTCGCCCAGAAGCATTTTCACACTAGTGCCGCTTTCATATGGCAGCATAATGGAGAAATATCCGTCATGCAGATGGTGCGCTCTAACCAAGAAGACCTTGGACTCTGGTATGCTCCCTATCGAGACTTTCAGAGGTGAAAACCGCACATTCATATCTTCTGGTCTTAGATCAAGTTGAAATCTTTTTTGCACCAAACCGCTGAATGCGAAGTCTAGCCCCAAGCTGCGCGTTTCAAATGCACCCAGCCGATAAGGTGAGGGCAGGCGCCTCACATTCTTCCAAGCACTGTCTAGATTATAGAGCGTCTTCGTGCGATCTGGCCCCATAAACTTGTCGTTCTGGAAGCCCTTGAAATATTCCAACTCCGCTTCGATAGGCATGTAGCCATGACGAAATAGAGCTGCGTGGGCGGCCCGCTGCAAAATAGAAAACTCGTGCGTCACACCAGACTTCTTAAAAAACGATCTCGCATCATTGATAAACCGCAAGCATTCATCTTGAACTTTTGCAACTTCTCGCACTGCCTCTCGCTAAGTTTGATCTCATCGAGAACTGGCTCGCCGTCCAAATCATAGTCTACTACCATTCCTTCCTTGAGGATGCAACATTGCTCAAATAAATCATAACCCCAACAAGACGTTGTAATAAGTGCTTTTCCGTGCGCCGGGCGGTACGGTTCGTCGGAAGCTACCAAATAGCGTCCCAGTATTTCGACGTTCAATTCTTCTGCGAATGTCCGACTCAAATCTTCCTGCGTTCTGCCGTAATAGGCTGTGTCCGCCAAAACAATGGTATCGCCTTTCTCTACCTCCAGTTCCTTTGATATATATCGCATTAAGCGGGCACGCAAATCAAACGATCGCTTGAATATCAACTCCAACACATCGTCGTCGCGCAGCAACTGATGGAATGCCGTTTGCGGATCGGCAGATTGATGGGCGATCCGTATTAATAATTCAGTCACTTCTGGCGGAAGCAAAAGCTGTTTTGCAGTGGCATGAAAATCGTCAACTTCGTGTTCGATCCCGCTGATGTAATAATCGACATCGGCGCGGGTTTTGAAAGAGGCCGCAATAGCAAGAAATTTGCGGATTCGTACCGGTTTGCCGACGGGCTTGCGCGCATAGGCCTCACACGCAGCTGAAAGGAGATAAGCGTCACGCAACAGGAAGAAGACTTTTACTCGTTTGCCCTGCTGTTGTAGTGCCTCCACCTCGTCAATAAGAAAACGGGCATAGGCGTATAGCACCGGGCGAAACGACATGTAGCCGATCATCGTCTCAGGCGCGTATGGCTGCAGGTTTGCTACAGCAAATACTGGTCGAAATGGACTATAGCATGGCGGAACAACTGCTTTCGGCGCTGCCTGATCGGGTACAATTAACGACGATGCCGCGTGCTGTAGGCGCAAGAAGTCTGCGACCTCATGATCAAACGGCAGGAAATGCAGCGCACGTACGCCCAATTTCCGCGGCGCATGCGCATCGGCTACATCATTATCTCCGATGTGAAGTAGTTGCGATGCAGGAACGCCACACTCCTTGATTACAATCTGAAAAATGGCATTGCTCTTCGGCGTCCCATAATCGACAGAGCAGTAAATCTTGTTAATTTGACTGCATAACGTCGTCAGGCAAATGCCGAGCCAAGAGGCGCCTTAACTCGTCTTCGCGCAAATATATATCGCTCACGACGATAATTTTGATACCACGGGCGTGCGCCAGCCTGATCAGTTCTACGTACGGTGAGAATGCAAAGCAAACATCCATTTCGGTTCGGATTTCCGCCTCGGCCAATAGCTCCCGTTCCTCACCCGAAAGCGATGTAAAAAGCCGATAAATGTCACCGAGATCCGCCTCCCTCGATTCGTTCTCCAATGGCTTCGCTCGATAGGCACGCGCAGCAGCGCTAACGCGTTGGTGAGGACCTATCCCTAACCTTCGCGCGACGGGATTATCGGCGAGCACGGCAAAAACGTCTCTAGGTGTCGATGTCTTGCGCCATAGCAACGTATCGAAACAGTCAAGCGAGAGTACCTTTACGGAATCCCCAAAGTCGTCTAGAATCGTAGGGATGTCGTGAACTTTTATGTTCGTCCTCATGGTGAGTATCACGCATGTTGCTCGGGAGCAGGCGATCTTTCGGTTTGCGCCGTTGGGTGGTCTTTCCTATCAGACTACCCCCGTCTACCATCGCGATCAGGGTGACCGGTAGACCGATAGAGGTCGTCTCCGGGAAGACGCGGCAAGATCTCGCCAAATAGGTCATGATCCAACAGAGTTTCCAAACGGAACTTGTCGGAAGACTGTTGGTCACCATCGGTTTGCCTTATCTTGGCGGTTAATCGCTCCAGTATATGCTGCATATTGTCTCCTTCGCGCGAGCGTAATCCTTCTGGGGAGAACTTCTCACTTGATGTGCAAGCACTGGCGTCGCTTAACACATCAATGAACGTTTTCAAAATTCATGCCAGCCGGCTGGTCCAGTGAAAGAAGACTTTTTTGGTTGCTGTTCAGTTGTTTAGGCTGAAGCGACAAAAGAGAATGGCTAGATAGGCTTTTGTGCAGAATCCGACAAACATGACAAAGTCGGTGGCCCGGTTCGACCGCCGTGGCATATCGGCAAATCGCAGCAGCGAGTTGCGTGCTTTAAGTTTATGTAAATATCACCTGATGATGTGGTCGTCCGCCACGGCACATGAATTCCGAGGATTCAGGACGCCAAGCACGGCGGGTTTGGAGTATGTCTACCGGCGAGAAGCTGGCTGCTGCGCAGGTGCTAAACCGGCCCGACTGGCTGGCTGAAATGAACTACACGCTCGCTGAGGAGTCGGTCCGGAATGGCTATCCCTGATTCCTGAAGCCGCACGTGCGCTGGAATACGAAGAGCGCGCGGCAGGTAAAGCAGATCTCCAGCGGGCCATCCGTATAGCTCTTCGCGAAGACTACTTGGAGTGTCATTTCGCCCTCTCCCGGAGCTGACCCGCAGTTCCTTGGCGATATCCGCCAGCAGCGTACGCCAATCGGGATAGCCGGCGCGCCGCGACAGGCCGGCACCGATGAAGGCGGCCGCCGAACCATATTCAAGCTTTTCGCCCAGCGTTTGATGATTTCGGCAGCCTCCGACGCCCTTCTGGTCGGCCCAGGCGAGAATGGCGTTCGAGGTGAACTCGCTGCCATTGTCGCTGACAATCATCGTCGGCCGGCCAGGCTCGGCAATGAGCTGATCCAACTCGCACGCCACACGAATGCCCGAGAGCGATGTGTCGGCCACCAGCGCCAGGCATTCCCGCGTGCAGTCGTCGACGACGGCAAGGATGCGGAAGCAACGCCCGTCGGTGAGTTGGTCCGACACGAAGTCGAGCGACCACCGCTCATTGGGACGCAGCGGCACCAGCATCGGCGCCATGGCTCCGATCGCCGTCTTGCGCCCCGCCACGGTGGCGACCCCCCAGCTTCTCCTCGCTTCAACCCGGTTTAGATCACAGGAGCAACTGACGGCCGCGCACGGGCGCAAGGCAGTCACGCTTTCCATCGATCCTGATATTTAAGCTCGGCTTGAACAGGTGAAAGAAGAGGACGGTTTCGCAAATCTGCGCGAAGGGGCGCGCCTCGGGCTGCGGCCGGCGACGTGGCGCAACTCCGCCTCGACGACATCGAGTGGGAGACGGGCTCGCTGCGGGTGTCGGGCAAGTCGCGCTACGAGGTGCGTCTGCCGCTTCCGCAAGACGTCGGGGATGCGATCGCCGCCTACCTCGCCTGGCCGCCCTTCGACCTGCCCGAACGATCACGTGTTCCTGCGCAATATCGCGCCGTTTCGACCATTCCGGAACCGCAATTTTTCGGCGTCTCATGATAGCGGTTGGCCGACAGCTTACCGCATATCGAGAAGGAAGCGCGTCTTCCATCGCGTCATCCGGAACTGTCCGAAGGTATTCGCCGCACGCTTGAGCGGCGTATCCGATCATGGCGGGCTGTTCACGGTCAGGAGCAGGAAGTGATCTTCCGTCAGACGCACGAACCCGGTCGGTTGGGACTGTCGGATTTTACCGACATGGGCAGCCTCGGCGTGACCATCGCCGGCCAGCCGCTCGACCATCTGCTCTATCACTTCCGGCTGGTCTGGTCGGGCTTCGAGCACGCCATGTCATCCTTGGCGGCGAAAGCTTCGTCGCTCTGGCAGAGGGCCTGCAGAACGCGCTGTGGTCGGTCGGCGGTTCGCCGCTCTATCATCGCAGCGTCAGCTTGTCGGCCGCCTTCCGTAACCTCGATGCCGACGCCAAGGTCGATCTGACGCATCGCTACGAGGAACTGTGCGGCCATTATCGCATGACGCCGACGCGCAACAACAAGGGCGTCGCGCACGAGAACAGCTCGATCGAAAGTTCCCACGGCCATCTCAAGAACGCGGTCCGCGATGCGCTACTGATGCGCGGCACCAGGGACTTCGACGATCTCGGCTCCTACCGCGCCTTCACCGATGAAATCGTCAGCCGCCGTAATGCCGCACATGGCAAGCGCATTGACGCTGAACGCTCGCATTTGCAGGAACTTCCCGACCGCCGCACCACCGATTTCGAGGAGATGGTCGTCACTGTGTCGCGCACCGGCGGCTTCACCTTGCGCAAGATCTTCTACACCGTGCCTTCCCGTCTGATCAGACACCGGCTACGGGTGCGCCTCTTCGACGATCGCCTCGAGATCTTCATCGGTGGGAGACATCTGACGTCGTTGCCCCGAGGACGCGGCCATGCCGACGGTCGGCACGATCAGGTCGTCAATTACCGGCACGTCATTCATTCCCTGCGCAAAAAGCCGATGGCGCTTCGGGATCTCGTCTATCGCGACAAGTTCTTTCCCGGGCTGGAATATCGTAGAGCCTTCGACGTTCTCATCGAGCACCTGCCCGACAAACAGGCTTGCAAGATTGCCGTCGAACTGCTGGCGCTGGCTCACGATCGTGGCTGCGAGCGTGAGCTGGCCGAGGAGCTTGCCAGAGCGCTCGACGCTGGCGAACTGCCTGACCTGGCCGCCCTGAGAGCGCTCTTCGGCCCAGACTCGGCTCAGTTGCCGACCGTTCATGTGCAACTCGCATCGCTCAATGGCTATGAAGCCCTGATCGGCACGGCCTATGTGGGAGAGGTCGCATGAGATAAGCCCATAGCATCGATGAAGCTCGGCTCGGGATCATGCTCAACGAGCTCCGGCTGCCGACAATCAAGACGCTCTGGCCGCAGTTCGCCGAACAGGCCGACAGAGAGGGATGGCCCGCTGCCCGCTTCCTCTCGGCCATCGCCGAGCATGAGCTGGCCGAGCGGGCGCACCGCCGGATCGAACGCCACCTCGCCGAGGCGCACCTGCCGCCCGAGAAGACCCTCGACAGCTTCGCCTTCGACGCCGTGCCAATGGTCTCCAAGGCCCAGGTGATGGCGATCGCCCCCGGCGACAGCTGGCTCGCAAAGGGCGCCAACATCCTATTGTTTGGCCCGCCCGGCGGCGGAAAGAGTCATCTCGCCGCGGCCATCGGCCTCGCCCTGATCGAGAACGGCTGGCGGGTGCTGTTCACCGGCACGACCGATCTCGTCCAGAAGCTTCAGGTCGCGCGGCGGGGGCTCCAGCTCGAATCCGCCATCGCAAAGCTCGACAAGTTCGATCTGCTCATCCTCGACGACCTGGCTTAAGTCACCAAGGACCAGGCCGAAACGAGCGTGCTCTTCGAACTCATCTGCGCAAGATATGAGCGGCGCTCCATCATGATCACCGCCGATCAGCCCGGCGGCACGACTTCGATGTTCAGCCGGTCAAGCGGGCTTGTCGGCGTCGGATTAGGCCGTTCGAGACCTTGGTGTAGCGCGCCATCGAGGACAGATTATTGTGGCCAAGCAGCACCCGGATGATGCGGATATCGGTGCCGTTCTCCAGCAAATGCGTGGCGAAGCTGTGCCTGAGCGTGTGGACCGTCACGCGCTTGTCGATGCCGGCGGCCGCACGCGCCGAGCGGCAGGCCGAGTACAATACCTGAACGTCGATGGGTCGATTTGCATCCCGGCCCGGAAACAGCCAGCCCTGCGGCTTTGCCAGCCGCCAGTAGACCCGCAGGATGCGCAGAAGCTGCGCCGACAACATCACCGTGCGGTCCTTGCCGCCCTTGCCGTGCTCGACCCGGATCACGCCGCGTTCGCTGTCGATATCGCCGACCTTCAGTCCGACAGTCTCCGAAGCGCGAAGGCCCGCGGCATAGGCCGTCGTCAGGGCGGTGCGCGTCTTCAGGCTCGGCACCGTCTCGAGAAAGCGGACAACCTCGTCGGCGCTGAGAACCACCGGCAGCGTGCGTGGAGCGCGGGCATAGGCGATCCGCTCAGGGATCTCGGCATGACCCAACGTCACGCCGTAAAAGAACCGCAGCGCGCACACCGTCTGGTTCAGCGCCGGCCACGAGATTCCGGTAGAGACCAGATGCACCTGGAAGGCGCGAACGTCCTCCAGGTCAAGCCGGTCCGGGGATCGGCCAAAGTAGCGGGAGAACTTCGCTACCGCGTGCACGTAGGATCGTTGCGTGGCCGGCGACAGATTGCGGATCGTCATGTCCTCGATCATGCGCCGGCGAAGCGGGCTCATCTCGGCCATCTTATTATTGCTCCTGTTCTCAAGATTGCGCTTCAACAGCAGCAATCCTTCAAAACAGAAGCTTCATCCGCAAACCGACCCGCCAAATGCCGCGTCAGCGGCTTCGTTCAATCCTGAATCTCGTCAGGTATACTCAAAACGGCCAGAGGAACGATCCGTGACCGACCGCGAATTGCAGCACATCATTTCCAAATCCCGTGACGCCAAGCACGGCGGGTTTGGAGTACCATCCACCGGCGAGAAGTCCCAGACCCCCACCACCAAAGTTCCGAACCCGAGTATCATCACTCTGCCGAGTCTTTGGCTCAACTTGCCCGTGGAGAGGCAGAAGCAGATCGCGCGGGGCTTCGCGCGGCTTCTCTTGCGGATGCGATCGACAGGCGCGCCGATAGCGGCGGATCGGCATGTTGAGAACGTCGAATAGACCGAACGAATGCGTTACTGCCACGCCTCGCGGTAAGCTCGCTTAGATTTACGTCCGCCAGTCCTCTGTGAACCAGGTGCGGCATCATCAGGAAAGCACGGAACTGCAATACCGCCTCGTCGATCGTGCCGTCGCCCTCGGCTGGCCGCATGAACGCGTGCACGTCATCGATGAAGATCTTGGCAAATCCGGAGCCGGGACCATTGAGCGCGTGGGCTTCAAGAAGCTGATTGCCGAGATCGGACTGGGGAACGCCGGCTTAGTCATCAGCCTCGATGCCTCCCGGCTTGCCCGCAACAATCGCGACTGGCATCAGCTCCTCGATTTGTGCGCGCTCTTCGGCGTCATCATTGCCGACTGCGAACTTCTCTACGATCCCTGCGCTTACCATGACCGCCTGCTGCTCGGTTTGTCCGGCATCATGAGCGAGGCGGAGTTGCCCCAGATCAGGCAGCGCCTCCATCAGGGCGAGCGTCAGAAGGCGGCGCGTGGCGAGCTACGCCTTCCCGTTCCCGCCGGACTGGCGCATGGCCGCTCGGGCGAGATCATTCTCAATCCCGATGAGCAGGTGCAGGCGAGGCTCGGCCTGGTCTTCGCCAAGTTCCGCGAGCTTCACAGTGCGCGGGCCGTGATGCGATACCTGTGAAAGAACGATCTGCCACTGCCTGTGCGCCCACTCTTCGGTCCGGCGCCGCACGATGTGGTGTGGCGCGAGGCCGATAGTTCGCGCGTGCTCAGCATTCTCCAAAATCCTGCCTATGCCGGGGCGTATGTCTATGGCCGCAGGCGGGTGGAAGGCGGGCGGATTCGCCATGGCGTCTATCGCCCGAGGACGACCAAGGTCCCCATCGCCGACTGGGAGGTTTGCCTTCAGGCTGCCCATCCTGGTTATATCGGCTGGGAGGAGTTCATGGAGAACCAGAGGCGACTGGCAAACAACATCAATCGCTACGAAGCCGGTCATTCCGGTGTGCCGCGCAAGGGGGCGGCACTTCTGCAGGGCATCGCTGTTTGTGGACGGTGCGGTCGCCGGATGAGCCTGCGCTATAGTGGTCCCGCGGGCGACTACCCCGTCTATACGTGTCGCGCCGACCGTGACCAGGAGGGCGGGCCGTTATGCCAGGAAGTGCGTGCGCTGCCCGTCGATGCGCGCATCGAAAGCATCCTGCTCGAGGCCTTGCGGCCGGACAAGATCGTCATCGCCATCGCCGCACTGGGCCAGATCGAAGAGGAGACGCGTCAGCTTGCGGCAGTGGGCGCTGCGGCGCGAGCGGGCGCTATGAGGCAGAACGTGCACGGCGCCAATACGATGCGGTCGAGCCTGAGAACCGTCTGGTGGCGCGTTCGCTGGAGCGCGCGTGGGAAGAGAAGCTTCGCGCCGCCGAGGCGATCGAACAGGATTACGAACGCTGGCGATGCGACGAGCCCCTGGTCTTGAGCGAACCGGATCGCGAGGCGCTGCAAAAGCTGGGGGAGGATCTGCCCGGCATCTGGCACGCCCCTTCGACAACGGCAGCCGAGCGCAAGGGTATCCTGCGCTGCATCATCTGCGAGGTCGCCCTCGACCAGAAGCGCCTCCAAGGCCAGGTCTGGTTCAAGTGGCAGCGGGAGCGACAAGCGAGCACTCTCTCCAAAGGCGGGTCCACACCTATGGCGACTACATCGATGTGGAGCGGCTGCGGAGCCGTGTGATCGAACTTAACGCCGCGGGCAAAATGGACAAGGAGATCGCGGCGGCCTTGAACGCGGAAGGCTTTGTCGCAGCACGCGGCTGCGCGTTCAAAGGTGAGAATGTCTGGCTTCTGCGGGCACGTTGGGGCATCCCCACCGTCAAGATCAACGGGACGAGCGCCAATCCCGGCCGATGGCCAGATGGAACCTCCTCTGTTCAAGGGGCGGCCGCCGCCCTGGGCGTCACACCACAAACCGTCTTCGACTATCTCGCACGCGGCTGGCTCGAGGGGCACCAGCTCACGAAGGGACAGCCGTGGCAAATCGAGCTCTCAGATGACCGGATCAACACGCTGCGGGCGCGGATCGCACGCAACAGGCGATCAAAGAAGGAGGCATGATGACAACTTCGGTGACGCCAAGATGACCACCGCGCTGCTTGACCGCCTCACGCACCATTGCGAGATTGTCGGAACCGGGGACGAGTCCTGGCGCTTCAAAAGCCACTCTCAAGCTAAAGCCGAAAAGCCATTCAGCCGCGCCCGATCAGGCTGTGCAACCCCGACCAGCTCCGCCTGATCGGGCGCTCCACGTCGTACCTCTCACAAGCCCCAAACCGGGGTCCCTTTTACGCAAAATACGGAGTCCCGATTCCACGGTCATTGACACTTGCGTGCTCCCGGTGCCCCGTGGCCCGGATCCGCCAAGCTTAGCCAAACCTTACGACCGAACAAACGATGGCACCGAGAACAACATGCCGGATAATGGCTTCATCGAGAGCTTCAACGGCCGACTGCGCGATGAACTGCTCAACGAGACGCTGTTTACCTCGCTGGCTCAGGCGCGGGTAGCCATCGCCCTGTGGCGCGCCGACTACAACACCGCGCGGCCGCACTCCCAAATCGCCTGGCAGATACCGGCCGAGTTCGCCACCACCTTCAGTCCGTGACGGTCGCTCGCGCTGCGCTATGCCAAAGGCTCCGCGCCAGCGCCCGTCGCTTCACCCGCCCAGCAGGGCAAAACCCACGCCGGAATCGAACTCAAAACTGGATATTAACTGGGGGCAACGTCGTGAAGCTTGACAAGAATGTCGGAAACCCGACGAGACGTCGGGGGGGCGGCTTGTCGATGTGGACGAGTGGTGCAAATCAAACGGTGCTGCCAATTGGCGCGCAACTTGCTTGGGCTTACGGCGGAGCTCAGTTCCGTTGAGAAACCGAACGTGACTAATTTATCTCACGGTAACCCGTGCGGGCTCGCGGCAGTGGCTATCGGCCACTGGACCACGCGGATAACCGGTCGTGCCGTCCGCTACTGCCGATCTGAGTGGAATTTCCAATGACCCATCATCTTCCGTCTCTCACTGTCCTCACTGCCCTCGAGGGATTCGAAGCATTAGCACGCCATCTTTCGCTTGAGCTTGCAGCTTCCGAGCTGAAGGTGACGTTGGGAGAGATCACTAGGCAGATCAAAGTCGTTGAGGGCGAGCTTGGTGTTCCGCTGTTTGTGAGACTAGGAACCGGCATGGTCCTTACCAGTGATGGCATAGACCTCTACGCGGAGCTGGCAAGTATTCTTTCGAAGGCGTCCCATGTCGTCACGACCATTAAACGCGGCGAGTCCTCACGATTGCATCCGCCGATGCGTTCCCGTCGATCCGGTGATCCATTCAGCTGAAATTGAAAACTCGACTATCCCTTCCGCTATAACATCTCAGTCGGCAGTAGTCCGTCGTATTTCTTCTTCCAGTTGAATTAGGTCGAGCTGATCCCAGCCCGACGACAGATCTCCGCGACGGGGATTCCGTCCGATCCCTGCTTCAGAATGAACGCTTCTGCGCGTCCGAGAACTTCGATGCCTTCATCGTCTTTTGCTCCCAGCCAAAGAATGTTACCTCGGAAAACTTCAGGGACCGGAGCACGGTCTCTACGCAAGGGCGGGACTGTTGCATTTCACAGGCCTGTGTGTCCGCGCGTTTGACGGGCTAGACAATTGGCTGCGGGAGCGCCTTTCGGCCATGGCGGCCGATGTAGTGCGCCAGGAACTGGAAAGCGAACATGAGTTGTGTAAGATTTCGTTCGGGAACTTCTCGTGCAGGGTTGGCGTCGGGAGAAGTGCGTGACGGTTCGGCTTGAGACGACGCCGAACATTCAGAGGCAGCTCGATTTGGGCGACTCGCGAGCATGGATCGGCGCCCAGTGTGTTTGGGTGCGTCTGTTTGTTGCGGTGCTGTGTTACTCGCTCGGCTGAAAATGCCTCCTCGTTTCGGGGCAGGCGGGTGCTGGGGAATGGGGGGAGCGTCTTCGGTTCGGCGGGCCTCCAACGGAAGTGCTGTTCGACTCCGAATGCTTGGTCGAACATTACGACGTGACGGAGGCGCGGTTACGTGCGGCTGGTAAGGACGAACGCGGCGTCTGCAACGTCAAACGTAATGCGATTGCCGGCCGCCGGTCGAGAAGTGGGCGGTGTTCGGAGGAGCGTAGGATTGCCGATCAGCGCGTGACCGTGGCTCCTGCGGAGCGCTTGGCCGACGAGGCAGGGCGGTCTTCCTGTGGACGGACGGCATCGTCCGGGCAGCTATGGGATCACGTGCGCAAAGCCAGGCGGACCTGGACACGAAGTCGCTTCCCTGGCCGCTGATCGTGAGAGCGCAAGTCTCGGCCGCGTTATCCTGCGTCAGCGGGCGAGATGGTGGCGGATCATGCCTTGCGCCGCGGATGTCGCCAACGGACTGTTGAGGGGCGCATTTGTCCGGCGCGGTCGGCGCTGCTGCGCCAGGACGAGGGCGCCGGCAAGCGACGAGGCGCGGACCTATATTTAGTGACGCCATCGGCCGGCGGTCCCGCCTTCGCCCAGGAGCACCACGACGCGACGTCCAAGTGGGTGCCGCACTTCCCCATCTGCACCATGATCGAGCCCCGTTCAGTTTCAGCATCAGGCCAACCAGCCGTGCAAGAGATGGTATGCAAGTTCCTTGATTTGCCCCCGGATAGGTCCGCTACAAGCTCGATGCCAGAAATGAATCTTAAAATTTCATAACGCAAATTTATCATAATTACATATGTACATATGATAAGGTAGAATTCTCTTTGAAAGATCGGATCATCATCTTGGAAAATTCCACGGTCATTGATTTTATTCACCATCCTTTTGGAGGTCTCCGATGCAGAATCGCGTGAGTATCCTGATTATTGGCTACGGGGTGCTTGGTGGGGAGGTCCTTGATTTTCTCAGTCAAAGCGGCAGACCCTACGATCTGCATGTCGGAGCAAAAAATGTGCAGCGGGCCACTTTAAGGACCAACCTGGCGAAGCACGCGGCCTTGAACCTCGGCTACCATCCGACAATTGAGGTGATACCCATGGACCTCATGAATGTAGAGGATACAGCAGAAAAGCTTGCTGCTCTCCGTCCCGACATCATTTTCAATGCAACGACATTGCATTCATGGTGGGTGATAACCCTATTGCCGCCCGAAGCGTATCAGCAGATCGATCGAGCATGCGCCGGGGTATGGACGCCAATGCATCTTGTTCTCGTGCGGCGCCTGATGAGGGCCGTTCGAGAGGCCAGACTTGAGAGCACGGTCGTGAATGCGTCCTACCCTGATGTAACCAACGCCGTCCTTGCAGCCGAGGGTCTCTCGCCAGCGATTGGCATCGGCAACGTCGCGAATGCCGTGCCGGGCATCAGGTTGGCGGCCGCGCATCTCCTTGGTTGCGAAGTCAAAGCAATCGATGTGCGGTTCTTTGCCCAACACTACGTGAGTTATCGTATGCCTAGGACGGGTTCCACGGACGGCGCGCCCTACCATCTGACCATATATCGCGACGGCCAGAGAATTGGGCCTGAATTGGACCACGATGTGATTTTCGCGAACGTTGCCGGACGTTTTCGGCGGGTTGGAGGCCTTGATGGGGAATTGGTGACTGCATCGTCGGCGACAGCTGTTCTTCGTGCGTTGGCTGATCGCGTAAAATGTGTCGTGCATGCGCCGGGTCCATTGGGTCTCGTGGGAGGGTATCCCGTTAGGATTGCTCCGACAGACATTTCGATCGACCTGCCTGAAGACCTATCCATGGACGATGCGGTGCAGGTCAACAGAGGGTGTCAGAAATACGACGGTATTGAGGCCGTAGAAAGCGACGGGACTGTGCGCTTCACGGCGGAGTCAGCGCAAATTATGCGCGAACTGTTGGCCTACGATTGCGACGCAATGGGGCTGAACGAATGTGAAGACCGTGCGGAGGAATTGGCCGCAAAGTTCGCTCAATATCGTCGTCGCTACCAGTAGTGTGGCGCCCTTCGCGCCGCCTGCCGACAAAGGCACATCGGCGTCCGCAGGGGTAAAGCCACCGCCGGCATGCACGATTAACGCCGTCGGAGAGCCTGTCCCGCCTCAACACCGTCATCCCAATCGGCAATATTGGTTGACCTGTGGCGTCGAGCTATCGCCGGCGGCCGAGACGGTGACCGTACGCTCGATGTCGTCCAGAGCTATTGTTAGGAGTCGCTTTTCAAGACCCAACATGAGGAGCGCTGTTCTCCTGCCGATTTATGGTGCCGCCGCCGGCCGGTCGGATTGACGGGGATTCGTGTATGCGCCGTCTAGTGTGGTGCATCTGCGCCCGCCGAGACCCGTAGGCTAGTTGTTTGATCCCGGGCTCACATGACGATGCTGAGGTCAAGAGGTGTGTTAGGGCGGCATCGTGTTGCTCCCAATTGGCGGCGGAATGAACTGGGCCCGATTGCGTGACACGGCTAGGTCTAATCGAGCCTGGTCAAACTCACATACGGTCGCCGCTTGAGACGGCTGCACCAAAATCCCGCTTGCGGCGGCAGGGCCCAGAAGGCGAGGCCCGTCTTTGATACGGCATTCCAGCCAGTTGGGATCTCGGTTCGCCTCGTGGATCCGTCGAGGCTGATCAGACCTCGAGGGATGAGTGTATCGGTGTGGTCTCGTCAGACAACCTTCATGACGGCACCTTCGATAACGACGCCCGCGGTCACGTATTTCCAGAGCGCCAGGAGCAGCTTCCTTGCAGGGCGACGATGGTTGTCTTTTTGAGGCGCCCCTGATTCCGCATCACGCGTTCGTGGAACCAGCGGGTGCGCTGAACTCGGTTGATTGCGCAGCCACAGCCAGGCCAACTCGAGCATCGTCGCTTCTTGGCGTGCAGGGACGGCCTTGCCCACGCGTAGCTCTCCCGCTTCATCAGCAGATGCCAGATCACGACGGCG
>NZ_JBVVQI010000041.1:0-35947 GCF_055811495.1 Mesorhizobium sp. WSM4830 | reverse complement strand
TGGCGATCACCACATTGTTAACATGCGGCGCAACCACAGCTGCAGCGGACGTCGCGTTGCCGGTGGCCTCGATCACCACGACATCGTCCGGCGACAGCTTCGCGGCGAAGGCCGCTAGCAGATCGCGTCGCATGTCGACGCGGCCGAGTCGCCTGAGCCTGCCATCCTCCCCCTACGAGTTCATCTGCAAGGCGTGGGCGTCACAACCGGAACGCTTCAAACTCAATCCGCTCCATTAAAGCTCGAGATCAAACATCTAACTACTCCCGAGATGTGAGGTGCACGCCGGCGATGGTGCATCGTACGGAACCGCCAGCCCGCTCGACCGTAGGGATTGCTAGTGGCAGCAGCCGCGCGCTCTCGCCGATCATTTCAATCTGATCCGTAGTCAATGTTAATAGGGCGGTCGTCGACAGGGCCAAGATGCGCTCATTCCGGCCCAGGAGCTCAATCGCATTGCCTGCAAACTTCTCAATCTGTGCATTGGTCAGCCCGATCACCCGACGGCCGGACCGTTCGAATCGGTTTACGATTTCGCGTCGACTCTCTGGATCAGCGATCATGTCGAGCCCAATCATTGCGAAGTCGGTCGCGACGCACATCAGTACGTTCGTATGATAGATGTCGACTCCGCTGGGGTCCTTCGCCGAGAACACCATAGGCTCAAAACTGAACTGAGTACAAAACCTTTCAAGTACATTTGGATGCGTGCGCTCAGATCTTACGGCATAGGCAACCCGACCGATATGATCGAGCACCATAGAACCAGTACCTTCCAAGAAAAGCCCGTCTGGTTCAAGACCAGAATAGTCGATAACCTCCCGTACTCTATATCGACCCTTTAACATCTCAATAATATCGTCCCGGCGCTCTCGCCGGCGACTTAAAGCCTTCATCGGATATATAGCTATGTAACCGCCAGCGTGGGTTGAAAACCAGTTGTTTGGAAATACTGAATCCGGGGCGTCGCTCTGTTCGCCCTCGAACAAATGCACCGTTATGCCCTGCTCTTGAAGCAGCGCGGTGGCGTGGGTGATCTCCGCATAGGCGAGCGACGACAGATTACGAGCATCATCATTCGTTCCTTGGAAGCGATTGTCAGCCGCAGTCTCAGTATTGACCGAGAAATGATGCGGACGGACCATAACCACCGCGGATGGGGCCTGAATCGAGAATTCTGAACGTGCTGCCACAGGAAGGACTCCGATCGGGTTAATGTGCGCGTTGGCAAATACCGTCGAGCATCTCGCCAACCTGGCGAAAAGCTGAAATTTCCCAAAGTCGCGAATGGTCTTTGCAGTACCGCGCGTGTCATGGTGCCTTTGCTCAGATCGGATCGCGCACCAGCGGGCAAGTCATACAGTGACCGCCTCCACGGCCCCGGCTGAGTTCCGCACCCTCGACAGTGATCACTTGCACGCCGGCCTGCCTCAAGAGCGTGTTCGTGTCTACGTTACGTTCGTAAGCAATCACAATACCCGGCTCGATTGCGATCACATTGTTACCGGCATTCCATTGCTCCCGCTCGGCCGCGAAGATATCTCCACCGGTCTCGACAGTACGGAGAGCCTTCAAACCCAGCGCCTCTGCCACTACCGATAAGAAAGGTCTAGTCTCCTTAGTGACATTGAGCACGCCCTCAGCGTTGCTCGGTCGCAACGAAAACGTCTGCAGCAGCTCAACGGCCTGCGGGTAAATCGTCACGAGGTCGCGGTCGCAGAAGGTGAAGATTGTGTCAAGATGCACATAGCTGCGATTCCGCGGCATCAGTGCTGCGATAACCTGGGTCACTTCGCCATTCGTGAATATGCGGCGCGCCAGAGTCTCGACCGCCTGCGGTGTGGTTCGTTCGCCCATTCCAATCAGCACAATACCGCCGCCGATCGGCATCACATCTCCGCCCTCGAGACTGGAAATGTGGTCTGTTTCATCGGGCACCAGGTAAGTGAAGCTGGCCTCGCGAAACCGCGGATGGAAGCGGTAGACCGCCTCGATATTCGCAGCTTCAGGCTGTCTTGCAGACCAATACATACGATTGACCGAGACACCACCATAGATCCAACAGGAGCTGTCACGTGTGAAAACCTGGTTTGGCAATGGGGGGAGGACGAAATCCCCCGGCTCCAGCGTTTGCCCCGTCAGGCTGCGCGGTCGGAACGGCAGTTCCGAAGCTAAAATCCCGCTGACTAGATAGGTCGCGAGTTGATCAGGGGAAATTTCACGGAGCCAGCCTCGCAATTCATCGACCATGTCTTGCCCAGCAGTGGAAGCATTGACGCGACGGTCGAGCAGCCAACGGCTCGCCGCCGGCAAGGCCATCGTAACAGAAAGCAGTTGATCCAACGAGTGAACCACCACGCCAAGGTCGCGCAGGACCTCCACGAACATGTCGTGCTCTTGTCCTGCGCGCTCCACCCAAAGCACGTCATCAAAAAGAAGGTCCCTGCAGTTCCGCGGGGTGAGGCGGCGCAGGCAAGCGCTCGGCCGGTGGACCAGCACTTCTCGCAGCCGGGCGACTTCGGAATGCACACCTAACCTCGTCATGGGAGTTGTCCCACCGGAGCCTGACGACCCAGGTCATATCTCATTGACGGCAAGGCAATCGCCGAAAGGGGTGCAGCCATTGTGAGAACGGCAGGAACTGATGGTCGCTGACTACGCTCGCGCCGCCACCCAGAGGGGGAAGAGGAGGCCGCGTAGATTGAGCACAATGCATATAAAGTTGTAGGAATGTGCGCAGCCCAACGTCGCGGACGAGTTCCAGGATAAAGACGCACTGGCGCCGGATCAGGCGGTCGCATGCATCCGTTCAAAGAATCGCGTGCGAGTGACATCCATAAGTAAATTGTCGGCATAGCCATCGAACAGCCCTGTTTAGTTATTGCTTAAGAGCAAAAGTCATGCCAATATCGAGTTTGTCTTGGTTTCCTGCAGCCTTTCGTATTGTATCCTTACCATTGCACGCAGAAGTTTGTCTGGTATCTGACAATAAACAATCGATTGGGTCGCCAACATCGACGCTTCCGGCCGGTGTCTGCCAGGCGATTTGGGAGTGCAGCCGCGGTGTTGTAGTCGAGCGCCACAGGGCGATGGCTAAGCGCGCATGAGCCAGCGAGGTAAACAGCGTCTCGTTGAGCAGTTCATCGCGCAGTCCATTGATGGGGAAGACGGCCCCGCTCCCCGAACGGGACCGTATGATGGTCCCGCATTTCACCGAACAGGGAGCCTACAAATATGGAACCAGCAACCATTGGCCTTGATCTGGCATGCACGTGTTTCACGTTCACGGTTCCGACACTGCAGGCAATACGCTGCAGAGAGAAGTTGTCCGTGCTTGATCGGTATCGAGGCTTGCGCCTCCGGTCACTATTGGCTCGGGAGATCAGAAAGCTCGGACACGACGTGCGGCTTCATTCCACCATTAAGCCCTACGTTCGCCGGGGAGCGAAGAACGACGCTGCGGATGCTGCGGCCATCTGCGAGGCTGTCTCTCGACCTGGCATGCGGTTTGTGCCGATCAAGTCCGAGCAGGATCAGGCATTCCTGATGTTGCACCGAGCCCGCGGCCTCTTGGTGCGCGCGCGCCACCTTGGATGGATCATGGATTGAAGGGGCCTCCTATGCTTATCGCGGTTGCGGTCGCCAGCAAGCTTGTCGGCATCATCTGGACAATGATGACGACCGGCGAGTGGTTCCGTTCCGCGAGAGTCTGAGATCTGGAACCACGACAAACACCGAATGGCTCAAGTGCACTGACACGTGATGGCAAGCGGCAGAGCTGGCGAAAGCCCGAAGAGCTTCATGCGCGATCAGCGCGACCGGTGATGAGGCCTCGATCCGCGTTCAGGGCCAGCGACCATGTAGCGGTCGCATGAATAGGCCGAATACATGAACGCCCACCAATGCCATCTGTCTCAAAACCACTTGCTCCCGCGGGGCGGGTCGTCCACAGATGAAGCTCTGGACGAAAGGGCATTGAGAGGTGTGGCCTGTGGTCGTAGACGTTTGCAGGGAGCCAGCGCGGCGCCGACCGTGATTCGCGTTCCTGTTTGTGACGCCGCACTACAAGGGCCACCGGATCTCGACTCCTGCACTTCACGAACAATCGCCAGCTTCTGCTCGACCGTCCAGGAGCGGCGCGTCCGCTGTCGGACTGCACCCGTCGGCAGTGGCTCAGCGGCGCCGCTTCCACCCTCGACGGCTGCACCATAGCCACATACGTCATTCGCCAAGCGTCCACTTAAATCTAAGCTTCCGAGGTCTACCGCCAGTCCCAGCGTCAGGCGGTGCACACCGGCTTTCGTGGCGGCATAGGCCGTGTGCTATGGGTTGACCATAAAGCCCTCGACCGAGCCCATCTTGACGAACGCGCCCGCGCCGATTCGTCTCATTTTCGGGCGCCACATACTTGGCCGTCAGAAACGGGCCGCGAAGATTCACCGCTATGAGGCGGTTCCATCGTCGGCAGTTTGCTTGTCAGTCGACTTATGCACCACGATGGCTGCATTGTTGACCAGGACATCAATCCTCCCGAATTGTGCAGAAGCTCGTAAACGAATGCACGAACCGAGGATGCTGCTTCGCCGGGGTCACGATATGGCTCAGGTTGCCGACGTCGCAGCCTAAAACGCGCTGCTGCACGTTTCGCTTCCGTCTTGCGGAGTCGAGAATGTCACAGCAACCGCCGTACGGCGGCGATAATGTGATCCCTCGTCGGGAAGAAATCTTTCTCGAGAGCTGGACTAAAGGGCACGTGGACATCCGGAGCGCTCACCCGCAGGATCGGGCGCTTCAGCAGATCAAACGCGTCTTCCGCCATCACCGCGGCGATTTCGCTTCCGACGTTGCAGACGCGGTGCGCGTTTTCAACGATTACGAGACGTCCGGTCTTGGCGACTGACATTTTGATGGTCTCATGATCGAGTGGCTTCAACGTACGTGGATCGATCACTTCGACCGAAATGTCTTCCTCGGCGAGCGCAGTTGCAGCTTCTAGCGTCGGCCGAATGACACCGGCAATAGCGATAAGGGTTATGTCTCGTCCTTCGCGCTTCACATCCGCTTTGCCAATCGGGATTGTATGGTCAGGGTCTGTGGGCACATTGCCCTTGAGCGGCCACAGACGGGTGTCTTCGAAGACCATTACCGGATCGCCGTCGCGAATGGCCGATTTCATCAGCCCCTTGATGTCGGCGGCATTGGTCGGGCTGATGATTTTGATGCCAGGCACATTCATAAAAGATGGATAGGGCCGGTCGGCGTGCTGTGCCGCCAGGGACCCCTGCGAGGACATACAGCAACGAAACACAATCGGAATGTCGATCTGGCCTCCGGTCATAAAACGCAGTTTCGAGGCCTGATTGATGATCTGATCCGAAGCGAGATAGACAAAGCTGGCGCCTGAGAGATCCACGATCGGCCGCAGTCCGTTGATGGCAGCCCCGATCCCGAGGCCGGTGAAACTGCCTTCTGAAATCGGCGTGTTCCAGACCCGGTTTTTGCCAAACCGCTTAATGAGTTTGGCGCAGCCATGAGCCGAGAGCTCCTCTCCTAGCAAGACGACGCGCTCATCCCGATCCATTTCCTCCATCTGCGCCTGCATGAGCGCTTCGAAATAAGTCATTTGGACATGGGGGCCGGACGTGATTGTCAATTTCCGCGAAACAGTTTCCATGGATTGATCCCTCTCCAGCCATCTATGAAGCTATGAACCATACAGTGGTGAGCTGAACATGAAATCTGGCAAGGATTGTTGCTTAGGCATTGGGCTAGCTAAAGCAAATTGCACTGCATGTTCGACAGCTCGTCTGACTTCGTTCTCGATAGACATTAAACTTTCTTCGTTTACTCCTTCATTCATGAGCACCGTGCGGTAAAGTAAGATCGGATCGCGCTCGCGTTTTTGAGCCTCTACTTCTTCAGCCGATCGATATGGCTCCTCTGGAATCACCGAACCGAAATCGTGTTCATCGAACCGATAGGTATTGGCTACGATCAGAGTAGGGCCCTCGCCCGCGCGTGCTCGCGTGACGGCCTGTGCCGCACTTTCATAGACGGCGCTCACACTCTGCCCGTCAACCGTTATACCTGGCATGCCGTAGCCCATTGCCCGGAGCGCGATGTCTGGCTGCCCGTGGCTTTGCGCCACCGAGGTGGTCATTGCATAGCCGTTGTTCTCACAAAAATAGACGACCGGAAGCTTCCACAGGGACGCCATGTTGAGACTCTCATGGAAGGTGCCTTGGTTCACAGCCCCATCGCCGAAGAAGCACAGGGTGACCTGATCGACGCCCCGGACGTTGGCGCTGAACGCACATCCTGTGGCTAGAGGGATGCCTCCTCCTACGATACCGGATTCACTGATGATCCCGACCGAATTGTCTGCAACGTGCATTGAACCGCCGCGCCCTTTGCAAATGCCGCCGGCCTTTCCCATCAGCTCGGCCATGAGCTCATCCAGGTTCGCACCCATCCCGATCGGATGACCGTGCGAACGATGCGTCCCTGTCATGGCGTCAACATTCCGAAGCGCAAGACATGCCCCGACGACCGCGGCTTCCTGACCAACGCTCGAGTGAAACCAACCAGGGATTCTGTCAGCTTCGAACTGGCGCATGCCCTCCTCTTCGAATCGACGGATACGAAGCATCCGCCGATAAGCTTCCAGTCTCTGATCACCGTCTAACTGCATGATCCAAACGTTGCTCCATTCAAGGTGAAAAATGCCGGCTTGGATGGCAGAGCACAGGTCCTGATTCGGGAGTTATTCATGTACTTTCCTGGTTTTCTCATATGTCCGGAGCAAGAGCTGCTGGTAAACCGACGGGCGCCGCGATTGGCTGTCACAGCATGGACGAGAATTGCGGCTATGCGGCCTCAGCGTTAAAGGCCTCCGGCGTCTCAAGTATGTGCTGGCCCGCGAGCAGGAGCCGTCAGGGAAGAGCTTGACGCGTTGCTCGGCTGCCACTTTCGATAGCGTCGTCATGGCCTCGGTTCCTCTGGAGCGCTGGTCTTCTCGGGCACCTGGAAGACCCAATAGTGCGCATCCTCCTCGGCGACGTATCTGCCGTTCCTTAGACACTGTGCCGTTATAAGCCTCCCCTCATCCTGCAGATGCCGCACCTGGTCTTCAAAGGATGTCGTCTCCGCATAGCTCTTACGGGTGGTTGCAATGACGAAGCCATCCGGACGGGTGACGCGAGCCAGCTCGCGCAACCCTTCCGGTCGGACATGCCCGAGGGTGAGGACACCGCAGCAGACTGTCATGTCATAGCTGGCGCTGGCGTGGTCGGAGAGCGGCCCGTTTAGGTCAACATTGCCTTGCGCATGGCGGTAGGCACCGGTTTGCCGGGCCTTTTCGGCCATCTCTTCGGAGAGATCGAATCCGTCAATCAATCGGAAGCCGAGGCGTTCCAGTTCCACGCCGACGAGCCCCGTTCCGCAGCCAGCATCCAGGATCGTGGTGCCATTTCGCGGCCCGGTCAGATAGGCTGTCTGCACAGCGCCTGCCAGTTCCGCCACGATCTTCGGCCCGCGGTAGCCGATGCGGGCCTGATCCAAATCGAAGGCACTCGCCCATCCGCGATATAAGTGGGCCAAGCGATCGGGGTCGCCGTCGAGAGCATGGGACACCCTCATGCGCTCTCGTGCGGCGCGCTCCGATGCTTTTTCCTGATCCAGGCTGTTCATAAATAGTTCCTCCGTGCAAGGGCAAATGGGTGCGGTAATGCCTTCATGGGCGCTCAATGGCAGCGGCTGAAAGCACGAACTCCTTATTGCCACTGTGCGGGAGCGCCTCTGGACAGATGGTAATCTGCCGCTGCCGGCGCTGCATCGACCCTATGGGCACCCTAGGCAATTGACGCTCACACCATGTTGAGTTGCAGAAAAGAGATCGTTTTTTCTCAAGAGGCATCTTACCAGAGAGATGCAGGAACAAAAGATAGTTTTTTTAAAATTCCGTTTTATATTGTTGCAATTTTGATGAACGCGCATTACTTGAGTTTCAACTCACCAAAAATACACTGAACATGCATAGGTAAATACAGAGCAATAGTTTCCGTCAAAACTTCAACCGTCGTCTTTTCTCCTCCTATTCCTCTATCTTTTGTATGTTCCGTATGATCATTGCCGAGCTGTAGCCTGATCCAGCAACGCAACGGGATCGAGACAAGGCCAACGAGCTGCTGCGGCACATAGGGATTAGCTCCCGCCACAAATCCGGGCATCGGTCCGATCGATGCATTGACCATCATTGCCGAAGCCGGCGATCTTCCCGCTTCAGCTTCTCAAGTCATGCCGAGATCCCCGAGCGGATCTATGCCCGCGCGCCACCCACGCTGCCGGTGGTTCTCAGTGCCGACGAGGTTGTTCGCTTTCTTGAGGCAGTGCCGAGCCTGAAGACGCCTACCGCCTTGACAACGGTCCATGCCGCGGGCCTTCGCGCTTGCTGTCGGCGCAGCTTCTGCGCATCCTGCGGGTCTACTGTCAACTGGCGGTCGCCTTTCCTGAGCTCTGGCGCGAAGATGTTTGGACGCTGGTTATTCCTTTTCGGGTGGGAACGGCCGTATCGACCAATCGATTAAGTCGACAGCCCGTTGAAGCATCGCCTCGGTCCGAACGCGGGTGGGTGAAGCGGCAATGACATGTCCGAGGCAGTCTTGCACGTCACCGTTCCTGACGATCGGCGCCTTGGGCTTGACGTACAATTTGACCTCGGCGACACCTGATACGGCAGCCGCCCGACCGTCGCCAGCGATCCAATCGAGGATGCCGTCGCGATCAGCAACTAGGAACCGAGCAGCCGCAGTCTGCGAACTGCTTCTGCGTAAGTTCCATTCCTCGCCGATGACGAGCTTGATGTGCTCGGTGACGAGATCGACACCGTAAGCCAGCTGAACCAGTTGAGGAGCAGGCGAACCCGTAAGACGCGGATTGACTTCAATGACGACCGGGCCGCGCTTGGTCCACCGAAGTTCAACGTTCGTTGGCCCCCAGCCAAGGCCTAAAGCTCGCAAACAGCTCAGCGAAACATCAGCGACCAATTTATGCGCGTCATCGGTCAGCACGGCCGGATAGGTGAGCTCACGATAGACAAAATGGGGCGGGCGGCAGAAATCAAGGACGCTGATGCTAATGACTTCGCTTCCCATTATGTCAATGCTATAATGCGGGCCCTGTGCGAATTCTTCGACCAGTATCCTCGGCGGAGACCGCCATATGTGCTTCCCGCCCAACAGAAAAGTCGTATGTTCCGCTAACTCATCGATGTTGCCGCACAATCGAACACCGCGGCTGCCGCTGCCTGTGGCTGGCTTGACAATCACTGGCAGGCCGATCTCCGCGGCCGAGCTTTCTACGTCCGTCGCGTTCGTTGCCAAGCAATAAGCGGGTATTGGAAGCCCGGCCGCCGCGAGAACCTGCCGTTGAGTGAATTTTTCGCAGCATCGTTCTATGGATTCGGCGTTCGGTCCCGGTAAATCGAAATACCGGCAGAGCTTGGCAGCTATCGCAGCGAACTTCTCCAAGGCGCAGGTAATGCCAGCGATGTCATAGATCGCGCCTATGCGTGAACATTCGCGGATTAGCAAGTCGAGGTTGTGTGTATCAACACAGATTGCCTCAACCCTTTCCGCTGCAATGTAGTCGTACTGGGTCGGATCAGCCGATAGAGTAATTGGATAAAGGCCGAGGCGCTGGGCCGCTTGGACGTATAGCAGACCGTTACCCCTGGGATGACCCTCAATTAGGATGAGCGCTCTTCCTGCCATTTTAGTTGTATCCCCATTGTTGCTGCACGGCGTCGTATCGGCAGATGCGCTTTAGCCGTTCCTGACTTAAGACCTAGTGGTGAACGTACCATCGTCAGCGATTTGCGGTCGCAAACATTCCGTGAAATAGTATGAAATGTCTGTACAACCTTATTTGGCTACTGGAGGCGTCCGGCACGGTCTCGACGAAAGGCGCTATGGGGATAGTAGCCTGGAGGAGCGGTCGGGATCGTCGGTGCTAGGCTGGTGAAGGGCGTTCATAATGCGGCGACAGCGAAATGGTAGCACGGTGGAAGACGGAACCGGCATGGCGCGAGCCGTCGGATAGGTTGGAGTGCCTTCTATCGCCGGGCTGTCTGCTTGCGGCTTTGTGCGGCGGGACAAGGGTCAGGGTGACGGCGCGCATGGCGACGGATACCGTACCGGCGCGTAGACGACTCATTGACGGCGACGAGCCTCGGCGAGCAAGCAGACGAAGGCATCAGGCTTTGCCAGGTAGGCGAGATCGCCGAAGGAGCCCAGCCCGCCCTCATCATAGGCCCCTAGGAAGTTCCTCCAGAAAGAGATGGCGGAACAGGCGCGACAGTACGCGCACGGGCAGGAAGATCCCCGGCCGGCAGGCGACCCACCGCCCTCCATCGAGGGAGATAGCGCCGCCCAGGACCATGCAATGTAGGTGGGGTGATAGGTGAGGTTCTGGCCCCATCTGTGCAGCACCGCAACGAGACCGATCCCGGCGCCGAGATCTCTGGGATCAGCGGCGATCGTGCGCAGCGTCTCGGCGGCCGCCTTGAACAGGATCGTGTACATTGCCGCATTGTTCTGGAAGGCGATTGCGGCGATCTCGGCCGGCCGCGTGAATACTACGTGGAAGTAGGGAACCGGCAGAAGCTCGTCCTGCCGCGCGGCGAGCCATTCCCGGCCTTTCCCTGGCACTTGGAGCAATGCCGGTTGCGGCAGGTAATGGGCGATGCCCATTACCTGCCTTATGGGCAGATCCAGTAATGGGGAGTCGGCGTGGCGTCGCTGACATTTTCCTGTGAATCTCGGCGCTTCTTGTCTCCATAACTGGGTGTGCTCGCGGCCCCATCGACTTGGCCACTGATGGCCGGTCACAAACGGGGACGAACATGTTGGAGACCTACTTCTCGGCATCGAAGATTCTGGGGCATCTGCGGAGCGGGCCAAGCGGGCCATACCTCGACGGCTTCGCAGCATCACTCGAACGGCAAGGCTACAGCCCAGACACGGCCGTGCGCTATTTGCGGGCGGCAGCCCATGCCGGCCACATTATGGTCGAGCGCGGCGTGAGCCTGGGAGACATCGATCTGGCGGCGTTCAGCGAGCACCTGCGCAGCTGCAGGTGTCCGCGCGTCAGAGGCGGCCGGCGGAACCACCACACCATCTACGGCGCCCGGCTCTTTCGACGGCACCTTGTCGAGGTCGGCGTCTGCCGATCCGCGGCCGTGGTAACGGCGCCCGCCGAGCCCAAGTTGGTCACCGACTTCAAGGCCTGGCTGCGCAAGCATCGCGGGGCATCCGATGCCACCGTCAGGCTCTACGCTCGCGACGCTGCCGGCATAATGATAGCGCTCGGATCGGCCCCGACTGGCTGGAGTCCGGCCGATGTTCGCGGCTACTTCATGGAACGCGCGAGCAAGTGCGGCAGCGGCACGATCGAGAAGATGACGACGAGCCTTCGGGCATTCCTGCGATACCTTGCAGTCGAAGGCTGCTGTCAGGCGGGTCTCGACAACGCCGTTCCAGTTTACGCCCATTGGCAGCTTGCCGACATGCCGCGATATTTGTCGGCCGAGCAGGTCAATCAGTTGATCGCCGCCTGTGATGGTGACACCAGTGCGCGTCGACGTGATCTCGCGATCTTGCTGTTGTTGGCCCGCCTCGGACTGCGGGCCGGCGACGTGGCGCAACTCCGTCTCACTGACATCGAGTGGCAGGCGGGCTCGCTCCGGGTCACAGGCAAGGCGCGCTACGAGGTCCGCCTGCCGCTCCCGCAAGACGTCGGGGATGCGATCGCCGCCTATCTCGAATGCCGTCCGTCTGCCTGTCGTAGCGATCGCGTGTTCCTGCGCACGATCGCGCCTTGCCGACCGTTCCGGAACGGCGATGGGATCTCGTCGGTGACGAAGCGCGTCATGAAGCGCGCCGGCATCGTGACGTCGGTAAAGGGGGCGCACGTCCTGCGGCACACCGCGGCGACCGAGATGCTGCGCTGCGGCGTTCCGCTCGAGAAGATCGGTCTGGTCCTCCGCCACCGAAGCATCGACACGACGGCCTATTACGCCAAGGCCGATGTCGCGCTCTTGAAGCAGGTCGCTCAGCCCTGGCCGGAGGCGCTGTGATGCTAGACGCGATCGAGACCTATCTCGCCCTGCGCCGCGCCACGGGCTTCGCGATGTCGAATGCGGAGTACCTGCTGAAGAGCTTTGCCGCCTTCGCGGCCGAGCGCGCGCAAACGCACGTTGAGACGCAAGCGGCGATCGAATAGGCCGCGCTCGGGCCATCCGTGGCGCAACGTGATGCACGACTCAGGGCCATCTGCCGCTTCGTGCGCCACACCCAAGTCGAGGACGCCGGGCATGAGCTGCCGCCCGCCAATCACTTCGGTGCTCGCAAGAGGCGCCGCACGCCGCACATCTACTCGGCAGACGAGATCAATCGCCTGATCGAGGCTGCGCTGCGGCTTCGGCCCAAGGGCAGCTTGCGCCCGCTCACCTTTGCAGCCTTGATCGCGCTGCTCTCGGCCACCGGGTTGCGGATCTCAGAAGCTCTGAGGCTCACGGTCGCCGACGTGACCGGCGACGGCCTGCTGATCCGCGAGACCAAGTTCCGCAAGACGCGCCTGGTGCCACTGCACGACACGGCAGCAGCAGGCCTGGAACGCTATCTGGCGCATCGACGGCCGCGCTCGCACGATGATCCGGTGTTCATCGACAAGCGTGGTCGGGCACTCCGCTACATCGCGGTCAAAGAGCTCTTCGACAGGCTGGTGGGCATAGCTGGCATCCGATCGAGGACGACGCGCCGTCCTCGGCTGCACGATCTGCGGCATACGTTCGCCGTGCGTGCGCTGCAGGGCAGCCCGGCTGGCCGAAGCCGATGCGGGGCGCATATGGCGGCGCTGGCCACCTACATGGGCCACGTCAACATCTATGCGACCTACTGGTATCTCGAAGCTACCGCCGAGCTCATGCGCGACGTCGCTGCGGCCAGCGAAGAGTTCCTGTCGGAGGGAGGGCGGTCATGACGCCGATCGCTCCTCTCATTGAAGCGTTCCTGCGCGAGACGCTCTCCCGCCAGCGAGGCGTCAGTCGGCACACGCAGGACTCCTATGCCCTGAGCTTCCAGCTGCTGTTCGTGTTCGCCGCCGAAAAGCTCAAGGTCAAACCGTCCCTGCTAACGTTGGAGCAGATCGACGCTGGCTTGGTGAGCGCCTTCCTCGAGCATCTCGAGGACAACCGAAAGAACGCGGCTGTGACGCGCAACGTGCGGCTGGCGGCGATCAAGTCGTTCTTCCGCTTCCTCGAGTACCGGCAACCGGCAGCACTGGATCAGATCCGCCGCGTCCTGGCGATCCCGTTCAAGAAGACGGATGCGCGCTTGGTTCCCTATCTACTGCGGGAGGAGTTACAAGCCGTGCTCGACGCGCCCGATCCCACGACGTGGGAGGGCATCCGCGACCGCGCCATGCTGCACTTGGCTGTCTGTGCGGGGCTGCGCGTATCCGAGCTGACCGGTCTGAAGATCGAGAACATCGACTTGCCGTCGATGAGCATCAAGGCGGTAGGCGTCTTCAGGCTCGGCACTGCCTCGAGAAAGCGAACAACCTCGTCGGCACTGAGAACCACCGGCAGCGTGGGTGGCGCGCGGGGGCATAGATCCGCTCAGGGATCTCGGCATGACGCAAGTCACACCGTAAAAGAACCGCAGTGCGCACACCGTCTGGTTCAGCGCCGGCCACGAGATCCGGTAGAGACCAGATGCACCTGGAAGGCGCGAACGTCCTCAAGGCCTAGCCGGTCCGGTCACCGGCCGAAATGGGGAGAACTTCGCTACCGCGAGCACGATAGGATCGTTGCCTGGCCGGCGACAGATTGCGGATCGTCATGTCCTCGATCATGCGCCGGCGAAGCGGGTTCAACCGGTCATCCCATTGCTCCTGTGGGCAAGGCGATGGCGCTCTCCTTTTTCTCGTCGGGCAGGATCTGCGAGAACGCGATGCGGGACGCGTCCCCGATGAAGATATGGAGGAACTCCCAATTTCGAGCAGGTCGAGACGCTGCTGGTCGGTCGGGCCGGCTTGTCAAGCCAATCTTAATTCAGATTCGTTGCCCTGAGTGCGTACCTGCAGCTGCACTTCCGAATCGTCTCGCATGATGAACAGATACCAATAAATAGCATTAAATCGCCGCGACCACTGCCATCCGGATATCTTGAGTCCCGACGACTCGATCATAGGTCGGAAAGTATCGATATGTGATCCCTTGCCATGTTCAAGCAAAACTATGAGGCCATCGCGATTAAGATGATTGCGTATTCCAGAAAAAAATTCATGGTGCAAAGCCCACTTTTCATCCACATATATACGAGGCTCCATCTTATAGGCGTATTCGGTCATATGGCGCTCAACATAGTGTGGTGGGTTGCCAACGACCAGGTCAAATTTTTCACAATCTGGCAGCGCCTGAATTCCATACCCCTGATAAACTGCCACACGATCGTTGATATTATTCCTGGTTGCTGTGTATTGCGCGGCCTCAATAGCAGGCCGATAAAAATCGGCAAGACATAGACTCTCGCAAATTTTGTCGGCCAACATCGAATATCCAATAAATCCAGGACCACTGCACCATTCAAACATACGCTTAAAGCGAGGCCGGTCCTTAAATGAATTGAATAGTTGAATGTAGTCGTCAGCGAGTTCAAGTCCGCCGCCATCCAGATCATCTGTGTAGTAGACGGGAAAGTTGTTCCATACTTTGAATTTGTAATCGGGTATTATTGGTTCAGAGGAAAGTTTTGTAGTCATCGTGTGCCCTCAATCTGTTGAGGCTATGATGGTAGTTTAACATTTTAGTGTACGCAACTACAACAATTGGTAGGTCATGACGAACCGGAAGTTAATTATCGACCGTACTCGAGTTAACTCCGTTTTTGAAATTCAAGGATGAGCGTTTCGGCGGATGATTGCCGCTCATTGCGACAAAGGATCATGGCTTGCGAGACGTCGATGCGCTGTGCTAGCCGGGCGAGGCGGCGCCATCTTGTGATCCAGCCCCAGGTCCGCTCGACGCCCCCACCGGCCGGGCAGGATGTGCAAGCCTTCTGGTCGTCAGACGGATGATCTCGATCAAGAAGTCGAGATAGCTGGCTTTGTCCATGAGCTTCGGCGTCGTAGGTGCCATCGGCGAACGGACGCTTCACCCAAGGGCGCGCGAATTCAAGATCGTGACGTATGTCCGGCTTCCCGATGGGGTTGGACAACGTCTTCACGATGAGCCCCGATGGATACGCGCGCAACTATCTCAGCGACAGCTTTAGTTTCTCACGAGGCCCGAGATTGAAGCGATCCTGGCCCGTCAGGATCGCAGCACATGGCTCGGAGGGCGTGACCACACTCTGCTGTTGCTGCCCGCACAAACGGGGTTGCGGGTCTCGGAGGTCATGATCTCGACCGGAACTCGGTAATGCTGGGGCACGGTGCCCACGTGCGATGCGTTGGCAAGGGCCGCAAGGAGCGAAGTACGCCGCTCACGAAGATTGCACAGCAAGCCCTTCGGGGCTGGCTCAAGGAACCCAGGAAACGGGGCGCAACGGCTCTCTTTCCAAACATGCACGGCGGCAGGCTGAGCGCCGACGGCGTGCAGGCGCTGCTGAACAAACATGTCGCCAAGGCCTGCGAACACTGCGTCACCCTCCGCTCGAAGCGGTTATCGCCTCATGTTTTGAGGCACAGCGCTGCCATGGAGCTGCTGCAGGCGGGCGTCGATTGCTCGGTCATCGTCCTGCGGCTAGGCCATGAGGCGATGGAAACGACGCCGACTACATCACGCAAATCTTGAGCTGAAGGAATCTGCACATGCCAAGCTGAAGCCATACGAACGCGCAAAGGACCGAACGATTTCGGCCGAAAGACCGACTTCTTGAATTCTTGAACGCCCTTTGAGCATAAGAACTGTGCCGAGTGTCAACTACCGGCTTTCGGTCGAAATGGCGGGCAAAGCGCTTCATACACCGCCATGATCGGAAGAAGGCGCTCGGCATAGTTCGGCGGTCGGCATAAACATGCTTATGCCGCGCGGCATAAGGCGGTCTCGATCAGTGAAGTGATCGTTGCCCAGTGTTGGGCACCGCCGTCGGAAGCCGCGCTATAATGCCGGGAATCCGGCATCGACGCAGTCGTCACCTATCCATTCCAACCTCTGGTTGGGCAGACCGTTCTTGTGGTCGGGCGAACATGAGCGTGACGGCGTCCGTCATCTTTTAATCCAGCAGCCGGATGGCGGGTCATTCCATTTTCCGGACTGGATGGTCACTTCAAAGGCCGGCTCGATCGATGTCGTTGCCGAGCTCCATCTTCCCCTCACATACCTCCTCGAACTTCGCGCGCTTGTCGATCATCTCGTAGCTTCTCTCCGAGAGACTCGTTCTCTGGAGGAGGACATGCCGATGAAGATCCCGCTGCGCACTCAACTGGATTTTGTTCGCGCTCGCTGCGCCACCAACCGAGATGTCCGACGACAATCGGCTGAAAGCGGTGGCTCTGTTGCAGTCGCTACTCATCGAAGCGGCATCTGTGCCAGCCGACGGACCGTGGACCCGGAACTGAAGGAGACGGCAATGAGCAAGATCAACGCTGAGCATCTTTGCCGTAGGCCCATCGTGTAGTCGACGAGCTAGCAAGTCAAGAACAACCTTTAAAGCCAAAGACTCCAATATGCACTGGCGGCCATAGGCCGGGCCGTGTCGGTGCGGTCTCGTTAGAAGGGTCACGGCTGGCGCGCAAAACCCGGCCGCGGCAAGCATGTAATCGAGTGGGAGGCCCCGGTCTATCACACGCTGGACCACATCCTGACCAATCCGGTCTATGCTGGGTCATATGCTTTTGTCCGGCGTGGGACGCGCGTTTTGATCGAAAGCGGCCGGAAGCGGGTCGTGCGTGATAGCATGCGCCGGAACTGGAAGGAGTGGGCGATCATCACCAGGCATATATTTCCTGTGAGGAGCTCGACAGGAATCAGCATCTGATCGCCGACAACGCCAACGGAAAGAGCTACCTGGGCCGCGGGGCGGTCCGCCGGGCGAAGCCTTGCTGCCCGGTCTCGTCCGCTGTGCTCGCTGCGGCCGCTTACAGCAACACCCAACGCTATGTCTGTCGTGGGACCTTGGCGACAAAGCCGTCGTCGACTGCATACGCTTCGGCGGCATGCGGGTTGACCGAGCGATCGCCCAGAAGGATCTTGATCGCATGCAGCCGATCGGCATCGAGGCGGCGCTGGCTCCCATAGAGACGCAAGGCCAAGAGCACTGCGACAAGCGACAGCAGGTTGAGAACGCGCTTCGGCAGGCCCCACTATGAAGCGGGGCGTGCGCGGCCCCAGTACGATGAGGTCGACCCGAGAACCGGCGCCGGGGAGCTTGAGCGGCGCTGGAATGAGGCACTGATCCGCCTGCATGAGTTCCAAGAGGATTTCGATCGCCTGGTCGCCCTTCAGGCGCCGACGGTCTCTGCCAGGGCTCCTGCTTCCCGGGCTTCCTCGAACCGCGCCGCATGGCCGAAAAGGCGCTCACCGCCGTCATCCAGGAAGCCTATGTACAGGGCATCTCGACGCGCGCGGTCGACGACCTAAAGGCGACGGGGATGGGGCATCTCCAAGAGCCAGGTCTCACGGCTGTGCGAGAAGATTGACGGCAAGGTGAAGACCTTCCTCGAGCGGCCGATCGAGGGCGATTGGCCGTATTTGTGGATCGACGCCACTCACCTGAAGGTCCGCCGCGGTGGGCGGATCGTCCCGCTTGCCGTCATTATAGCCGTCGGCGTCAACGCGGACGGTCGGCACGAGGTGCTTGGCATGGAGATTGGCACCTCGGAGGCTGAGCCGATCTGGACGGAGTCCCTGCGCAAGCTGACACGTCGCGGCCTGCGCGGCGTCAAGCTCGTCGTCTCCGATGCTCACGAAGGCATCAAGGCGGCCGTCACCAAGGTGCTGTGCACGACATGGCAGCGCTGCCGCGTTCCACTTCATGAGGAACGTGCTGGCCCATGCCGGCAAGAGCGGCCGCCGCGTCGTCTCCGCTTTCATCGCCACCGCTTTCGCCCAGGAGACGCCCGAGGCCGCGTCCGTACAATGGCGCGCCGTCGCCGACCAGATCCGGCCGAAGGTGCCGAAGCTGCCGAAGCTGGCGACAATCATGGATGACGCCGAGCCCGACGTGGTGGCCTACATGACCTTCCCGAAGGAGCATCGCGCCAAGCTCCATTTGCCGATCCGATCGAACGTCTCAACGGCGAGATCAAGCGGCGCAGAGAGTTGCCGATGAACATCGCCTTTGTTGGCCAGCGCTCTCCGAATTTTGCTTCGAACGAGCCGAGACCGAGCTTGTGGCTTGTCGTCGCACCTATGCCGTCAGTCGGCGGCTGGCCAAGGTTCCGCCAGCCCGGAGATTCGGCTATATTGGGATAAAGACGCCCAGGTCCGGCTGTCCTTCAAGTCCGCGCCAAAGTCTGCAGGGTCTCATTGGCGGCGAGGCGTGCTGGCAGCGGCTTGATTTTTTCCCGCCTGCGCCAGCGCAGCAAGCGTCGAGCCGGCTTTTGTTCAACGCAAAGTACCTTCGATTCAAGTACATCATCTCTCACCGACTGTCGTGTACCGTGAACAAGCTCAAGCAGTTCCGACGTGTCGCAACACGGCACGACAAATTGCTGACCAACTCGTGAGGTTCGTCAGCCACTGGCGAAGCGCCCGAGCTAGCGCTTTGTCTGTTCGCCAGTGCTTTCGCGCAAATCACCGGAATCATCCCTTCGGGTGTGAAAATTAATGTATAAGTGATGCGCCATTTCAATTAACAATCATTCAACAAAATATAACAAAGCGTTAATTGTTCCCTGATGTGTTGTGTGCTAAAAAGGTATGCGCTTGGAAATTCCTCATCAATTCACCTTCGTCATGGAAGGAAATACGGGGAATAATATCCGAATCCGTCTTATTATTTGGGATAAAGCGCGGAAACGGGTAGATAGGAGTATTTAAACTATGACAGCAATAATCCATCCTCAAGACCAATGATACTTGCAGAATCGCTTGCCGGATCGCTCCTTGCAGGTCGTTCTAATTCGGACGGATCCGATGCCGGCGAATTCTGAAGCACCTCTTTACGGCATCCAAGGCGCGCGAAAAACGTGACTTGAGCCTCGAAACCCTGAATTTTTCCCCGTCCAAGGTTGATAGCCTTCATCCGCAGGAGCTTGACACAATGAGGATAATGTCCTTCAAACCGGGCCATGATGGCGCAATTGCAGCACTGGATGCAGCATCAGCCGAGCTCATCTATTCATTCGAGGCTGAGAAGGACAGCTTTCCCAGATATTCGACCCTCACTCCAACGACGTTCCTCGATGCCGCTGGCGGCCTGGACGCCATTCCGGATGTGATCGCTATCAGTGGGTGGACGAAGACAGGGTTCACGAGCGACAGCGCCGTCGCGGCAGGCTATAAGGGCATAGCCCAAGGGTCGGAGATAGTCGGCGAGAAGACCATCTTCGGGAAGAAGGTGCGTTTCTATTCCTCGACGCACGAGCGCTCCCATCTCTGGAGCTCCTACAGCATGTCCCCATTCCCTACCGGAACGCCCTGTTATGCACTGATCTGGGAAGGGGTGTTGGCAGATTTCTATGAAATCGATGAGCGCCTGCAGGTTGTGCATTTGGGAAAAGTGATGGCGACTCCTGGCAACAAATATGCCTTCCTTTATGCGCTGGCCGATCCGAAATTCACCTTGCCAAAAGGACGATTGCGCGACGAAGACCCCGGCAAGCTAATGGCGCTTTGCGCCTATGGGCAGCCCGGATCGCCAGACCGGGACGAGCAGGCGCTGATCGAATTTCTGCTTCCGCGCGACAGTATTTTGCTCTCGCTTAGCAAGGAGGATCTGCGGCATTCTCCCTACTACAACATTGGCGTAACCCATCAGAAGTTCACCACCCTCGCCATGCGAGTTTCGAATGCCATTTTCGATTCCTTCCACGCCTTTGCGAAGAAGAACCTGACAAAGGGCTTCCCGCTGCTGATTGCGGGCGGGTGTGGATTGAATTGCGAGTGGAACCGCCGATGGATCGAAACAAACCTTTTTCCCGATGTTTTTATACCGCCGTGCACAAACGATACGGGCTCGGCTATCGGGACTGCAGTCGACGCGATGCGGCATTTCACGGGCAATGCGAAAATCAAATGGAACGTCTATTCAGGTCAGCCTTTCACACTTGACGAAATTGATCGCACCGGGCTCGAGGTCCATCCACTCGACTACGACCAAGTTGCCTCGGCCCTGCTCACCGACAAGGTGATCGGCTGGGTACAAGGGAATTGCGAAATCGGGCCACGGGCGCTCGGCAACCGGTCAATTCTCGCGGCGCCTTTTTCAAAGGCAACGCATGAGCGGTTAAACCGCATCAAAAACCGGGAGGGTTTCCGCCCGATCGCGCCGGTTTGCCTGGAGCAGGACATTGCGCTCCATTTCGACTTAGCACGCCCGTCGCCCTATATGCTTCTTTTCCAAAAGGTTCTCGATAGCCGGTTGAAGGCCGTCACGCATGTCGACGGAACAGCGCGGGCTCAGACAGTTTCTCATGAGCAGAACCCGCGTCTCTTTCAACTTCTTACCTCGTTTAAGGCAAAAAGTGGGGTCGGTGTTCTTTGCAACACCTCGCTGAACTTCAACGGAACTGGCTTCATTAATCGCGCAAGCGATTTGCTGACCTATGCCCGGGCCACCGGTCTTGACGGATTTGTTATCAATGACGCCTTTTATCTCTTCAAGGGGACGCCCCGTAATGCGCAGAGCCGATGGAAAGATTGTAGGACCAAAGAGTAATTCACTTGGACTTACCGCGCGTAAGGCTTGCTTCTCGACTCGCCACGTTGAAGTCAGCCTCTGTCCAGCTCTTCGCTCCGACGGCGTGTGACATTGCCGCGCGGACTAACCGATCGTGTGCCGCAGCGTAGATCCTACGCGGCGAGCGGCGAGAGTGTGGCATCTTTCGGCGCTGTTAACACTCTTCAGAAGGAGGCGTCCCATGTCGCAGTTTTTTTGACCCAAGCCGGTCTCTTACCGCTCTCGAACAAGCATAACACGATCGTCGCCGGTTCTGGCTGCGGCGCGCGACATCGAGGCCTATGCCATCCACCCCGCTAGCGTTGCGGTGTCGCGTGAGCACCGGCGTGCCAATCGGCCGAACCAGGAGATGGGATAAATGCAGGAGCAGGCTTGACACTCATGGCCCCATACAGGTGAAGCTGGCGGCATTGGTCGCCGTGCTCTCCGGGATGGGCCGGGCTGATCAGCGCGGCTGGGAGGCTGATCAGGGGATCGTCGCCCGGCATCTCGGCGCTTGCAAACCATGCCCGGCGTTGGCCCCATCGCCGCACCCACGATTGAAACCTCCGCGCCGCCGACGGACACGTTCAAATGCGGCCGTGACTTCGCCGCTTGGCTTGGGCTCGTCCCGTTGCAGAAGTCGACCGGCGGCGGTGAGCAATGACTAGGAAAAACCTCGAATATGGACCACGCGATATTCCACGGCTGCTTATCATCGGCGCTATGCCTGTCATCCTATGGGCATCCCGGAAGGGGTTGTGTGCAAGGAAGAACCTGAAGCATTGGACATGTGATCGAGTGCGGTGCAAAGCGAGCTTGCGTGGGCTCTCAACTTGACTCTGGTTTTCCTGACCCCGATCTGATCGATCATTTGCCCATGCAGCTCATGCCTTCCTCACATCACCGACGTCCCGGTCTCAGGTGCGTTGTTGCAAATCACGCAGGCACCGTCACCGGATCTCGGTAGTCCTCCTGTTTCGTCAGCATGGCCCAGATGCCACGCGCCATCTTGTTGGCCAGCGCGATTGCCACCGGCATGCGCGGTTTCTTCAAGATCAAGCGAGCAAGCCAGGACCGTCGGGCGCGCCTCCGAGATGCCCATCGAACCACGGTCATGGCGCCGATGATGAGCAACCGCCGAATATCGCGCTGGCCCATCTTCGATACCTTCCCTAGTCGTTGCTTGCCGCCGCTCGACTTCTGCCGAGGGACCAGCTCGAGTCAGGCGGCGAAATCGCGACCGCACTTGAAAGCCTCCATCGGTGGCGCAAAGGAAAGCACGGCGTTGTCCGTGCCGCCGCGGGCGCTGGATGCAGCAGCATGATCTACTATGGAAACTTTCGAACGTTGCGCCGATGCCGGCCGCGATGCCGCCTTTGACGCGAGCGGCTTCGCCGACCGCGTCGACAGCCCCCAAAATCATGGGTACACAGGCTCAACCACAACGAGCAGATCCTTGGCATCGATCTGGTCGCCGGCCTTGACCAGCACCTCGGCGACCGTGCCGTCGCGCTCGGCATGCAGCGCCGTCTCCATCTTCTTCATCGCTTCGATGGAGAGCAGCACGTCACCGGCTTTCACCGCCTGGCCGGCGGCGACCGCAAGTGCTGAGACCACGCCCGGCATCGGTGGGCCGACATGCGCCTCGTTGCCCGGCTCGGCCTTGCGGCGCGCCTTGGCGGCGGATGAGCCATGCGCCCGGTCGGGCTTGACGCGACGCGGCTGGCCGTTGAGCTCCAAGAACACGGTGACCATGCCCTTCTCGTCGACATCGCCGATGGCGAGGCAGCGCACGACCAGCGTCTTGCCCTTGTCGATGTCGACGAAGATCTCGTCTTCGGACTTCATGCCGTAGAAATAGGTTGGCCTCGGCAGCACGCTGACCGGGGATCCGCGTGAAGATGCCGTCTACGTTCTCCGTGTACGCATTGAGCATGGATTAAGCTCAACCGCTTCACCATGAAGGCGACAGAGACGCCCAAATGAACCACCGCCGATTGCTGTGAATGACCGCCGTCAAGAAAACGAGCAATCCGTGCCGGCGGCGACGCCCCTTCGCCGAGCGCGGCCGTTGAACGCCGGCTCACCATAATCACCATCGAAAAGGTGACCGGCGCTGCTTGGGAGCTACTTGATAGCGCCGGCCAGGCGGAATCAAGGTCCGCCGTAGGCCCAGAATAGTTGAGAAGCCATATTGTCAATCACGCAAGCCACACTGGCGTTAGCTCGCCCTCTAAGAGGGTCATCAATGTGATCCTTGTATCGGGGGCCTCATCGATCTTTTCCCGCTCGCAAAAGGCGTGCACATCGCCGTGCACACACCGTGAAGCTAAGTTTTCTTCGTCACCGCACTCTCCCGGTCAGGCGATAACTATTTTGTTTGACGCGGCGGGCATTGATCGCTTCGTAGTGCTGTAAGCTGCACCCGGAATAGCATCTGTCGAACCTCGGCAATGTTTCGGACCAGTGATCGCGTGGCTCGCAGCTGGATCATTCGATATTGAACATCGCGATCCTTATAGATAACGGGGCCGGGACGCGCAATTTACTTTTTATCAGAGCCGGGATAACAATTACTCATGTCGGAGGATATGACGGCTTCCGTTGAGTGCGCTGCGCGAATTTGAAGTTGCTGCACGGCAAGAATTCCAAGCTCTGGCCTGTTGCCGGTTTTTCGGACACGAGGTTTAAGTGAGCATAGCTTTCTCCTCGAACTCGAGGGGGCTCAGATAGCCCAGTGCGAGTGCCGTCGCCGAGGGTTGTAGAAGCGCTCGATATAATCGAACACGTCCGCCCTGGCGTCATCCCTCGTCCCGTAGTCCTTACGTGCTGTCCGCTCGGTTTTCAGCGACGAGAGAAGCTCCCCATCGCAGCACACCCGCATCGATCTTGAGCCGATCGTCCTAAGCCATTTCGGCTCCCTGGTCCCAAGTCAGGGAACGACGCAGCTCTTCGGGCAAGGTGATGATGGTGCGCGTAATCGCCTCACGCACCGCTTTCAGCTCCGTGTTCCCGCGAGAGCAGGCCCATTCTTCATCCGCGGGGCTTCGCCATGCCCCACAAGCCGGGGAAGATGCAGCAGCATCGTGAAGCGTGTCGTACGCTCAACCAGCGTGCCGATCGCCGAGCTGTCAAGACCAAGAATGAGGTCTCCCTCCCAGTGACCCGGCACCGCTCGATCGGCCGCTTCGGCGGGACGCTGACTGATCATATCTCCGGCGAGACAAAGCCCTTGCCTCGCCTCGGACGCGCGCCCTGGGGACCCGTAATACACGTCCTGTTCGCAAGCAGGCCGTCAGCTCGCGGCGCAGCACTCCGCGGCCCTGAACGAAGAGGGCGTGATAGGTGGCTTCGTGGCTGATGCGCATCGTCTTGTCGTCCGGGAAGTCGATCGGCAAGCGTCGGGCAATCTGCTCCGGGCTCCGGGCTCCGGGCTCCAGGCCCATCGCCGATCCTTTCGCGGACCGTGCCGGCGGCCCTTCCACCGAATGGCCGGACCAGGAATGGCGGTGCCACTTGGGGTCATGACGACGCCGGCCAGTCGCTGCTCCACATAAGTGCGCAAGGTTGGGTTAAGCGCACGCTGTTGCGGTTGGCGGCCACGACTATCGGGCGGTAGCGATACGGCGCTCGGAGCCGGAGTGTCGCAGCCTGTAGGAACCAGATGGTTCCGAAAGGCGGGCGGTATGCGCCCAGCGATGTTCAGATCTTCCAAGCCGCCGCGCTCGGCCATGCCCTCAGATCCGTCCCGCACTCGCCGATGAGCTTCAACGCAAGTGACGGACCCGACCCATGGATCTCGGTCAACGCCAAGGACGCCATATAGTGCAGCCCTGACATCGAACGACGGTGTGTTGACCTGCTTGGTCTTCACTCGTGGCTTGGATAGCTTGCCGACCGGCTTTGCCCCTTTGTCGGTCAGCTCCGCTATCAAGGATTCCAGCTTGCGATCGCAGTCGAACATCTTGGCCTGGTAGGTGTCGTAGAGCTCCAGCGACTGGGTGAGCGCGAAGACATGTTCGTCCCGGTCGTTGCCCACCAGTGCAGCGCGGATCGTCTCGATAGAGGAATGGCAGCGCACATCGCGAAGGTCGCTAATACATCGGGATTGCGCTCGCCCGCTACAATCGCTCGGATGATCCGCATACCGGTCGCGCCGATGATATCGGAGACAACGTGGTGAAGTTGCAGGTTCATCTCCATCAGGGCCTTCTGCATGTGCTGGATATGGGCAGCTGCGTATTCCACTAGCCGCTCCCGCTGACGCAGATAGGCGCGCAGCGTTGCGATCTCGGCATCAGGACGGAAACTCCCGCGTAACAATCCGTAGGACGGCCTGTTCTCAGGGCATTCAACCTCGACCACCACAAGTATGCCGCTCTCAACCATGCGAGCATCGCCCGCTTCGGCTCTCTTGAATTCCGTTTCGTTCGTCCGCTAGTCGACGTCAAGCGTAGTAAGATTTATCTAGAGAGTTCAGAGAAGATACATGTCAACCTTTTCTGGTCTACGACGTCTGACGCGGAAGGATTGTCCGCGTATATTTGTTATTCGATCAAGGACTAGTATTGGTGTTAGACTTCAGATGAAAGTAAGTTTCAGAGATGTCATGCGGAGTCAGACCAAGGACACCCGTCATGGCAGCCTCTAGTACCTTACACGACTGGGATGTTTCTCCGCACTGGAGACAAGATCGTCAAGATTGCTGACACGGATGGAAAAAGCTGGCGGAGTCACGCGGCAATCGCTGACATCCGTTTTGCGCCCAGGCACATTCTTTGCGTAACGCGCATTGACCAGAATGACCTCGAACCCATGCTGCTCAAGAATCTCATAGGCCGGGATCCAATAGACCCCGGTGGATTCCATCGCGACATTGGTCACGCCGCACGCTTTGAACCAGTCCGCCAGATCATGCAGGTCTTTCGTGAATGTGCCAAACGCTCGCACTGGCCTATCAGTGCAGCCCGGGTCGACCGCTGCCATGTGCATTTTTGATCCGATGTCGATGCCAGCGGCACCAACATTGACCGGCTTCAATTCCGGGCGGTCACCGGTCGTGATCTTGGGCATCGCAAATCCTCCATCAAAAATTGTCGGCGGGAGGGTCTGGGCTATGCCTATCTTCATCTTCCTAATCGGGATCGCCGTTGGAACGGCGACACCACTCTCAAGTTCGCATGCACCCATGGACCACGCTTTTTAACGGGGACTGTGCCTCCAATAAGCTGACGGCCGCTACCTTCTGAGGTGCGAGGGTAGCACGGGCTGTTTCTACCGCGCGCAGGCGGGCACAGGCCCGTGACAGTTTTTTAGGATGTCGCGCTCCGCCTTCAGCTTCGCCACTTCCTTGCGCAGCCGGTCGATCTCCTGCTGGTCCGGCTTCATTGCCCATGACCGGGAAAGGCATGCTGCGGATCGGTCGACAGCTCGCGCACCCATTTGCGCAGCACATCCTCGTGGAGATCGAGGTCGCGGGCCGCCGGCGCCACCGCCACGCCTCGATCCTTCACCAGCCCCACTGCCTCAAGCTTGAACTCGCGGCTGAACTTCCTTCTCTGCTTTTCCACTCTCCAGTTCCGTTAAACACCTTATCTCGGTGTCCACGAAACCGGCAGCAGGCCACTCCACGCTGACTGCGACGGTGACGGCCGGCCGATTGTCCTGCTCCTGTCAGAAGGTCAGATGAGCGACCACAAGGACGCCCCCTGCCGCCGGCGGCCAGCCTGATCGCCGACCGGGGCTACCGACAGCGCCTGGTTCCGATAAGCACTCGTTGCCAAGGGCTCGACCGTGCATTCCCTCCCCTACGACAAGACCCTCTATCGCCAGAGACACAAAGTCGAGAACCTCTTCGTCGTAAGACGCCTGCCGATTGTCGAGCTCACGCGGTCTTGGGCTGGGGCAGAACAACCAAAGACTCGGCGTGGATCATCAAAGACTCAGCGTAGATCACGGAATTGCTCGGCCGCCGAGCTTTCAGGGTCGTCGCCGTGGCGCTGGCCAAAAAGTTGGCGCGGATCGTCTGTCCGTCCTCGCCAAAGGCGGCTCCTATCGCAACGAACGCTCCGGAAAGTTGCCCAGCTTAAGAAACAATCACGGTGCTTTTCGAGTTGCGAGGGTGACCGATAATGTGATGACAAACCGGTCCAGCCGAGGGTCGGAATAGCCGCTAGGGTTTGTGAAGCGTAGTGCCAATGTTCTGATTGGGATCCGACCCGCGAACTTCATCAGGGCCCGCAGCCATAGGTACTTCAATGAGGCCGGACACATGGCTTGCACCCAACCGTTCTGTTCAGATCGTCATCGGACCGCTTGCAAATGCGGAGAACATCCAGACATGCCCCCTTAAACTGCTTAAACCCGGTCATGACCCTTAGTTATGCGGTCCACCATTAATACTCATTTGAAGTACAGTCAGCCGCTGGCTATAGGTCTCTGCCGAACATGTGTTTGCCTAACTTCTTCGGAGGTCCCGCATCGCACCCGAGACGTTGATGAGCCCAGAGAGGCTCTCCTGGCTTGCCGAGCAATAGCGTGGGAGCAGGTCGGCTCCTAAAATCGCTAAACCCAAAGGGACATGGGAATGTGGAAGCTTGGCAACATGGACGGTCGCCGATGAAGATTGCTCTCGGATCGCGCCCCGTTACTTTAATGGAAAATATTTGGATTCCGCTTTCCGACGGTACCCGCCCAGCAGCGAAGATCTGGCTGCCGGAGACCGCGAACTCAGAACCCATTCCGGCGACTGTTGACTACATTCCTTACCGCAAACGTGATGGAACGGCTCAGAGGGCGAAATCACATACCGTTATTTTGCATCGCATGGATACTCCGGACTGCTCATTAGGCGGCATCCGAAGATGCGCAAACAGCCTTATTCTTATACCGACGAAGAAATGACCTTCAGTTGAGGCTATTTCAGGCATAGAAGTACTTTCAATGGTCCATATAAATAACAAGTGTGAAAAGCGCGCCCTGCTTCGAAGGGAAAATCGCTTAACCGAAATGGAGGACTCGATTGTGAATGTTTTCGCAGACAGTGTGAGCCGCCGGACCCTTCTCAAGGCCGGCGCAGCGCTCGGAGGGGGAATCATAGCTGCCGGCATGCCGTTATCGCAAGCCATCTGGGCAGCCGAAGGTAAGGTGCTCAAGGCGCGTTCCCTTTCTGACATCGATAAGCTCGATCCGGGCTTCTACCAGAATGGCTATAATGTCGATGTAATGAACTGCATTTATTCGAAGCTCACGCATTACAAGCCTGGCTCCGAATGGGGCTGGGAGCTGGAGGCGGCAGAAAAGATCGAGCAGGTCGACCCGACACATGTCCGCTTCCGTCTTAAGAAGGGCATCAGGTTTACCGGTGGTCACGGCGAGCTGACCGCCAAGGACGTGAAATTCTCCTTCGAGCGCGTCATCAAACACAATTCGCCGGTTAAGCCCGATTGGGGTCCGCTCGACCACGTCGAGTTGGAGGACGACTATACTGGCGTAATCGTATTCAAGACGCCGTTCGTGCCTCTCTGGAGCATCACTCTTCCCTTTGGGGTTGGGCATATCGTTTCCGAGGATGCGGTGATGAAGGCAACCAAAGACGGCGGCGATTTCGGCATGAAGCCGCCCGCTTTCTCCGGCCCGTATGTGGTCGCCGAGTGGAAGGCGAATCAGTATCTTCTTCTGACCCGCAATCCTGACTGGTCAGGGCCGAAGCCAGGCTTCGACGATATTCGGATCGTGCCGATCAGCGACGTCAAGACGGCCGAACGCGCCTACCAAGCGGGCGACATCGATTTCACTGGTATTAGTCTGGATTCGCTTGCGATCTTCAAGAGCAATCCGCCTCCCGACACGAGGATCGAGGTGAGGCCTTCGATCGGCTACGTCTGGATAGGCATGAATACGGATCACCCAACGCTGAAGGACATCAATGTCCGCAAGGCGATCCAATGGGCGATCAATGTGCCGCAGATCCTGGATGCTGCATATTCGGGCCAAGTCAACGTGGCTACAGGCACCATTGCTCCGGGGCTTGTTGGGCACCGCGAAAAGTCGCTCGTCCCGCCGGAGGGCGATCTGGCAAGGGCCAAGGAGTTCCTGGAAAAGGCCGGTGTGAGCGATCTGACCTTAACCATCGATTGCCTTAACGAGAGCACTTATTCGACCATAGCTCAGGCGGTGCAGGCGCAATTGTCGCAGATCGGCATCACGCTCGAGGTCAATGTCCAGGATTCCGGCTCGTTCTGGACGCTCGGCATGGAATCCGAGGGCGAGCGCTGGAAAGACCTGCAGCTCATTGTAAATCGGTTCTCCTCTGTACCCGATCCATATCCTGCAACGGCCTACTTCGTGGGTGAGCAAGTCGGCGTGTGGAATTGGGAACGCTTCCGCAGCGAGCGTTTTGATGAGTTGGTCGCTGAGGCGATTACGATCGACGATCCTGACGCACGGGCGAAGCTCTATTACGAGATGCAGGACCTGATGGAAGAATCGGGTGCCTACCGGTTGCTGACCAACGAGGCGACGCCCACGGCGTACCGGACGACCAAGATCGAAGCTGAAACCCGCCCGGACGGAGTTCCGCTGTATCTCGACTTCAAGTCGGCTTAGCCCGAGCGATGTGAATAGGCCGGAAGCATGTGGGTCTATTTTTTCAAGCGGCTCGTCCTCGCGATCGCAATTATTGCGGTCGCGGTGACTCTTCTGTTCCTGATGATCCGTGCAGTGCCGGGCGATCCTGCCGCGGTTATGCTTGGACCACGGGCGACGCCCGAAATGAAGGCGCTGCTGCATCAGCAGATGGGAATGGACAAGCCGCTCGTTGTGCAGATCGTCACGTTCTTCGGCGGGCTGCTTCATGGCAATCTCGGTTACGACGTATTCAGCCAGAGGCCTGTCGCCGACATAGTCTTCGACCAGTTACCTTATACAATCGAACTGATTTTGATCTCGATCTTAGGGGCGGTCGTGATAGCCGTGCCGCTTGGCTGCTACTCGGCGATACGACGTAACTCAGCGGTCGACCAGGTGGCCGGCGTCGTGACGGTCGCCACGATCGCAATTCCTTCCTTTGTCATGGCGGTCTATGCGCTGCTGATTTTTGCCGTCACTCTGCGCTGGTTGCCAGCGATCGGAGCTGGCAATGGGTTCTGGAAGGGACTTATCCATCTCATTCTCCCAAGCTTCGCCATAGGGATTGGCTGGGTCGGCTACATTTCCCGACTGGTCCGGGCCTCCATGCTCGAGGTCTTGAGGGAAAACCATATACGGATGGCCCGCTCTTTTGGAATCTCGGAATGGCGTATCGTTGCGCGCTACGCGCTGCCGCTCGCGATCCTGCCGACCGTGACCATAATCGGGGTAAGCATCGCGTGGCTCCTTTCGTCCGCTGTCTTTATCGAGGTGGTTTTCGCGAGACCTGGCATCGGGGCTTTAATTGTGAACGCGGTCAATACGCGCAACTATCCGATTGTGATGGGCGTCGTGCTCATCACCACGTTCCTTATCGTTGCCGCTACGACGCTCTCGGATATTGTTAATGCGTTCCTCGATCCGCGAACCCGGGAAAAGCTCTAACATGGCGATCGTCGAAACCATTGGTCCCGAATCCAATAGTGCAATAGCTGCCGGCGCCTCTCGCACTTTTTGGCGGCAATTTCGCAAAAACCGCCTGGGTATGCTCGGAGCAGTGCTTGTCCTACTCATAGCAGCAATCGCGCTCTTCGCTCCGCTGGTCATCACGCATGATCCGATCCGGATCATGGTTGGACCCCGTCTGGCCGCACCTTCAATGGATTTTCTGCTGGGTACGGACCAACTAGGCCGCGACACGTTTTCTCGCACCATCATGGGCGGCCGCATTCCGCTCCTTGTCGCCTTCGCCTCCCTCGGCAGTGCGCTGGCGGTTGGTGTCGTGCTTGGCCTCATCGCAGGCTTCGGGCCGCGTTGGCTGGACAATTTGCTCCTGCTGATCTTTGATACCATCCGCTCCTTTCCGGGCATCATCTTTGCGCTGGCAATCATCGCGCTTCTGGGCCCAAGTCTGGCCAGTATCATTTTTGTCATCTCAATAACGTCGGTGCCGATCTATGGGCGCGTCGTGCGCACCCAGGCACAGGCGCTGCTGCGCAGTGAGTACATAGCCGCCGAGCGCAGTATGGGCGCAGGCACGACGCGTATCCTTGGCGTCCATGTTTTGCCCAATGTGATCGGCCCCCTTCTCATCCTCGTGAGCATGGATGTGCCGGCCGTCATAGCCTGGGAGGCAGGGCTCAGCTTTCTCGGAATGGGCGTTCGACCCCCGACACCTGACTGGGGAGCGATCCTCAACGATGGCTATAGCTACATCAACCAGACCCCTTGGCTGGTGATCGCTAGCGGCATTCCGATCGTCCTCGCAACGCTTGGCTTCACGTTCCTGGGTGAGGCGTTGCGCGATATATTCGATCCCAAATTGCGGAAAGACCTGTGAGACACGGCGGTCTAACCCAGCAAATGTCCGCCCGGCCGCTCCTTGCGGTCCGTGACCTAAATCTTGATTTCGGCTCACCGCGTGGGCGCATCCATGCCTTGCGGAATGTTTCGCTCGATGTGCCAGCTGGACAAGTGATTGGCATAGTCGGCGAAAGTGGGTCTGGAAAATCAACGCTCGCCTACACGGTGATGGGCCTGCTCCCCGAAAATGCAGATGTGACAGCCGGCAGCATCGTGTTCGAAGGTAAAGACCTGCTCAAAATGCCCGCTCAGGAGCGTCGGCGCCTGCTCGGCAATCGTCTCTCCATGATTTTTCAGGACCCGATGACCGCACTCAATCCGGTGCGGACCATCGAGAGCCAGATGTTCGATATCCAGCACCACGAACAAGGAAGCCGGAGCAAAAGGCGCGCTCGTATCCTCGACATGCTTCACCGCGTCGGAATTACCGATCCCCAAAGCCGTATCGGCGCCTATCCGCATCAGTTCTCTGGCGGCATGCGTCAGCGAGTTTGCATTGCCATGGCGCTTCTTGTGAAACCAGCGCTCCTCGTTGCCGATGAACCGACCACTGCGCTCGATGCAACGCTGGAAGTGCAGATCATTCATTTGCTCAAGGATCTTCAACAAGAAATTGGTTGCTCGATTCTCTTCGTCTCCCACCACCTCGGCGCGGTTGCTGAGTTGTGCGACCGGGTCGCTGTTATGTATGCGGGCGAAGTAGTGGAGCAGGGGGCGGTGCGAGACATCTTCCACAATCCTGCTCACCCCTACACGCGCGCGCTGCTTGAGTGCGATCCCGGGCGTATCAAGAAAAGCACGCGCACGTTGCCGACCATTCCGGGAGAGGTGCCGAGTCTCCTCGGCAGCAGGAAGGGATGCATCTTTCGCACACGTTGCCGATATGCGTCCAACCGCTGTGCCCAAGAGAACCCATTAGAGTATCGCATCGGCGTGGACCAAGTCGCCCGATGCCATCTCCTCGACAAAGAGCGGATGGTTTCGGCATGAGTGCACTGCTTCGTGTTGAGGACCTGCGCGTCTGCTTCCGCACAATGGGCCCGCTGAAGGCGCTCGCAACAGGGACAAAAGCCCCGTTCATCGAGGCGGTATGCGGCGTTTCTTTTGAAATTCGGAAGGGCGAGACACTCGCTCTTGTGGGTGAAAGCGGCTCAGGCAAATCCACCATCGCGCGCACGATCATCGGCTTGCAGCGGGCTGTGAGCGGCAGCATCAGCTTCGACGGACACGAAATTGGGGAACTTACAGGGGCCGAACGGAAGCCTTATTTGCGGCGCATGGCAATGATGTTCCAGGATCCCGTCGGCTCACTCTCACCGAGGCTGACGGTGCGATCGCTCCTGACAGAGCCGTTTCGGATCCATGCACTAAAGGATCGCGATGCCGGAGGCGAGGCCGAGCGCCTGCTTCGGATGGTCGGCTTGCCGGCGGATTTTGCTCGCCGCTATCCCCATCAGCTTTCCGGAGGTCAGGCCAGGCGCGTGGGTATCGCGCGTGCTCTCGCGCTGAATCCGGACTTGATCATTGCCGATGAGCCGACCGCAGGCCTCGATGTGTCAGTGCAGGGCGAGGTGCTTAATCTTCTCGCGCGGCTTCAGGACGAACTCGGCATGGCGATTCTGATTATCACGCACAATCTTAACGTTGTGCGCCACATGACCGATCGCATGGCGATAATGTATCTCGGCCGCTTTATCGAGGTCGGCTCGACCGAGCGTATCTTCGATCAACCGCGGCACCCCTACACGGAAGCGCTGCTTGCGGCCAATCCGGAGCCCGACCCGGATGCGGTGATGAATAGAATCGAGCTTAAGGGCGAGGTCCCGAGTCTGATGAGGCGGCCAGCTGGCTGCGAGTTCCACACACGCTGTCGCTACGCACAGGACATCTGTCGCTGCGTCTTCCCTGAACCTTCAACAAACCCAGATGACACGGAGCACAGCTTCAGATGCCATTTCCCCTTGGGAAGGAATGGCGAAGCGCAACTGACACAGCCTCCACTTGGCGGCATGAACCTATTTCAAAAGTAGCCAATAGTCTGTCCCTATGCATGTGAAACTTGCCAGGCTCGACAGTTCGGTGGCCGCCAATCGAAATAATGCTGTTTCGGTTCACTCCAAACAGTATCTCTATCGTGAAACGAAAGCCGAGGAGAACGACGTGGTTGAAGTCGTTGAGAACGAATGGATTCAGACGCCAGATGGTCGCAGGTTGGCCGCCAGAATTTGGCTTCCTGCTTCCGAGGGACCGGCCCCCGCTATCTTTGAATATCTGCCCTACCGAAAGCGCGATGGGACCGCTGCGCGCGATGAGACGACGCACCGCGTTTTTGCTGAAGCGGGCTACGCTTGCGTGCGTGTCGATATCGCCGGAACGGGCGACAGCGAAGGTCGGTTCGACGATGAATATTCCGAGCAGGAGTTGAGTGACGGCGAGACAGTTCTGGCCTGGATCGCAGCGCAGCAGTGGTGCGATGGCAATATTGGCATGATCGGCATCTCGTGGGGCGGGTTCAACGGTTTGCAACTGGCCTATCGCCGACCACCCGCGCTGAAGGCGGTGATCAGCATGGGTTCGACCGTCGATCGTTTTGCGGACGATGCTCACTTCATGGGTGGCTGCCTGCTCAGTGGGAATGTTGATTGGGCCACTCAGCTGTGTGCCTACCTCACTCGTCCGGCGGACCCTCAGATTCGTGAGGACTGGCGTGAGGACTGGATCGCACGGTTGGAGAACGTTCCCTTTTCTGCCGTTGACTGGATGCGTCATCCCACGCGGGATGATTACTGGAAGCACGGTTCGGTTTGCGAGGACTGGTCGCGCATTGTGGCGCCGGTGCTGGCGATCACCGGTTGGGCCGATCCGTATGTCAATGCGCCGCCAGCGCTGGCAGCCAACCTTCGAGTACCCTGCAAAGCCATGATCGGCCCTTGGGAGCATAACTATCTCCACCTTTCGCGGCTCGATCCTGCAGATTTTCATTCAGAAGCGTTTCGCTGGTTCGATCGCTGGCTCAAGGGAAAGCAGAACGGCGCGGAGGACCTTCCCGCTTATCGCGTTTACATCCAGGAGCATTTCAACCCGACCAAGGAATATGGTCCGAGGTTTGGACGTTGGGTGGCGGAGCAGAGCTGGCCTTCATCTAACGTCAGCGATCGCGTTCTTTTCTTGGGGCCTGGTGGGTTAAAGGACGATGCGACCGCTGGGACTATAGCAGTTTCAAGCCCTACGCACATCGGTCAGACGGGAGGGTACTACTGCCCTGGCATGCGCATCGACAATGAACTGGCCGAGGACCAGGCAACTGATGATGCTCTATCGACCTGCTTTGACACGGAAATGCTGAGCGAGCCGATGGAATTGCTTGGTCGTCCTAAGCTGGAGTTCGCCTTTTCAGTTGACAAACCAGTGGCTCAGATCGTCGCGCGCTTGTGTGACGTCTCGCCCGAGGGCGTTTCGCAAATGATCACCTTTCGACCGCTGAACCTGACCCACTTTGCCAGCCACGAGAGCCCGCAAGCGCTGGTGCCCGGGCAGGTCTACGAAGCCGAATTAGAGCTGAATGAGTGTGCCCATCGACTGAGAACGGGACATGTCCTTCGGCTGGCGCTGTCGACTTCCTATTGGCCAATGATCTGGCCAGCGCCTGAAAATGTCGTGATCACGCTGCAGTTGCAAAATAGCACGGTTCACCTGCCAATTCGAACCGTTACTAAGGAAATCCCGCCCTTGAACCCGGGCCCGCCAAGGGAGTATCCGAAGCTACAAGTCGAGCAGCTGCGTCCGGCCAGTAGTAAGTCGAAGCGCCACGCGCGGGAGGATGGCACGATAGTGCTGGATACCTTCGATGACTTCGGGCAGAAGATCAATCCGCACCACGGGATGACCGTGGGCAGCGATGTTCGCATGCACTGCAGTATCCATCCCGGCGATCCAGCGTCGGCTCGATTCACAAGCGAGTGGCATTTCACATTCAAACGTGATGAATGGGAGGTCGCAATCGAGACCGAACAAAGCATGACTTGCGATTCTAAATGCTTCTATCTGCACCGCAAAGTGCGCGCCACCGAGGGCCCAGAGAAAGTCGAGGTGTTCGCAAGAGAATGGTCGGAAAGCATTCCGCGCGGGTTGCTTTGATCTGCCTCGATGCGAGAGAAAGCTCGAGGCTGGCCGGTTGATAATGAACGACTCCTCGGACTGCCGGTTCGGTGCGATGGCTTTCGGCGGATCCAAATATGGCAACCAGAAAGGGAAGACGTCTGTTTCGCCTAGGAGAAGAATATCCTCCGACACTTCCAACGCTTGGCGCCCATATTTGACGGCTGCAATGATCTCAACTGGGTCGGCCTTCCGGATGAATAGGCCCGGGTTCTTGATTGTGCTCATTGATTAAGCGGTTAATGGCTGCCTGCATCGCCGTGCTTCAAACGTCGGCGTGTCAGCTTGGCGAAGAAGTAGCTTCCGGTGAACCGTCATGGTGGGGATACGGTGACCTTGCCCCCAGTTTCTATCCAGTTTTGAGTTCGTTTCCGGCGTGGGTTGTGCCCTGCTGGGCGGGTGAAGCGACGGGC
>NZ_JBVVQI010000040.1:0-40871 GCF_055811495.1 Mesorhizobium sp. WSM4830 | reverse complement strand
TTATTGGGAACGGCGTGCGCGGATCTCATCATGGCCTGGCTGCAACAGCAGTCCACTCGCGAGAGGCCGGATACATTATGCAACTGGAATCGTCATCGGCGATGTCGCGAACCCTTGCACGGACGGGGCGGACCATACATTCTTTCCCACAAGATCCTTCAACGCGGCATTGTCGAGCATGGCGTCGGCCAGAAGCCGCTTCAGCCGCGTGTTCTCGTCCTCCAGCGCCTTCAGTCGCCGAGCCTCGGACACATCCATCCCGCCGAAGCGGGCCTTCCAGTTGTAGATCGAGGCGTCGCTGACCCCGTGCTTGCGGCACAGATCGGCAACCGATACCCCGGCCTCGTGTTCCTTCAAAATTCCGATGATCTGCTCTTCAGAGAAGCGGCTGCGTTTCATGTCCTGGTCCTCTCGATGGGCCAGAACGAACTTCAAACCGGATTAGATCAGAGGGGCAAGGTCAACGGCATGCCGATCCTGGAGCCGTTGCAGGCCGGGCTACATTCCTCCACCGCGAGGTCTGCAAGAGAGGCGCGCAACGCCTTCTTCGGGCGGGTGCAATCTTGCATTCTGACGGGGACGGATCCGCCACCTGCGACGGCACAAAGGAGATTGCTGCGCCTGACCGCAAGCTCCATGAGAAAGGTGCGCGCGGGGACTGCTACCGAGGTCGAGATGTTGTTCCCCCACCTCAAGCGGATCCTGAAGTTCGATAACTTCTGATTGCGAGGACCGAATGGTGCCGAGGATGAGTTCCACCTCGCAGCCGCAGCCCAGAACCTCCGCAAGCTCCCGAAACTGACCCTGATGCCGACTCCCTAACTCAGTCCGCCTAGGTTCTTGGCGATCAGGCTATAGGCCTCCTTATTCATGTCTAGCTTAGTCCCAAACGGCCGGGAGAGGGCTGCGAAGCGCTCGAGAATGATTGATGCCATTTCACCTGAAGCCCGTCTCGGCCTGCCCCGGCGATGACGAGCTTCGCCGAGACCCAGCCATACTGGGTGGACAGTCTGGGAAACGAGCTCATGATCTTGAAATTTCGCAGATTGGTAATACAGTCTGCCAATATCGAGGATATGCAGGAAATCCGATGCGGTCACTATCGGTAGGCTTTTTGATTAAGGATAGTGTCCTGAAGGTTCTGCAAAAGCTCTGGAGAGAGAACAGCCCTTACTCTGAGGCGAGGGGCGGCCATGGCACGCTGGTGACGTTGCGATCACCGATTCCCGTGGAAGGGTAAGTGCCATGACCAAGCGAGACGTTAGACTGAGCAGAGGCGAGTTGAAAGCGTTGCTGTTGTCGGATGAGGACGGCTTCCGCAGAGTTTTGCAGACTGTGGTGCAGGAGACTTTGGAAGCCGAGATGACGGAGGCGATCGGGGCCGAGAAAGGCGAGCGGACGACGGAGCGGGTTGGTTACCGGTCCGGCTATTACGAATGCAAGCTTGTGACGCGGGTTGGCGTGCTGGAGCTTCGGGTTCCGCAAGATCGGGCCGGCCGGTTCTCGACGGAGTTGTTTGAGCGTTATCAGCGCTCGGAGAAGGCACTGGTATCGGCGCTGGTCGAGATGTACGTGCAAGGTGTGTCGACCCGGAAGGTCAAGGCGATCACCGAGGAGCTGTGCGGCCATTCCTTCTCGGCCCCGACGGTAAGCCAGGCGACGGCGCGGCTGGATGAAGCCCTGAAGGCGTTCTTTGAGCAGCGGCTTGCCGAACCTTACCCGTACCTCATTCTGGATGCGCGCTACGAGCGGGCGCGCGAGGCCGGCGTGATCGCCAGCCAGGCGGTCTTGGTGGCGATCGGGGTCGACTGGGAGGGCCGGCGCCAGGTGCTCGGTGTCGAACTGGCCAACCGGGAAAGCCATTCGAGCTGGCGCGCGTTCGTGGCAGGGCTCAAGCAGCGCGGGCTCGCCGGCGTCGAGTTTGTCGTCTCCGACGAACATCCGGGGCTCAGGGCAGCGATCCGGGAAGTCCTGCCCGAGGCTGTCTGGCAGCGCTGTTACGTGCACTTCCTCAGAAACGCGCTCGATTATGTGCCGCGCAAGGTCGATGACGACTGCCTGATGGAGCTCAGATGGTTCTATGACCGGCGCGACCTCGCGAGGTCAAGCGCGACCTGGCGCAGTGGATCGCCAAATGGCAGGCCAAATACCCGAAGCTGGTGGATTGGGTGGAGAACAACATCGAGGAGACGCTGAGCTTCTATCGGCTGCCGCTGCCGCATCACAAGCACATGAAGTCGACGAACATGCTGGAGCGGCTGAACCAGGAGATCAAGCGGCGCACCCTGGTCGTTCACATCTTCCCCAACCCGCAGAGCTGTTTGCGGCTGGTTCGGGCATTGGCGGTGGAGATCCACGAGAACTGGCTCGAGGCGACCCGCTTACCTCAACATGGATCATCTGCGCGAGCACAAGAAGGAGAACCTGAGGGCACTGGCCGCCTGAGACGCGGCCGCCATGTCCGCCGCTCCGCTAAACACGGGGGCTGCGCGGCGGACACGCCAACATCACCGCTGAATGCCACGCCATTTTTGCAGAACTTGACGCACACAACTTGATTAAGCCGCCAGGTGTAAGGTTTTCCTCTACCCGGAAGTGGCCATACGAATCTCCTGGCAGACTCTGTACTAGCTCATTCTGCCCGATAAAATTTCCGAGGCTGTAAAATATCGGTTTCTTCTTATAGAACTCTAGGCCTCTTACAACGTGCGGTCCATGACCTACAAAGACATCGGCCCCGGCATCTATACACGCATAAGCAAACTTAGAAATAAATTCAGCAGGTTCATCTTCAGCCTTCCCCTGTTCGTGCGCGTGTATGCTCACTGATACTATGTCATACATGCGTCGCGCCTCTTCGACCCATCGCAAGATATCGAAAAGATCCTGCTTGTTGGGCTTCTGGAGATGCCTGAGCTGAGCACCTGCCCGGAAATTCATCCCATTGAATGGAAAAATGTCGACTGGCGCCTGGAAGCCAAAACCGAGATCGAATCGAGGCGCCGGAGCTGCTCAATCTCCAAATCCAGAGCGATGCTCTTTATTTGCTCAAGCTGCTCTGGTGAGACCTCATATAGGTTTTTCAACGCGAAGCGGGTTCAGACCAGGCCTTCTTTGCATAGCCCTCGTCTGCCTACTTGCCTGTTGCCCTCTGGCGAAAGTCGAAGCACACGCAACCATTCCTACAGTTGCGGATGGCGTTGTGAGGTACGAAACCTGTCTGGCTTCCTCAAGATGCCGACCACAACCGGCGTGACAAAGATGTCGGCGGTCTAACTGATCAAGGGCATATTCGAGGCCGGAAATGCTGTAGTCCAAGCTATGATTGGTCGACGTGGCGAACATGTCAAAGCCGGCCTCCACCAACTCGTCAAGCACCCAGGCCGGTGCGCCGAAATGTGATCCTCCGCTGTCAAACGCAGGATCACCTCGATAATCGTTGGCAGGACTTCGAGATTGGTGAAGGCAGCATCGGCGTCACGAACGATATCGAACAACGGAACAAGATCGGGGTCCGTGGTACTGTTCAGTCGCCTTTGGATGATGCTGTCGCCGGTGAGGGCTAACGTTGTCATTCGACAGTGGTCCTTGTTTGATCTGGTGGATTAGAAGATCTGGCGTTGTCCGCCTTCGGAAACGGATCGCCAAGTTCCCTGTGGGCTGGGCGTCCTTGCTGATCATCGCATGATCGTGCTTGATACGGCCTTTTCCAATGATATCCGCCAAGCGTGGACGGTCCGCGCATTCCCCGGCGGCTATCTCATCAACGCCGCGTCGAACGGACATTTCGTGAGATTGTCAACGCCGCTCTCGGTTACTGATAAAGTCAGGCGGTGACCTCGACGGCCAGGTGACGAAACTTCGCGACTGAATGCATGCTGACTCCGTTGTATATGTCTATCTAGGGGCCCTCGGAGGGTCATGTGGTTCGCCATCATATTCAGAGAAAGGGCGAACCACTTCACAGCCGGCAACCAGAAAGGACATAAGGTCTTACCCACATACAGATGTCGACCTCGCATCTCGCATCGACAATATCCTCGGTTTTCCTATGCCATCGCCTGCTTATTCAAATGATGCCACAGAGCGTCAGGCTTTTAATCGGGATGCTGTCGGGCAAATCGTCGGAATCTGCACCATGGCCAAAGCTGAAGAGAAGCTCTGCTCCCGCACGCTAATCGCGAGATATGAGATCAGGTTCTCCAACACCCCTGTTAGATGGCCGATGTTGACAGGCTTTTCAAAGCGATCCGTATCGCCGAATACCTCAGGGAAATCATTAGGACCTACGAGGAATACGAACGGTATTTGACGCCGCACCAGGTGCTCGGCGGCTGCGAACGTCGTTTCTCCTTGCAGGTTCACACTGAGAACGGCACCGTCAATAGAGGACGAGGACATGATGACGTCCAGGGCGTCCTCAATCGTATCGGTCGGATAGATGACGGTCGCACCTGCCTTGACAAGGGCGTCAGTCAATTCGAGGTCCAGCGTATAATTATCGTCTGCGATAAAGATGCTGCAGTCCTGAAGCCTACGACTTTCCACTTTATCTCGCACTGGGCCGCCCTTACCCACAATTGGCGCCATTGGAGAATAATTCCTCTGCATTGCGGTGCATGAGACGGGCAATCAAGTCGGGGACTGCGCCCCGGTCAATCCAGCCGCCATGAACCATTGCTGAAATAGCTTCCCCGATGCCTCGGCGGGCGATCTTACTATGACCGACAATATTTTCCGCGATGATATAATCACCGCCGAACGTGAGAATCTTGTTGGCTGGCACTGAGACCATAAACTCTGCCAGGAAACGAGCAGAAGCGACCGGGTTGATAATCCATGCCCAGCACATGTCGACATACGCATTGCTGTATTGTTTTGAAAGCGCAATATATTCGTCTTGGTATGGATAGCCGATATGCATAAGTACAAATCTGATCTGTGGATAAGACTGCAGTAACCTACAGGCATCATTTGCGTTCTCCCGGACTCTGGCGAGAGGCATAGCATTTTTGCCGGCATGATATCCTGTGTGGATTTTCACAGGCAACCTATAGTCCTGAGCCTTCCTGAGACAGTAGTGAAACAGGTAATCCTCAAGTGCCTGAGCGCCTTCTGGGCCGATGAAGGGACGTGGTGCGATGAGTGTAGAAAAATGACGCTCCGCATCATGACGATCGACCTGTGCGAAGTTTAAGGCCCTGTAATACGCCCCTACGTACTTCACCGCGACGGCGCTCCTTCCAAAGCGCTCGAAATAGCGGTCGATTGCCGCCAGCCAATCACCGAATGAATTAATCTCGACGCCAAGCTCTGCTTTGACCTTCACAATGTCTGCAAGACTGCACCGGCTCAGCTCCATAATGCTAAGGTCTTGCTGGAGGAGAGATGGTTGAGCCGTCTCCATGTAAATCCGCTCCAAGGAATTCACTTGACATAGCGAAATGCGACAAACTCTCTTCAAAATATGCTCGTAAAAACCAGGCTTCTTTATTGCATGATATTGGTGGGCGAGCAGATCGATGTTTTCAAGAGTAAACGACTTGACGCCGTAGAGGTCCTTGATCGTTAGACTGAATGCCTGAGCATAACCTGTGTGTTGAACCCGCTCCCAAAAGGGCGAGACTATATTGAACTTGACCGCTGCGGAAACCTCCGGATCATAAAACCGCCGCTCGGCCGCCAGGCTCATTCCCGCTGAATGAAGATCGTCCTGAAGGTATTCTCTAAAGAGCAAAGACCAGTCATCGCAGGGTAGAAGCCAATCGCTTTGGTGAGATGTGCGCCTGGATTCCTCAACCAAGTGCTCATGGGTGTCGGCGAGAACGGTCTCGCCAACTTGGTCAGATATCCAAGCCGCGGCTTCAGAGCCCATCATTCCCATCCCTCAGTCATTCCTGTATCTGCCCAATATACGAGGCGCCCACGGGCACGATGCCGGACACGAGGTAAGTTCTCGTAGGGCTTCCTGAGTATGCGACACCCCGCTGTGCGTCGGCTCGAAAGGCTGGCGGACGGCGGTCTACCGCGGCGAATGGCTGGCGGCGCCGCTGTCTAACTACTTGGCCGCCTTTGCCTCCGAAATCCACATATCCCATTGGGATTTGTGGGCGGCGATCCAATCTGTCGTGTGCTTCATGATCTGTTCGTTGGATTTTTCGCCCTTGGATATGAGAAGGTTCTCAGCATTGATGTCCTCAATCGGAATCTGAACAAGCTCGAAAAACTTCTTGGCCGAAGGATTGGCTTTGAGGAACGCAGTGTTTGCGATCACCTTCACGTCATTCACCGGGAAGCCCAGATTTCCGAGCCCGGGCACTATCGTATCGCCTGTCTGGCCATCGGGAAGCTCGGTATGCTTAACGTTTAACCATACTACGTCTTTGCCGGGTTGCAGCACAGCTGAAAGCCAAAAAGGCGTCCAGCTGTAATACAACACAGGCTTGCCTTCCTTGAAGTGCTGAATCATGTCTGCAATGATTGTGAAATAACCACCCTGCAGATGCTCGACAGTGCCTCGAAGACCATAAGCGTCGAGTTGGTGTTCGATGACGCGCTCGCATCCCCAACCTGGGTCGCAGCCGTAAAGGTCCGCTTTTCCGTTTCCATTTATGTCGAACAGCTTCGCCTTGGCTGGATCCTGCAAGTCTTCAAGGAACTTGATCCCGGCTGCATCAGCCGTCTTCTTGTCAATCAGGTAGCCCTGCACAGCACCGCTAGACAGCTTCCCGACGCGCATGAGCTTGGCATCTCCACCGGCCTCCTTCCAAAACGCGTCATGAAGAGGCTCCCAATGCTCCGCGTCGAAATCAAGGTCGCCGTTACCTATGGCAACGTGATATAATTCAATTCCGAGCTGGCTCGGTTCGGCCACGTCGTAGCCAAGGTCTTTTAGCCCCTGCATTACCGCGTAAGTTTGAAAGAGACCTTCGGTAACCCCATCCCAAGCAGGTCTGACTTGTTGAGCCGCATGGGAAATGCTGGACATACCCAACAGAAGCGAGGCAAGAATTGCAGTCTTGATCTTCATAGCTAAATTCCCTTCTTTTTAGCTGCTCGAATACTGGAATCAGAGTCCGTTGGGCCCGGCGCGTCAATTAGGCGGACTCCCCACCCCCCCCATCCAGCGGTACTTACCTTATGCGCGGCGTCTAGCCACATCGATCTGGCATTTGTCAACAATGACCGCTAGATAGACACCATCCATTGTCGAGTTGGAACACATTCCGTCGCGGTCAACTATGAGCCTCCGGAACCTCATGCCTAGAAAGCCGGCCTACAGCGATGCAGAAACCTTGGGGTTAACCTGTACGCTCTGGGGAAGAGCCCATCAAATGAGTATTAATTCTCGCCTGGATAACCACAGGTAATGACCGCGTCTGGGGATAACTTCCGAAGTCGACGAAACAAGCGCGGTGAATCGTCAAATGGCGCGCCTCCCCCTTGAAGCCTGTTGGAGGAGTTGCGGGACGCCGGCGGAGCCGTTCAGTTGTGCACATCAGTGGATCTACGCGCACTAAACACGGAAGCCTTCCTCGAGCCCAAGCCGATCCTTCCGGCCGCCCAGAATATCGGTGAAAGCTCGCTGCCGCGGCAAGGACCGGTCGCTATCGCGCACCCACCATAAGACCTAGGCCTGCTGCGACGGTCGCGGCGCCCTCCAGTCGCACCAGGCCGCGCAGCCGCCGGCCCCGCGAGAGCGCAAAACCGACGCCGGCGCCGTGCAGGAGCGCCGTCGCAAGGGCGAAGCCGGCGAAATATTCGAGGCCCCCCGCCGTGGTCGGAATCTCGGTGCCGTGTGCGTGGCCATGAAAAAACGCGAAAAGGCCGACGACAATCGCTCCTACTGCAACCGGCAGGTCCACTGCGTTTGCAACTAGCAGGCCAAGCGTTACCAGTGAGGCAAGAATAACGGGCTCGACGAAGGGGAGTGGGACATCGAGCACTCCAAGCGTGCCGCCACAGATCATGAGGCTAACAAACGCAGCCGGCCAAGCCAACATCGCGCGGCCACCCTTTAAAGCCGCCCACAGGCCTACGGCAACCATGGCCGTAAGGGTGAGCAAATCCAGCAGCAAAGGAATTGGCTGATCCGATCCCGATATGCGATAATGCAGGTCTGCATGCGGCTACAAGAACGATTGCCACCAAGGCGAGTCTGAGGGATTTGGCTCGTATCATCGGATCTCCATAATGCTCTCTCCCGATATCTGTAGACGCCTTACAGTAAGCTGTCATTCATCATGCTCTGAATGGTGCGTGGCGACATTGTGGGCGTGATAAACTCCCATTTGATGCATACGATTGTGAAGACGCCGATGCGCGGACTGGAGCATCAGTCGCATCTCCTTATACCGTGACGTTTCTGCTCGCGTTCCAATAGTTTCAATGTACGCCATGGATCCCTCAATCTGGTCCAGGATCGTCAGTGCGTCAGCCGCCGCGAATAGTGCAGAGCCCTCAACGTTGATCATGATTGCCGATGAGTGTGCGGCAATCACCTCAGGTTTATCGTCGTATCTCGCGCGTACCAGCAATGCGATCCAGGAGCTTTTTGTGACACGGAAAGACCAGCTACCAGCATCCTCCCCAGGCTTAACGGTACGGCTTTCTCTGACTTCGCCGTTGACAATCAGGTCAACCTTGGTCATCGGCATAATAACGCTTGCTACGTTCCAACAGACATCGACCAATCCACCCGATGAAGATAGATTTATGGTGCTGCCCATTGGAGCGCCGTTAACGTTGAAATCCAACAGCGGTCCATACGTTATAAAGGTATGGCCAACGCGGACAGAATCCATCCATGTTTCATAAGTAAATTGTAAGTTATTTGGAATCTTTGAGTAGGTTCGTACTGTGCCTATGGCGAACTCTGCGGACATCTTGTCGGTTCCGGCCACTGCCGGTATCAGAAATCCATTGTTTAGATATCTGTACCAGTCGGAGATGGAGTAGGGATCTATGCCACTGTAAAAGTCTGCAAATGATGCCATCTCGACGGCGTCAGCTTCTCCCAAAATTATTGTAGCGGCATTCTCCATTCTGGGATCCGGGAAGTGGGGCAGAACAACTAGTCCTCCTTGCCTCCGACATTGCTGAGCCCATTCGGTAAGAAGGACATTAACGGGATCGCCAATGGCCGACTCCTCCGGGCCTCCGGCGCACAACGGCGTGATGATATTGCCCGAGTATCCTAGCAGCGATATGTGACCGAGGACGCGTTGTCGGTTCTCCGTACCAACGCGGAGGAGGAACTCACCGTCACCCCCGCTAGCAATACTTCCGAACGTTGTCGAACCGTCGAAGTCGGCGACATTGGCCATCATTTCTCCCATCTGCGTAGCTAGGAGATTGACGACGTTCACGCCCTCAGCCGCGCCTTCCAGCGAAGCTGTTGCCGGTGCAAGGAAATGGACATGTGTATCGGCCGTAACCCACCCATCTTCGCGCCAGCGAAGCACCTTTTCCAGCTCTAGCGTCACCTGCTCTGTTTGCCGAGTGACCGTCAACTTCCGCCGGATTGGTTTGATCTCAAATCCTTTGGTAATCTCTAGGTAAATGTCACCCAATGGCAATTCGATCGCCGTTTCGCCTGAGATGTATGTGGAAAGATGTGGGCCGTGCCATTGCTCCATGCTATAATTTTCGAGCACTCTTGGGCTCGGATTGCGGTTGCGGTCAATCGGAGCCAGATATTCGCCTATAGAGCCATGCACGTGGAGCTTTACCGGAACGGGCTTATTCTCTCCCTTTTCGACGACACGAAGGACGACACGTTGGTCCGCTGGAATGATCGACTGCAGCGTGGTCTTGCTTTGCGGAATGACGGCGTCAAGATCTCCAACTGAAATAGTTTCGGTTCCGAGGACATGGAAGCGGGCATCCGGATGCGCCGAATATTCAACGACTATTTCGTTCGGGCTCATTTCTGGTTGAAGGTTTTGGCGAGTATTTTCCCAATCCTGTGATGGGTACACTAACCTAGGTTTGGCTGAAATAACTTGTCCGAGATCGAGTTGAAGCTGGCTTAGGAGACTGTGCTCGTCAAGCTTAGGGTCAAAGCTGAATTCGGACGGCATTCTGAATAAAGCTTTTTTGCGCCTATTCCAACGAAGTGGCATTGAGTGGGTGTTGCCTGCGGAAACCCCAGAGACAATCAAGCTGCCACACATGGGTTCAAACCGAATCGCTTCCACGGCCTTCTCTGGGCAGGGGTTTTCGAAGGCCCAGAGAAAATTCATCCATTGTCCGTCCTCGAAAATAACCTGCTGCTGGCGAATTCCCCACTCGATTGGGTGTCGATAGGCGGACGCGTCGCTAATGGGCCTCGGCTGGCCAGCCTCATTGATAGCTAAAGGACGTGGCTTGATTGCCCCGACGGCACGGGTGCAATGCTCGCCCCATCTAAAATGAAACGACCCCACCTGATGGCGCCGCCGGATTTTGGCCCCTTCCTCTGAGCCGTCGTTGTAGATCAGAAAATAATTAGCCGCATGTTCGCTTAGTTGGCCAATTCCTCGCATTGGAGAGATCATGCCGGTCCGGTCAGGTGTAAGCGGACGAATGTCAGAGGCGTGCATGAACACGAACCACCGAGCCGTCACAGACGGAATCTCGACTGTAATTGACTTGTTATAGACTATAAGTGGGCGTTCGATCTCGAATGGTATACCCCAGGCCACACAAGATCCTGAATGTGCAAAGGGGACTGCCTTAGCTAAATCGGCGGATACGGCTTCATGCTTTGCAAGGTCCTCAAACGTTAATGTGCCATCAAATCGCACAGGTCGGAACAGCGGCGATGCCGGGCCGTCGCGTAGAGCGCTCATAGCTTTATCCTCAATGCTCGGGGTCCTGAGCTGCCGAAATGTGATTTCATCTCTCTAGGGCAGGAATTGAATCTTCCTTTGAGGTTGACGGGAATTCACGTTGGGTCCGGTCTTGTTAGATTTAGTTCAGCAGGCGCTCTTCGAAAGGGTAAGTCGACAGCAATTCGTACCCGTCAGCCGTTACCAGAACCTGTTCCTCAAGCTTCACACCATCACGTTCCCCGACTGCGCCAATGTAGGATTCAACGCAAATCACCATGCCAGCTTCAAGGGTCGCTTCGTAGGCGATGGGCCCTCTAAAGATTGGCTTAACTTGCGGATATTCGTCGCACATTCCGACTCCGTGAATTAGGCACGTGTAAGCTTGCTCTTGGAACTCTTCCGGCACTGGCCAAGCCTGCGCTTGCAGGTCCTTCATGGTGAGACCCGGACGGATGAGCTTCATGTTGGTATGCAACTCATCATAGGCATACCTGTAGAGTTGGCGCTGCCGGGCGCTAGGCCGGTCTTTCCCGTAATAGAATGTCCGGGAAACATCGCAGAAATAGCCGAATGGACCGACCATGTCGGTATCGAATCCGACCAGGTCTCCGGGTTCGATGACCCGCTGGGTGGCTTCCTGAAGCCACGGATTGATCCGCGGGCCGGACGCCAGCATGCGCCCCTCGTGCCAGCCGCCCTGGTTGGCCAAGTTGGTGTAGTTTAGGATCCCCCAGAGCTGAACTTCAGTTACCCCAGGCCCAATGCTTTCCTGCATCCGTGCTATGCCGTGCTCGGCAACGGCACACGCCCACCTGATGCAGGCGATTTCGTCGTCCGACTTGATGATGCGAGCCCCTTCGACGATGTCGACGGCGTCAATGACCTCCAGCCCGCGCTGCAGCAGCGCCTGGGTAATACTCGGGTTCACATATTCCACCGCCACCTTGCGGTTGGTGGTGCCGATTTCACTCAGAAACTCCACGATGTCGTCGGCGAAAAGCCTCGCGGCCTCTGGCAGTTCGTACCCGCCCTCGAAAAACGACAGGGGCCTGCCAGCTGTGACCCTGTCTGCGGAAGAGCCGCGGCTGTAGGCCTGGTGAAGGGTAATCGGCCCGTCGAGGGGCAAAAAGAGATATGTGACCGGGATATGCGATTGGAACAAAGGGAAGGTATTGTAGTCAATTGCGTAACGGATTGTGATCGGGCTCACCAACACACACATGGCAACACCGGACTCGCGCATTGCAGCTCTAAGGCGATCCTTACGGTAGTTATCGAGCCGTTGAAAGTCGATGTCCGGCATTTGCCGAAACTGTCGCAGATCACTCCAGGTGTCTCGCAGAAGGAACCCGTCGGGATCTGGTGAAATCAATTCGAGATCGGTCATGGATTCCTCTTCGGTGTTCCCATCCAGCCGTGGTCTATCCCGCTGTGCTGTCAGGCTAAGGGACCAGATTGCCGACGTGACGGCTGCCTGTTGGGTGTTTCAGACGCTGATCAAACTACATCCGTGACCAGAGCTTACCGCCGGTGGCCCAGTTATTCGGCGCGTACTCGTCGAAAACCACATGAACCTGTTCTGGTTTTAGGTCAGACTTCTCGCAGAATAATTTGGTGATCTCGGCCGCGATTTCTGCCTTCTTGTCGTCGTCAGCTTTGAACGTTTCGATGTGGATAACCGGCATAGCACGCTCCTTGTTTGGTCTGCGGATGAGCTTGATCATAGCTCGTCAGAACCACTGCGCGGATCGCAGCACGAGCCAGGCAGCATGCGCGGCCACGCAGAACGCCGCGATATAGCGAGCTATAGGCGGCGGCGGACCTTCATTCAAATAAGTATTACTGCCGGGCTGGATAACTAGGAGTCATGACCATGTCTAAAGTCTGTGATAGGCTCAATCGCCGCTGTGGAGGCGTCATGACTTCAGCTTGTCCGACGCATGACTTTTTGGTCGCTTGCGAAGGAGCGGTGTGGGGGCCTAGATCACGAAGTCTGCCCGGCGGCACTTCCGTCAGGCCTAATCGTTTTACGGGCAATCGGCATATGACGCATTCCAAGAAGACAGTTATCGTCACGGGCGCTACGTCCGGAATAGGCGAAGCCATCTCAGAGGCCTTCGCCACAGCGGGGGCGTCACTGCTACTGGTTGGCCGCGATCGGGACCGGGGTCACCGAGCCTTGGAGGTTGTCGAGAAACTGGGTTGCACTGCACAATTGATGCTAGGGGATGTGGGTGACTCGGCGTTCGCGGACCATGTCGTGAATACTTGCGTAGAACACTTTGGCAAGGTTGATGTGCTGGTTAACAGCGCCGGCATCATCAGGCGTGGAAAGGCCGTGGACACTACGGATAACGACTGGCTGCAGACCTTTGAGGCCAACGTCAACGGCGTGTTTTACTTCAGCCGCGCCGCCGTGAAATCCATGCGAACGACCGGCGGCGGGAGCATTGTCAATATAGCTTCAAATGTTGGTTTGGTTGGCTGCCCAGGGCTGGTTGCCTACTGTGCCTCCAAGGGTGCGGTCGTTCTAATGACTCAAGCCATGGCCCTTGACCACGCCAAAGAGCAAATCACCATCAACGCCGTGTGCCCTGGTGCCGTTGATACACCGATGCTCATCTCGGCCCATAACAAGCCTGTTACTGCCGAAGAAATCCTGCAGAGAAATGTCGATTCCATACCGCAGGGACGTGTGGCGACCGCCAGGGAGATTGCATGTTTGACGCTTTTCCTTGCGAGCGAGGGTGCCAGGCACATCACGGGGGTAGCTATTCCGATAGATGGCGGTTTCACGGCAGGATAGGAGGACGTTTTGGGTAATCGGGTATCAGGCAAGGTGGCCATCGTTACAGGCGGCAACCAGGGCATTGGGCGTGCGATCGCGGAGAGGCTTGCTGACGAAGGCGCCATCGTTGTGGTGGGCGATCTGCGCGACGATCGGCCTTCCGAAAACGGCGGCGCTGGTGGAATTACGACTATCGGTCTCGACGTCTCAAAAGAGGTTTCAATCCGCACCTTTGTCGATGACGTCCTGCAGAAATGCGGGAGCATCGACATTCTGGTGAACAATGCGGGCTTGGTCATCCACAAGTCCATTGATGACCAGACAGCCGACGAGTGGGACCGGCTCATGGCGGTCAATCTGCGCGGACCCTTTCTGATGACAAAATACGTTGTCCCTGAAATGAGACGGCAGGGCGGAGGGACCATCGTCAACATCGGCTCGGTCGAAGGCTACATGGTCAACCCATGGCATACCGCCTACGCGGCCTCGAAAGCCGGCGTGCATGGGCTGACGCTCGGCCTGTCCGTGGACCTGGGGCCTGATGGTATCCGTTGTAACACGGTCTGCCCGGGTTGGATCGACACCGACCTAAATCGTGCCTACGTCGAGATGCATCCCGACCGGGATTTGATCGAGCGCGAATTGGGGCAGCTTCACCCGGTGGGGAGGATTGGAGCTCCTAAGGAGGTAGCCAACGCAGTCCTGTGGTTGGCAAGTGACGATTCCAGTTTCGTGAGCGGCGAAATGATCTCCGTCGACGGTGCGCGCACCAAGAAAATTTCTTTGCCCGCCATCTTGGATGAAGAGTATCGGGCCAAGCTGACAAAAGCCCAAGCATAGCGGTGTGCGGGTGCGTCATGGAACAGGTTACGGCGGGTCGTCCGGCTCGCTGAGGAACTTATCGATGCCCGCCATGTGCGTTTTGCAAAACGGCGGATTTGCTGCGTCCGAACTGAGGCGTGAGACCGGCGGATCCCAGCCGAATGGCTATCGGTCGTGAGGACCAAGACCAAGGCTAAGCCGCTGTTCCTCGGCATCGACACTGGCGGCACATACACTGATGCCGTGCTGTGGTCTGAGACCGAGGGTCCCCAGCTAGGGCCCAGCAAGGGCAAGGTCTTGGCCAAGGCCAAAGCGCTGACGACGAGGCATGATCTCGCCGTCGGCATCGCCGGCGCTGTCGACGCCGTTCTGCAGAGGGCGGGTACCGATCCGACCGATGTCAAACTGGTCTCGATGTCGACGACTCTTGCGACCAACGCGCTGGTCGAGGGCCAGGGCGGCCGCGTGGCCCTGATTATGATCGGCTTTTCCGAGGCCGATCTTGCGCGTGACGGGCTTGGGACCGCCCTCGGCACCGATCCGGTCGTGTTTTGTCCGGGAGGGCACGACGTTCACGGCAATACTGCAGGACTAGACCTATCAGGCCTGCAAGCGGCATTGCCAGAGCTTGGCGGCTCGGTCTCTGGTTTCGCTGTCTGCGCATATTTCGCTACGCGCAACCCTGCGCATGAGATCGCTGCCCGAAACATGATCCGTGAGAAGACTGGGCTACCGGTCACCGCCAGCCATGAGCTCTCAGCTAAGCTCGGCGGCCCGCGCCGGGCGCTCACCACATTGCTTAACGCCAGACTGATCTCAATGATCGACCGCTTGGTGGCGGCGACCGAAGGCTTTCTCGAGCAGCGCAATATATCCGCTCCCCTGATGGTGGTTCGTGGTGACGGTGCGCTGGTGTCGGCGGCCTTTGCCCGCCAGCGGCCGATCGAGACCATCCTCTCCGGTCCCGCTGCCAGCCTGGTAGGCGCCCGCCACATGACCGGGCTCGATAACGCAGTTGTCTCCGACATCGGTGGTACCACAACCGACGTCGCGGTGCTGGACAAGGGCCGTCCGCGGCTTGATCCCGAAGGCGCTACCGTCGGCGGCTTCCGCACCATGGTCGAGGCGGTGGCCATGCGCACTTTCGGCCTTGGTGGCGATTCCGAAGTTGCGCTGGAAGAGGGCGTGCTCAACCCAGAAATCCTGCTCGGGCCGCGCCGCCTGGTCACCCAATCCCGGCCGTGCAGACGGGCGCTTTGCCGTGCGCACGGGCATGCCGGAAAAGCTCGCTGCCGGCCTTACTGCACCCGAATCCCGACTTTACGAGGCAATCGGCGCCACAGCGGTGGCTTTGGACAAACTGCTCACCGCAAATGCCCGAAACGCCACACTCAAGCGGCTGGTGGCCCGCGGATTGGTGCATGTCTCCGGCTTCACGCCCTCGGATGCCGCCCATGTGCTTGGCAAGCAGTCGAACTGGGATCCTTTCGCTGCCCGGCTGGGTGCGGAACTGTTTGCCCGCAAGCGCGACGGCCGCGGCCATCCCATCGCCGCCTCCCCTGAAGCGATCTCCGAGCGCGTGCTGGTGACGCTGACACGCTGGTCGGCCGAAGTGATCCTTGAGACCGCCTTCGCCGAGGACGGGCTCAACGGTGCCGCGACCGTCGCGCACGCGCTGGTGCAGCGCGCTGTCGACGCGCACCCCGGCATAGCCCGCTTATGCGTTGCGCTCGACCGTCCAGTTATCGGACTCGGTGCCTCGGCGCCGTTGCACTATGCAGGGTTGCCGCTGCTCATCGGCAACGACTGCTTGGTGCCGGAAGACACCGACGTCGCCAATGCTCTTGGGGCTGTTGTCGGCCAGGTGCGTGTGTCGGCCGAGGCACAGGTCAGCCAGCCCAAAGAGGGACTTTTCCGCGTGGCTTCTGGGGGGAGAGTTCGCGATTTCCTTTACGAGGCTGCGGCCATCGCGGCCGCCGAAGCCGATGTCCGCGCTATTGTCGCACAAACGGCAAGCGATGCAGGCACCGACAGTGCTGAGATCGACACCGCTATCGAATATCGAGTTTCGACCGTCGAGGGTCAGCGTCTCTTCATTGATGCGCAGGTCGTAGCGGTCGCGTCGGGAAGGCCCAGGATTGCGGTGTAGGCAGTCTTGCTGGCCAAAGTCTGTAGCCAACTGCTCCGCTTGATGCTTGTTGACGCCATGCACCTAACGTCGGTACGCAATTTGAAGGTGAATACGACATCGGATGCATAGTCGTTGCTTTCGCTGCAATTTCACCGAGTTGAGTTATCCCATGGCTGCCGTCGCCACCGACGGTATTGCGGATCGCAGGCGGCCGAGTCAATCAACCTAAGCCAGGCCCGACCCACGCTGGTAACGCGATACGGCATTGCTGCGGAGAGACACCGTGGAAAGTCCTGAAGCACTTTGCAAAGTGCGACGCAGAAATGAACCCGCAGGCAATTGCGATGTCTATTATGGGCAGGCTTGTGCCTTCGATCAGGCGCTTAGCGTGCTCGACACGGATACGAAGGTAATGACGTACAGGGGGCATATGCACGTGATTTGCAAACAAGCGCTCCAATTGACGTCGCGATATGCCGACTCTACGCGCAACTTCACTCATGCTCAGTGGATATTCCACGTGCTCTTCCATCAGCCGCATGGCCATCAGAAGCTTATCGCTCGCACCGGCAAAGGCCAAACCTGACGGGCCGGTCTGGCGGTTCGTACCTGAACGTTGACCTTCCACCGTCGCGTACCGGCAAACCTCCTGGGCGGCCAACCCACCGACATGACCGGCGATCAGATCGACAGCCAGGTCGAAGGCCGCAAGTTCCCCGGCACATGTCGAAAACTGACCGTCTTTCACAAATAGTGCATCACGGATCTGGGTTTGACTGAACATCTCTGAGAATGCAGCCAGTCGCGACCAATGAATGGTGCACCGGGTGCCTGCAAGCAAGCCCGTTTGCGCCAGAAGCCAGGTGGCTGTTCCAAGCGCAGATATTGCAATTCCGCGCCGTGCAAATGTCCGCAGGACGTTGTTGATCTGGGCCGGTAGCCGCCTCACCACCGGCTCGCCTGCGATGATTGCAAGATGATAGGGTCCCCGGCCGCCGATACATGTGTCCAATTCGTCGATCGTCATATCAACGGCCACCGAGATGCCGCTCGCGCCCTCGACCGGGCGCGAGTCAAGTCCAGCTATTCGCCAGCGGAACAGCTTTGCCTTCCCGAGCATATTGGCTATGCGAAACGGCTCAAGGAACGCGTGGAGTGCCAGCTGCGAAAACCCTGGCACCAATAAGACAACAAGCTCGACCGGTTGGCCACCGCGCAACTGATCGTCAAGCGTGAACAACGGCTTCATGGCATTCATGTCGGGAGGTGCGTTCATCAGGTTCGTCCATACCTTTCGGAAGGACTTGCCGAGCTTTTCCCGGCAAGCCTGGTGCGATTTCGGTTAAATCTAGAGCAGGCGGTTCATGGGCGGGCAGGGGCAGCCATTCGTCGTCTGCGGCCTATGATCGTTTTCATGCCCGCAGTACGTCCCTATGCGTACCTCCGGCCTGCCTGCCTAAAGGACAGCGTCGCCGATTTGAAGTTCCTTGCGTTTCATGAAGTCGAGAAGCTCGTCATCAATGGCTTGGTCGAGCGGCGGGGTCTCATATTCTCTGAGTGCTTTTGCAGCGGCGTCCCGTCCGCGCGTATCAGCGTCCCTTGAACCTGCGAACGACCATTGCTCGTAACTGTCGTGGTTCATGAGATCAGGTACAAAAAACGCCTGTTCGAAATTCTTTAGCGTATGCGCGGTTCCGAGATAGTGGCTTCCCGGCTCACTCTGTCGGATCGCATCGAGCGTCTCATCCAGTTCGCTCTTCACCAGGCCCTGCCCAAGCTTGTAGAACATCACCATCTGCTCCGCATCCAGCATGAACTTGCTGTAGCTTTGCGTGAGGGCGCCCTCGAGATAGCCGGTGGTAGAGAGAACGAAGTTCGCACCCGCGATCAGCACGCCGTACATATTGCGGGCGGCCTCGTATCCCGCCTGGGCGTCTACGAGCTTCGAACTCGTGCACATGCCGCTGCAGCGCCATGGCAGCTTATAGTGTCTCGCGAGTTGGCCGACCAACATGTTCATGTGATCGATTTCCGGCGTTCCTGCCATGGGCGCGCCGCTCTTCATTGAAACGGTCGCCAACCACTGGCCATAGATGGCAGGGGCTCTAGGCCGGACGAGCTGCGCGAAGGCAACCCCGGCGAGGGCCTCGGCATTGAGCTGCGCGACGGCCGCCAGAGTGCTTGCCGGCGTGCTGGCGCCGGCAAGCACGAACGGGGTGAACAGGATCGCCTGATTGCTCGCCGCATAGACTTTGACCGCATCGAGCATCGTTGAATCCCACACCAACGGCGAATTGCAGTTGGCAATTGATACGGTCACGGTGTTGTTGTGGACAAATTCCTCACCGAAGACGATTTTGGCCATCGAAACAGTGTCTTCCGCCCGCTCGCGCGAGGTGACGGCGCCCATGAACGCTTTGTCAGAGTACTTGATCAGGCTGTAGTTCATATGCAGGTGGCGCTTGGGGACTGCAATATCCATTGGCTCACATAGGACCCCCCCAGTCATGTGCATGGCGGGCGCCTGATACGCGAGCTTTGCAAAATTCACGAAATCGGCGATCGTCGAATTACGCCGCTTGCCTTCGAGATCCAACACATTCGGAGAGCCATATGCCGGCGTAAAGATGGTTCTCCGGCCGCCGAGGGTGACCGTCTTGGCAGGGTTGCGCGCGTGAACCGTGATGGTTTCTGGAGCCTTTGCGACCAGTTCCAGAAGAAGGTTTCGGTCAATCCTCACGCGCTGGCCGGACACGTCGGCCCCGGCTGCTTGCCACAGCGCAATTGCCTCGTCATCGCGGAATTCAATCCCAATTTCTTCAAGTATCTGCATCGAATAGTCATGAAGCCGCTGCAATTCGTCCGCGCTGAGCAATTCCATATAAGGCAGGCCCCGGTCCATCGGGGGCATGTATGTTACGGCCCTCTCGGAACGCATCTTTTGCCGGGCGTCACGGCCACCTGATCGTGCAGACATACTCTTGATCCCTATTTCACGTTAGTTGTAGTTCACAAATCAGCTGATAACTAACTATAAAAAATCATCTCTGTTATGAACTGAGGTTATGCGCAATGATGCTTTAAGGCCTAAAGTCTGTCCTGGATTCCACGCAGCAGGGAGGATGCGGTCACAATTCCAACGTCAACGCCGGCATCATCAACCACAACCAGCGGCTTGTTGTGATTTCGGTTTGACAACTCGACCAGCTCCTTGATGACGACGTTCAACTTGATCCGTGGAGCGTCTGCCGGCGCCCCGGCGCCTGCCGAATTCTCATAGTCGCTAAGGGGGAGAATGACTGACTCGGCTTTCAACAGCTTCAGGCGGCTACTGCCTTGGACAAATTTCTCGACATACGGATCTTTCGGGTTGCCGAGGATGTCTTCGGCAGACCCGATTTGAAGCATCTTTCCGTCTTTCATGACGCCGATATGATGGCCGAGCCGCACCGCTTCATCCAAATCATGCGTGATGAAGAGCGTCGTTTTGTTCAACTTGGCCGACAGTTCTCTGAACTGATCCTGAAGCTCACGCCGAATGAGCGGGTCGAGCGCTGAAAACGGCTCATCCATCAACAATATGGCGGGATCGGCTGCCAGTGCTCGGGCCAGACCTATACGCTGCTTCATTCCTCCTGAGAGCTCATCCGGATACCTGTCGCCCCAGCCGGCCAATTGCACCAGCTCAAGCTTTTCCTCAGCAATCTCACGGCGCTGCCGAGCATTGATCTTCCGAAGTTCCAAGCTCAGGGCGACATTGTCACGGACCGTGCGATGAGGGAGAAGCGCAACATTTTGAAAAACCATTCCCATCGAACGGGCACGGAGTTGTCGCATCTCGTCTTCGGATTTCAGATTGATGTCTTCGCCGCTAACAATAACCTGCCCGGCGGTCGGTTTGATCAGCCGATTCACATGCCGAACCAACGTCGACTTCCCGCTCCCGGATAGGCCCATGACACAGAATATCTCGCCCACCTCGACCTTGAACGAGACTCCCGCCACGGCTACCACGCAACCATGTTTCTCAAGCAGTTTAGCCTTCGAAAGATGATCGCCTTGGACGCTCGCCAGGTCGAATTTCGGGCTCGTCCCGAAGACTTTCCATACGTCCTTGAATTCTATTGCATGCGCTTTCAAGTGAAGCTCCCAGCTTGAGGTGTCGCCCGGTACGGTGCAGGATACCGGGCGGCTCTATATCCCCGTAGTTCAGCTTACTCGGCTGCTGCCTGTTTCGCTTGCGCTATCCAGGCATTCCACTGGTCGATGTGGGCCTTCTTCCATGCCTCTGCATGACCATGGATCGCGTCGTTGGTTTTTTCCCCTTTGTGGATAAGCAAGTTCTCGTTATCGATGTCCTGAATCGGGATCGTGACCTGATCGAACCACTTGTTTGCGGCTGGGTTTTTCTCGAGGAAAGCCGTGTTCGCAAACACATGGTGGGTGTTCACGGAGAAACCTAAGTTTCCGATGCCCGGGACTGTTGTGTCAGCCCCAGCCTGCTCGTCAGGCAACGCCGTGGAAGGAACCGTAAGCCAGACCACTTCCTGACCGTGCCGAAGAACGCCATTCACCCACATAGGAACCCAGCCGTAATACAACGTTGGTTTACCGGCCTGAATTCTCTGGATGACGTCTGCCAGGAGCGCGAAATATTCGCCCTGCTTATGGGTCACCGTATCCCGGAGGCCATACGCGTCAATGTGATGTTCGATGATACGCTCACAGCCCCAGCCCGGATCGCAACCATAAAGGTCGGCCTTGCTATCCCCATCGACATCGAACAGTTTGGCGAGTTGGGGGTCTTTGAGCTGATCGATCGTCTTGACGCCGTATTTGTCGGCCGTGGTCTTGTCGATCGAGTACCCCTGGATCGAGTTCTTCGCGAGAGTCCCAACCCGATGAGCCTTGGCGTCGCCGCCGGCCTTCTCGGCGAACGTTATATGTAGGGGATACCAGTGCGGCGTGTAGTAGTCGGCATCACCGCTAGCTACGGCCAGGTGGGCCAGAGTAATCTGTGCCGAAGATGGCTCCTCGACCGTGTAGCCCAGATCTTCAAGCCCAATCTTGACAATGTAGGCCTCGAACATTTCTTCGGCGATGCCGTTGACCAGAGGCTTTACGGTGACACCTTTGCCCGGGAGATCCTCAGCAGAAGCGTACCCTGCAGACAAGGCGAGAGTACTCAGCAGGGTTAAAGCTGCGGTGAATCCCCGAAAATGCTTCCCCACTTTAATCCGATTGTTCATAAGTTGCTCCCATTGGTTGTTAGTCGTGTTTGTCGCTAATTCCTGCCGGCCATTTTAATCCCCCATGCCCCGCTGGGGAGGATTGGAAGTTATTGAAGACGGCGGTAACGAGCGCCGCTGGTCCCCGCTTGTGCCAAGCAGCGCCGGCAAAGGATCGGCGCCGTGACATCGCGGATTGGGCCAAGCGATCTAGAATAATTGCGAGAAAGACAATGCCGATGCCGCCGGTTGCGGCCAAACCAATGTCCAGGCGGCCGATGCCGCGCAGAACCATCTGCCCCAGGCCGCCCACGGCAATCATGGAAGCTACGACAACCATCGAAAGCGACATCATCAACGTTTGGTTCACACCTGCGACGATGCTCGGTAGAGCCAGAGGCAATTGGGCTTTGAAAAGAAGCTGCCGGTTCGTCGCTCCGAAAGCGCGCATAGCTTCGACGACTTCCTCGGAGACCTGTTGGATGCCCAGCGTTGTCAACCTGATGACGGGTGGAAGCGCGAAAATGATGGTTACGATGACGCCAGGCACGTTGCCGATGCCGAACAACATGACCACGGGCACCAGGTAGACGAATGAAGGAATGGTTTGCATTGTGTCGAGGATCGGCCGGCAGATGGCAGCTGCGCGGTCGCTGCGGGCGGCGAGTACGCCTAGCGGTATTCCGATGATCGTGCAGACGAGCACTGCAGTGAAAACAAGCGACAATGTTGTCATTGTTTCACCCCAGATGCCGAGGAAGCCGATAGTCACCAGCAGGCCTACGATCTGAGCAGCAAGCCGCCATCCCGCCAGTTGCCACGCGACAAGACCGAAGCAAAGAATCGTGACCAGGGGTGGAATGCCATTGAGCGCAAGATCAAATGCGGTCAGGAGCTTGTCGACGGGCCACTTCAAGGTTTGAAAGAGTGGGCGGTATTCTTGAACGATCCACCCCAATCCGGAATCGACCCAGTCACCAAACGGGAGATGCCACTTTTTGAACGGGTCTAGTACATCTTCAGCGTTCACAAATCGTCCTTTCAGCCAAGATCCGAAGCTGCGGTGGTGCAAGCGCCTGGGAATCCCGTAGACAGCCTACGGCCACCGCTAAACAACCTACAACCCTACGGCTGGGAGCGTGTAAAGCTGAGCTAGCCCCGCGTACCCTGGGTACGGCTCTCCTGTTCCGCACTGATCAGCCGGTCGGCAGCAGGAACTTCAGCAGGGCCTTGAATGCGTTCCGTCTGACTGTTCCAGGAACGCTACCGACGCGAGGGCTACAAAACAACCGTATAAAAACTTATGTCGCTGAGGAAGAAATGTTATCAGGATGACAGCCGCAGATGAGAGCTCGGCTTTGCGCCGCGGTGAGCCAGGGCTGATGAACGCTGCATCAAAAGGAGCCGTCCTTGCTCTCAGCAGATCTCTAGCCAAGGAACTTGCACCCGCCATCAGGATCAATACGGTATCTCCCGGCACCATTAACTCCCGGATGATCGAGGATTTGCTGCGCCAGAACGGGGATAAGTTTCTGGACGCCACGCCCGCCGGCCGCGTCGGATCCGCAGAGGAAGTTGCTAATGTCGTAGCGTTCCTATGTAGCAGCGCGTCTAGCTATGTCGTCGGCGAAGCCGTCCACGTGAATGGGGGATATTACAATGGGCTAGCTTAGGACGGCCTCGCTGCTGCTGCGGGAAGGTGGCGTTTGCTGCGCGAAGGTGGCGTTTTCTCAATCCCCAGGCACGTGCCCGAAACCGCCAGGAGAATGCGATGCTGCACCATCTTGGGATTTCACCTTCACCGCCCGGTAACGTTTCGACATTTGCTCAGACGATGGCTAATCCTCTGGCGGCAGGCCTTGTTGGCTTGACGTCGCCCCCGTCTGACCAATCACCGTCGAGTCTGCCACCGCTGCAGGCGGGTTGAGGTCTGCGACCTGTGCAAGCAGCCAGTTGCGGAATATCTGAACGTCTTCCCGCTCGATGGCGGTATCTGGGATGACGAGATGATGTTTTCGGCCGGTGAGGCAGCTCTCAGACAAAGGCCTGATGAGCGTACCCTCTTTGAGGAAATCGCTGACCAAATGACGCCAGCCAAGCCCTATGCCGTGGCCTCTGATCACAGACTGCATCATCGTTGGGTAGTTGTTGAACGTGATGATGCGCTTGAAGTCGGACGAGATCCCGAACTGTCCGAGCCAATGCACCCAATCAAAAGGTGACCAGGGGTAGGCGGACCAATGTTGGTCATCCATAACAAGGAGAACCTCGTTCACCAAGTCCTCCGGAGTACGGATTCCCGCAGAATGGGTCTGGTAAGACTTGCTGCAAACTGGGAAGACTTCCTCTCCAAAGAGTTCCGTTGCCGTGAAGCCTGGGCGTGCCAGATATCCCATCACCACGGACACATCGAAACCGTCTGTCGCCGGGGCAGGGCTCCGTTCAAGCGAAACCAGATGCAGGTCGACGTCCGGATTATTTGCGACAAATTCACCAATCCGATGGCTCATAAAAAGGGTGGCGAACGACATTGGCATGCCGACCGTCAAGCGTCGGGCCTTCTCGCGCCGCTTTACGCTGTCGAAGGCTGCCGCAATATGAGCGAGGCTCAAAGTCGCAGCTTCAAAGAGCTCCTCGCCAGCAGGCGACAAAGACACCTTTTGGTTGCCTCTGTTAAACAGCTGAATGTCGAGATGGTCCTCCAATGTTAGAATATGGCGACTGACCGCCGCTTGAGTAACGGAAAGCTCGTTAGCAGCCTTGGTAAAACTCATATGCCGTGCGGCAGCTTCAAATGCCCGCAAGGCGCTCAACGGAAGCCGTCGGTAGTTGGACATAGATAATTGTTACTCCAGCGCTACAGGGAAGTAAATTAAGACCGCAGCTTTCGCCGCGCCGGGCGTCGTAGTCGGCCCGCCAAGTCGCTGAGTGCGAAGTCAGGCATCGGCGGCCTGGGGGCTTCCGGATCACCGCTCCAGGGAATCCAGTTGAAGACTGTCCATCCGCCATCAGGCACGATGACTTGGCCAGTCACGTAACCAGATTTGTCAGACGCGAGAAAGAGAACAGTTTCAGCAACATCACGGGGCTGGCGAAACTGGCGCATCGGCAATTGGTCCATGTAGGCCTCGGGGTCCATGTGGCCATCATTTAGCATCCCTGTCTCAACCATGCCTGGGCCTACTGCGTTGACCCGGATCGCGTAGCCGGCCCACTCAATGGCGAGCACCTTGGTCATTGAGATTACGGCCGCCTTGGCCGCGTTATAAGCGAGCCGCATTGGAACATTCGAGAACCCACTAATCGACGAAATGTTGACGATGCCACCGCCACCATGGGCTCGCATGATTTTTCCAAATTCACGGCTGCACAGAAATACGCCCGTAGTCATCACGGCGAAGGACGCTTCCCAATCCTCAAGGAAGAAGCTCATGCTGGGTCCAATGCGGGGAATGCCGGCGTTGTTGACCAGGATGTCCACGCCCCCGTGATCGCGGACGATCATCTGTGCCCAGCTACGACATCCTGTTCCTTCGTGACATCAAGACGATAGAAGCGAATGCCTGTGTCGATCGCCGGGGGAACGAGATCTAGGTTGATCACCCTGCCGCCTTGGTCGGCAAAAAAGAGCACAGATGGCGGCGCCGATCCCTCGGCTGCCCCCGCAAACCTTCCTGCGACTTGGCCGCTCATCCCACCGCCTGACGTGTCTTCAGGCTTTCGGAGCGCGCTTCGTCACGCAGAAGATCGAATTTGTCCGCGACATGGTTTGCATACTTCAAAATCTCAGGCTGTGATGCGTAGCGTTCGCTCCAGTGCCATTCCTGCTGCAGTTCCTCGGAGAACGAATAGGAATATTGCATGCTCTCGACATCGCATCGCGCGCCGGGATAGCGGTTCCAGAACCACGTACCACCGACACCGGCCGCGGGTTCAAGAACTAATGCCGGCAATCCAAGTTCACGGGCCTGGTGCAGCATATACATTCCCGCGAATCCGGCGCCGACAATAATGATGTCGAATTTGCCGGCCATATCAGCTCCAGAGCGGGGTTCCTTACCGTCAGTATTTTGCACAGGCCACTCCTGGTCTATGCCTCGATTAATTCATCAGATTGCGGACCACGTGCCCTTCGGGCAGCTTCACCGCGTTACTTCAAATCCTTGGGAACACACGGCAGGAGTGTGCGTGCTCGGGTCATCGTCAAGCGTTTTTGCGGGTCCAGCGTTCTCGGACGAAATCCCGGAGCGTCTCCAGACGCTGGGTGGTTGTCCGTAAACGGTACGGAAGACCCTGCCAAAGTGAGACGCATTCTCGAACCCGGCGGCAATCGCGATCTCGATCAAAGGGGTATCGCTTGCCCGGAGTAGCTGCTTGGCGCGTTCGAGCCGCACGCGCCGGTAAACAAGTGCGGGAGAGGTGTTCAGCTCTTTGAAAAACAGCCGTTCGAGTTGTCGCCGCGAGATGCCCAATGCTGCTGCCAGTCTGGAAACCGATAGAAGGTTTTCGACATTCTGCTCCATCAGGATCAGCGCAGCGCGAAGTCTCGGGTCATGTATCTCCAGCGTCAGCGGTCGCCTCGGCTGGACCCACTGCGCATTGCGAACCCTGTCGATTTGCAGCACCTCGAGCGCATTTCGCTCTGCCGCATCACCGATGTGCCGCCGAACCAACTCTGCCGCTAGGTCGGCAGTGCTGCTGCCGCCCGCACACGATCCGCGGGTGGCATCCAGGTTGTAGATCCTGTCAGCCTGAACTTGAAGGCCGGGAAAGCGCTCCCGGAAGTCAACATAATGCAGCCAGCTTACGCAGGTTTCATGGGCGGCCATAAGTCCGGCTTCCGCCAAAATAAACGTCCCGGTGCAGATGCCGATCAGGCGCGCGCCTTTGAAGGCCGCTTCCCGAAGGTACCTCATGGTCTCATTATCGACCGCTTGACCAGTGGACAACCGTCCTCCGACCACGACGATATAATCGAATTGCATTGGGTCACGCAGCAGTGACGTCGGCAAAACCTGTACGCCGCAACTTGAGGTGACGAGTTGCCGGGTATTTGACAAGACCTGCCAGTCCGCGCTGACCCTGCCGGACCTGTCCGTTTCATCGCTGGCCAGTCGAAGCGTATCTACGAAAAGAGCGAACGCGGTCAACGTGAACGAGCGGGCCAGAATGAATCCGACCTTCAACCGGACGGAGGGCCCCTGCCTGCCCCGTGGCGATGAATGAAACACGGTCGATGCTCCGGCCGATCGCGACGTGAGAGACACCTTCAAGTCGCTGCACCAATGGTATATGGCTTTACCTATCTTGACTCATAGTCTTTGTCTACAATATGTCTATCCATGAAAATAAGGACACGCAATGACCCTCGATGAGCAACCTGCGTCGACAGACCGCAAAGGGATCCTTGCTGAAACTTTGGTGCATCGCATCTTGACGATGCAGCTCGAGCCGGGCGCCGTCCTGGACGAGGTTGCTCTGAGCGAAGAGTTCGGCCTCTCCCGTCCGCCGGTTCGCGAACTCATGCGCCAGATGGCGGGTGAGGGCTACGTTGACCTTGAGGCCAACCGCGCTGCGCGCGTATCCATCATGTCGTACCAGACGCTTCGGGATTTTCTGATCGTCGCCCCCATGATCTACGTCGGGACAACGAAGCTCGCGGCTGTCAACCGTACTGCCGGGGACCTGGACGTTCTCAAGGCAACCCAGCAGAGGTTCCGCCAATCCATCGCTGATGATGACGTCGAGAGCCGGGTGATCTTCAATCACCAGTTCCATCTGAACATCGGCAGAATGGCACACAATCCGTATCTACTTCCCAGTCTCAAGAAGCTGCTGATTGACCACGCTCGCATCGGCAAGATCTTTTACCGCCAAAACGGCGGTCCGCGGATTCAAAAGGATCAGGAGACCGCTGCTCAGCAGCACGATCAGATGGTTGAGGCCATCGAGGCCCGCGATGCGGACCGAGCCGGCGACGTGGTGCGCGCCCATCTCGACGTTTTCCGCAGCGACGTGGCGCTCTACGCCGTTCCCAGCGGTATGCAAGGCGAACTCGAAGGATAGGCTTTATCGGTGTCAGTGGACACGAGGGAGAACAGAAATGCTGAACAAAGTCGACTACAAGAAGCAGGCAAGCGCACTCAAACTGCCCACCAAGATGATTGTGGACGGGGTGGCGGTGGCCGCCCTGTTGGGCAAAACGTTCCCAACCCTGAACCCGGCAACGGGCGAAGTCCTGGCTGAGCTTCCGGCGGCGGCCTCGGCCGACGTCGACAAGGCGGTTGCAGCGGCTAGACTAGCATTCGAGGACGGCCGGTGGTCGAAGCTGCCGCCGGCAAGCAGAAAAAAAGTGCTCCTCAAGCTGGCGGCCGTCATCGAGGAAAACGCGCTTGAGCTGGCCCTGATGGAGAGCCTGGACAGCGGCAAAACCATCCATGACTGCATCAACATCGACGTGCCCGAGGCGATTAACAGCCTGAGATGGCATGCCGAAGCCGTCGATAAGATATATGATCAGGTTTCGCCTGCGAATGACGCTTCCCTGGGCCTTATTGTGCGCGAGCCGATCGGCGTCGTGGGCCTGGTCCTCCCATGGAACTTTCCCCTTCTGATGCTGGCGTGGAAGATTGGTCCCGCGCTTGCCGCAGGATGCACGATCGTCGTCAAGCCCGCTGAAGAGACGTCGCTCACCACATTGCGGGTTGCTGAGCTCGCCCTCGATGCGGGTGTGCCAGCTGGCGTCTTTAACGTCCTGACAGGTGACGGCCCGGACGTTGGTGAGCCGATCGGCCGGCATCCAGATATTGACGCTGTTTCCTTCACCGGCTCCACCGAAACCGGTCGCCGCTTCCTGAAATACTCCTCGGAAAGCAACTTGAAGGAGGTCGTGCTTGAAATGGGCGGCAAGAATCCTTGCATTGTGATGGACGACGTTCCCGATCTTGACGCCATGGCCTCCCACATCGCCAACGGCGCGTTCTGGAACATGGGTCAAAACTGCTCGGCCATCTCGCGTCTCTTCGTCCACAAGGACGTGAAGGATCGCCTCCTCAAAAAACTAACGGAAGTAGCTAGGACTTGGACCGTGGGCGACCCGCTCGATCCAGGCACCCGCGTCGGTCCGCTTGTCTCTACCACGCATTTCGAGAAGGTTAGCGCCTACCTGGAAGGCGATGGCAAGGTCGTGGTTGGCGGAAAGGTCTCCAACGGGACCACGATCGAGCCCACGATCATGGAATTCGACCGCCACGACAGCAAGCACGTCCGGGAAGAGATTTTCGGGCCGATCCTTTCTGTCATTGCGGTAAACTCTCTCGCGGAGGCGGTCTCGCTCGCCAACCAGACCGAATATGGCCTAGCCGCCTCTGTTTTCACCGCCGATGGCACACGGGCGCTTCGGGCCGCACGGGCGATCAAGGCGGGCACCGTGACCGTGAACTGTTACGGGGAGGGGGACGCCGCCACCCCGTTTGGCGGTTACAAGCAATCGGGCTTCGGCGGCCGGGACAAGTCCCTCCAGGCGCACGATCAGTATTGCCAGACCAAGACCCTTTGGATCGATTTGACTAGCTCAAACGGGGGTTTCTGAAATGTCATCATTTGCGTTCGCCGGTCTTAATCTCGCTATCACGGCGCCGTTCGACTCGGACGGGCGTATAGATTTCGATCGTTTCCAGGAACTGATCGAGCGGCACCTGGCTGCGGGTGTCGATGGTTTCGTTTTCAGCTCGGGAACAGGCATGCATGTCTATCTGACGCCCGAGGAATCCAAGTCCCTTATAGAACATGGTGCGCGCATCGTCGCCGGGCGGGCCAAGGTGATTGCCCAGGCCTCGGCATTGCTCACGGCCGACGTCGTCGAACGAACGCAGTTTGCAAAGGACTCCGGTGCGGACGGTGTCATGATCCTTCCGCCCTTCTTCGAAGGTCCGTCGGACGACAACAGCGTCTTCGACTTCTATGCCGAAGTTGCCAAGGTCGGATTGTCCATCATTGGGTACAATGTGCCCCAGGCGGTCGGTGTGCGCATAACGCCGGACCTGCTCCGCAGACTCTGCGAATTGCCCGAATTCCGCGCAGTCAAGGACAGCAGTGGAGACTTGATCGGACAGGTCAGGCTGATCGGCACCGGCCTGGATGTCATCAACGGTGCCGATCCGCTCGTCCCGTTCTCCCTTTTCGCGGGTTGCTCCGGTCTGATCTGGGGCGGCGCGAACATTGCGCCGCGCACCTGCGTGGCGATCGTCAAGGCCGCTCGGGAAAAGCGTTGGGACGATGTGCAGTCGCTCTGGCGGCAACTGGAGCCAATTATGTCCCTTCTTTGGGACGGCGACTATGTCCCAAGCGTGTATGCGGCCGCGGAACTCACTGGATATGGGTGCGGTAACGCGAGAAAGCCGTTCCGTCCCCTTTCGACGGACCGCATCACGGCGCTTCGGACGGCGCTGGGCGCGCTAGTCGAACAAGAAGCGGTATGATGACCAGCAAGACTTTTCGTGCGTGTCGCCTCCCCGCCCATGGCGTGGAGTCCGGCTGGGCGGCATTGCTCCCTCCGAGGACGCCAACGCCCGAACTGGATCGGACCATCACTGTCGATGTCGTCATCATCGGCGCGGGTTTCGCCGGGTTGGCGGCCGCTACGAGATTGGCCCATCTCCACCCAGGACTTTCCGTCGCCGTTATCGATGCCGACGTGGTCGGGAACGGGGCCAGTGGCCGTAACTCCGGATTTATCATTGATTTGCCCCACGACATTTCGTCGGGCAATTTCGGGGTGGACGCTGTTACCAAAAGCCACAATGAGATAGTGGTAGCACGGACGGCCATTCAACATTACGCCCGACTGGCGGAGGAAAATGGCTGGGACAAGTACGTGTTCGATCGTAGTGGCAAATACAGCGTGGCCATGACCGATGCCGGCACGGAGCATCTCGCGACGTACTCGTCCAAGCTCAATTCATTGAGTGAACCGCACCAGCTTCTCGGCGCCGAGGAGATCGAGGAAGTCACGGGCACGCGATCCTTCAAGTCCGGGCTCTTCACTCCCGGCGCGGTCATGGTGCAGCCTACAGCGCTGGTGAGGGCCATTGCGGATTTGTTTCGGGAACCCGTCAGGCTGTTTGAGCGGACGCCGGCCCTGTCCATCGAAACATCGTCGAGCGGCTGCACGGTAAAGACACCCAAAGGCGAGTTGAGGGCCGGCCGGGTGATCCTGGCAACAAACGGCCACGCAGAGAGCTTCGGGTTCGGGACCGGTCAACTTCTTCACCTCTTCACCTACGCCTCGCTGACCGAACCGTTCGATCCCTCTACGCTTGCCGGATCGCGGAAATGGGGAGCGACACCGGCCGCGCCGATGGGCACGACCGTCCGACGTATCAACGAGGCCGATGGCGACCGAATCCTCATCCGCTCGCGCTACACCTACAACCCTAAGATCGAAGTTGGCGCGGGCTCGATCAAGTGTGCGAGCGACCTCCATGACCGCAAGTTCGCCGACCGCTTTCCCGATCATCGTCACTTGAAGATGCAGTATCGTTGGGCTGGCGCAATGGCGCTTACTTGGAATTCGGTGCCACTGTTTGGCCAAGTGGAAGACTGCATCTTCGCAGCATGCGCGTGCAACGGCATAGGGGGGACTAAGGCCACGGCCGCGGGCATCGCAACGGCCGAACTCGTAGCGGGGCATCGATCTCAGCTCGGCGAAATATTCCGCTCATTTGAGAAGCCTCAGGCATTGCCGCCGCAGCCGTTTACCGACGTGGGTGCACGGTTGAACCTCGCATACAGACAATGGCGCGCGGGACGCGAATAGGGCTCCTCTGCAGGCTGACTTCGCTTCGCGTGGGCCGTATCTTAACGGGAAGAACAGCCGGCGTGCTGTAAGCGATCGGAACGGAGACAAGAACATGGCTATTCTGCTCATAGCCGAACCCGACAACGCAACGCTTTCCGACCAGAACGCCAAAGCGCTTTCGGCGGCACTGCAGATCGGTTCGGATGTGCATGCGCTGGTCGCCGGCAAGGGCGCCAAGGGAGCTGCCGATGCCGCCGCCAGGCTCAATGGCGTCAGCAAGGTGCTGCTCGCCGAAGCCGACGAACTCACCGCACGCCTTGCCGAACCACTGGCAGCGCTAGTCATCAGCATAGCCGGCGCCTATGACACCATCATTGCGCCGGCGACCGCGTCGGGCAAGAATGTCGCGCCGCGCCTGGCCGCACTGCTCGATGACGCGGAGGTCTCCGACGTCATCTCGCCCGACACCTTCAACCGGCCAATCTATGCCGGCAATGCCATCCAGACGGTGCAGTCTCGACCCACGCCAAGAAGGTGATCACCGTGCGCACCGCTTCGCATCCAAGCGCCTCCCAAGGCAATGCGGCTGCCGTCGAGAATATCTCGGCGGCAGCCGACCCGAGGCTTTCCATTTTCATCCAAAAGAAGCTCTCCGAAACTGAACCCTGCCGGCACGAAGCTCCGAACGTCGTGTCGCCATCAACAAGGGCGAGGAGGTCCAATCTTCGAGGTCGTTGGCTACGGCCTCGTCGGCGACCTTTTCGTTATCCAGCGGAAGATTTCCTCGCGACTGACCGCGATATCGAAAGCCGGGTGAGAGGCCGATTATGCTCAACGGGAACAAAAAGATCGTATTCTCAGCTTAACTGAGAACGCCGCGATGTGACTTTACCTTCCACCAAACACAAATGGAGAATCAACATGGCACGGCCACCAACCCCCGGCAATCCAGGCCACACCCCGCCTGGACCGCCCGACTGGATCCCAGGCCCGCCGGATGGCGTTCCGGGTCGTCCCCCCGGCGTTCCTCCTGGCCCCAAGGATCCACCTCAGCCGCCGGATCGGCCGGTAGGATGACCTGGATAGGCTATGGTGATCTGAAAGCAGGTATGCTCCCCCACTGGGAGCATACCTGTGTAGGACGATTGGATTTCGAACTTCGTGACCTCGCATTCTTCGCCCGAGACTCGCTGCGAATCGACGAAGATCAACTGAAAAACGGGGTGCTCTGCCTCCAGTTCGAATGGCCGCTTGCATCCAGAGAAGTCTGCCAGCTTCGCGCAGTTTTCCCCGACAGCTATCCCTTCGTCCGCCCGCAAGTCTTCCTTCGAGGAAATCCGGAAACCTTTCCGCACAAGCATTGCTCACCGACTGACGGTAACCTTTGCTTGTTGGGTCGTGACACGGGACTGTGGTCCATCGAGTGGACGTTGGCGAAACTTCTTGAGAAACAGCTCACCAACGCTCTGAACGGCACGGGCGTTGAGGATCCGCAGGGCGAACCGATGGAAGTCTGGTGGAACGGCATTGCCCCAGCATTCCCTGGCTATGTCGATGGGAGCTACATGTTGATCGACTCCGACTGGAACGTAGCAGATCAAACAGAGGGAACGCTAAGGGTGTCCTACACCCTGCAGAAGATGGACAACAGAATCAGATTCAAGGGTGCGGTTGAGGAAATTAAAGCCAAGGACGGAACCGTTCTAGCTACTCGGACATATCCTCTCCCCCACGGACTTGAATCGAAGAAGGTCACAGGCACATTTCCGTGGAGGCGCGTAGGTCGTTTCGCGCCGCCACCGCGCGAGGGTTGGCGTGATCGACAGGTGCAGGACCAGATTGCCTTCGGAGGGCGTGCGGTCACTTATGGCTCGCCCCCCATTTCAATGTCCGTCACCGTCCAGTCGACGGAACTCAGCCACGGTACGCACGGCGACACATGGCTATTTCCACTGCGTTACGGACCGGCAAAGTCGTTCCGGCCTGTGAAGCAGGGGCAGAGAGGTACCAGCCCCTCGATGATCATCGTGCCTACGCTCCGAGCCGGGGCCACCGACATCGGCGCCCGAGTTCCGTCGGTGGGCATCTTGAAGGACAAGGTGATTGCCATCTTCGGAATGGGAGCTATTGGTGCCCCAGTTGCCATCGAGCTTTCCCGCAACGGCTGTTCTCATCTGACCGTCATCGACCATGACATCGTCGAGCCAGGAAACTCCATCCGATGGCCACTTGGTGCGACGGCCTGGGGAATGCGAAAGACCACTGCCGTCAAGCAGCATGTGGAGTCCGAATACCCGGGGGTCGAAGTCGAGGCGATCCATCACCACGTGGGGATAGCCACAGCGGCCGACGGGAACGGAGGAGGAGGAGGAGACCATTCAGTTCTACCGCCGATCTTTGCGAAGGCCAACATCGTCATCGACGCAACGGCCTCTTCCGGGATCTCACGTTTGCTGGCCGATCACTGCAAGTCCGCAGGCAAGCCGATGATCTCACTTTTCGGAACGCTATCATTGAAGGGAGGCGTCGTTGCGGCCTACCACCCGAAATCCGGCTGTCCAACCTGCCGCGAATTCTCCTATGCGAAAGGTTTGATCGATAAAGCTCCTGGGTCAGGAGAAGCGTCCGGCCTGAATCAGCCGGCTGGATGCGCGGAGCTGACCTTCACTGGGGCTTCGTTCGACCTCCATGAATTATCTTTAGAGGCTGTCCGGTTGACTGTGGATATTCTTTCCCAGCCAGAAGACTTCAAGGAGTCCTTGGTTCACACCCTCACATTACATGACGGGGTCAGGCGGGTGCCGCCGTCTTGGCGGGTCGATCGCTTGCCTCCGATGAAGGAATGCGGATGCAACCAGTAGTCTGGCTGCCTCAAGCGATCGTGCAGGACATGCAAACCGATGCCGACCTCTGGTATGATCGGGAAACGGGTGGGACCTTCATGGGATACTGGGCCGAAAACGACGCTGCCGTCGTAACAGCAATGATTCCGGCCGGGCCCAAAGCATCTCACGAACGAAGCAGCTTTGTCCCTGATCAAAGCTGGCAACAGGCGGAAATCGCAAGGCACTACGAACGTTCCGGGAGGTTGGACACATATCTCGGGGACTGGCACACCCACCCGGATGCCGTTTCGAACCGCCTGAGCTGGACGGATCGAGCATGTCTGAAGACGATCATCAGGACACCGGCAGCGCGCAATCAGAAGCCCCTCATGGTACTCATGTGCGGCAAACCGAACGAATGGCTCTTGCATCTATGGCTCTGCCAATTGCGGACCAGGTTATTTCTCTTTGAAGTATTAGACGCTGATCAAATTCTGACTGTCTCAAACCGGACAGCAGAATGAGGGCAAAATGAAACTCACGCACTACGAACTGCGGCAGTGTCATCGTGGCCAGATTATCGGGATCACACTCACATCGGGCGCGATCGCCCGATTGCTTGAGAAATTTGAGCAGCTACCGGCACGGGCAACGACATCAATCCATTGCAAAACAATCCGCAGTCCAGTGCGGCACGCGACGGCAGCGCACCTCCTCGCCCGCAGGCTGGATATTCATTCAATGACGGCGCGGAAAGGGAGTCATCCGCCGGCATTGCGCCACTTGCAAATTGCGTCTTTGTTCGAGCGAGCACAAGGTCGGCGCGACGTTGTGCCGACTCAAGACGTTGGTCTGGCTTATGACGTGCTGCATTCCCGGCGAGTTAGGCCGCTAGTCTACCCGCTGTCTGCCCCGCGGTATGCGCCGTTGCAGCGCTTCGCTGCCCGTGGATCGGGGGTAGCTTAAGGTAGGGCCCAGATACGTGCGAGCTGTCTTCGAGAGATTTTTGGAACGGCTTTCAGAAAGCGTCGATGAGGCTGATCTCCGCAGCGCTATGGCCGATGTTGCCTCTGGATTCGATCTGCTCGCTTTTGCCTACCTCTGGTTGCCACCCCGTCCTAATGGCAAGCCCACGCTGATCTCAAATTATCCGGCGCCTTGGACAGCACACTATCTCGCGAACCGGTATCAGAGTGTCGACCCCGTCATTGTGCGTGCACGCGGTGGCGGATGCACATTTCAATGGGAATCCGATTTGAGCGGTGTAGAAGGTGCTTCAGGGGCTAAGGTGTTCGAAGAAGCGGCGCAGTTTGGCATCTGCTGCGGCGTGACGTTCCCGATTGTTGATGGCCGAGGCAATTTCGCGGCAATGACGTTTGCCGGTGAAAAGCCTAATCCTGCATTTTTCCGCGCAGCAGAACGCTATGAAGAAGGTCTGTCGTACATCGCGAGTTGTTTCCATGTGTTCGTTCGCCGAAAACTGACCGCCAATCGAATGATCGACGGTGTCTTGCTGACGCCGCGGGAATACGAGTGCCTGCAGTGGGCAGCACAAGGCAAGTCCGATTGGGAGATAGGCTGCATCCTAGGAATCACGCAGCGCACGGCCGCCTTTCATCTGGGCAACGCTCGCCGGAAGCTTGGGGTGACGACCACGAGGCAGGCAATCGGGCGCCTGGCTCGTTCGGGTTTTTCGGTTCAGTGACAAGTTAAATTTAGCTTCACCTATGTGCAACTGTACTGGCCGCCCTGGCGCGAATGTTGGCCTTCAATGGCCGGGAATTTCCCCGCGAGGACGCTACGTACGGAAGCAAGCCCTCTGGGCACTCGAGTGCCTCAAATTTATGCGCGAATTGCCTGCCCGGTTTTTCCGCCGGAAAAACGCGGCCCTGAGTGAACATCGTTCTTCGGTCATCGACGAATTACTCGCCGGAGGGTCACACCGCGAAACCGCCGAAGTGCCGATGCGGGAAACGTCGCGTCCCACGCAGATTGGAGGGATCATTCGCGATCACCTCCAAAACCCATCCGCCACGCCGTCTCTCGCGGCCGTGCGCTCACAATTGCAGCTATCGTGAGTTCCTTGACAGTCCGCGCCGCGCGTCAGCCGGCGAACAGTTCCTTGTAGCCGGTTGTCACTATCCAGTTCGCGCGATCGATATAGCTGCGAACAGCCTTGCGGGCGCGTACTGGTTCAAGGGCCGGGTCGATGCCGAGAATGAGATCTGCCATCTCCTCCAGGGTAGCATTGTCGGCGCAGGCGTCGAGGATCCGCAGATAGACCTTGAAATGCTGCCTGTCGTAGGCCGTGAGGCTCTCCGACCAGGGGACCTCATCGAGCAGTGTCGAGCTTTCAGTCCCATCTATTCCCGTTGATCGATTCATGTCTGCCGCGAACCTCGCATGTTGATCACTGGATTCAAGACAGCATATCCCAAAATGGGATAATCCGGAACCGGGATTAGTGGCTGAGCCGGTCTTTACCTGACCGGTTCGCCTACATGCCCAAATCTCTTCGATCTCCCCGCCACCAGCGGTTTCTGGACCAGCTGATATCGCTGCGCAAGGCCAGAGGCATGACACAGGCGCAGGTGGCTGAGAAGCTTGGCCGGCCGCAATCATTCGTGGCCAAGTACGAGGGTGGAGAGCGGCGTCTCGATATCATTGAGTTTCTCGACGTAACTATGGCACTTGACGCTGACCCGTGCGAGATTCTGTTGAGCCTGCGGTCATAGCTGGCGCCGGCGCGCGTCGCGGCGCACCGGCTGCCGCGGACCAGCCGGTTTTATTTGGCAATCTCAGGCGTCTCAGCCATTCTGCTCTCGCCCTGGCGCGGGTCGTCAGACCCGCGAAGCTCTTCTCTGTTGGGCCTTTCGTGCGGAGCAGGGCAGGCGACACTCCCTTCTAGGCCCGCCGCGTCATCCCGCAACCCTTCGCTCTCGCTTCGGGTCCTTCTCTTCGTTTCGGTCGTTCGGATGCGGTGCGCCTCAAAGGCGGCCCTTCCGGTCGCAACTCGCCGCCCACCCCCGGTTCCGTCCCGCTTCCGAGGAAAGCCGCGATCGGCGAGCGGAGGCAAAACGAAGCATGCAAGACAGAAGCGTACCGTCATCGAAGAGGCAGGTAGAGGCCGGGCGCCAAGTCCTCAATTCCCGCTTTGCGGCCGTCGAGCGTCCGAATCGTTCCTGTTTCCGTCCTGCTAAGGCCCGTTGCGCAGGAATCGACGCAGGCCCTCGTCCGAGCGGTTTTTCGCTCGCTCGCCGCCTCGGTCACAGCCAACAAAAGGGGCGCGAGGATTGCTATAGGCGGAAGCTGCCGAAGCCAATCATCGTGACGATTTGCTCTTTTGCAGCTCGGTTCATTTAGCGTCCCAGTCGGGCGGGGTCTGTCCGAGAATGTTGCGAACGAAGAAGTCCAGGAGTTTGCGCTCAGTATAGATGCCTGGCGCGCCGTGATCGGCACCAGGCACATAGACCATGTCGAAATCTTTTCCCGCCTTGATGAGTCGGTCGGCAAGCTGCAGCGAGGAGGACGGGTCGACATTGTGGTCCATTTCGCCGACGACGATCATCAGCTTGCCCCGCAGCCTGTAAGCATTGTCGATGGCGGAGGATTGGGAATATTCAATGCCGACTGGCCACCCCATCCACTGTTCGTTCCACCGGATCTTGTCTATCCGGTTGTCGTAGCAGCCGCTGTTGGCGACCGCGACCTTATAGAATTCGGGATGGAAGAGCAGCGCGCTCACCGCGCTCTGGCCGCCTGCGGACCCGCCGAAAATGCCGACATTGGAGATATCGTACCACGGATACCTCGCGGCGGCCGCCTTGTGCCATAGAACGCGATCGGGAAAGCCTGCGTCCTTCAGATTTTTCCACGCAACGTCATGAAAGGCGCGCGAGCGGTTGTTGGTACCCATGCCATCGATCTGCACAACGACGAAGCCCAGCTGCGTGAGCGGCTCTGTCTGCCTTGAGAAGGATTTTGGGACGAACGAGCCATGGGGCCCGGCATAGATATGCTCCACCACCGGGTACTTCTTCTTCGGATCGAAATTGGCGGGCAGGTGGATCACGCCCCAGATATCAGTCTTGCCGTCGCGCCCCTTGGCGTGGAAGCTGAGTGGCGGCTGCCAGCCGGCGGCGACGAGCTCGGAGATGTCGGCGGTCTCCACCTGCATGAGTTTGACATCGTCGCTGGCGCGGTAGAGCATCATGCGGGGCGGCAGATCGATGCGTGACCAGAGATCGACATAATAGCGGCCGTCGGGAGAGAAATCGACATGGTGGTTGCCCGGCTCGGGCGTGAGCTCAGTCAGCCCCTCACCGTCGAAGCCGATGCGGTAGGCATGGACGAAATAGGGGTCCTCACCCGGGTTCCTCCCGCTCGCCTCGAACCAGATCTGGCGCTTGACCGGATCGACATGGTTGACCCCCCGCACGACCCACTCACCGCTGGTGATCTGGTTCTTGAGCGCGCCCGTCTGGCCGTCGAACAGATACAGGTGCTCGTGCCCGTCGCGTTCGGACGCCCAGATGATCTCCTTCCCGTCGTCGACGTCGTAACGAAAGATCTTCCCGGTACCCTCCTGATCCATCACCAGACGCTGGTAATCAACAAATGTCTTGCTGGTCTCGTCGATGATCGAGCGCGCACGGGCCGTGGCGGCGTCTACCTCGACCAGCCGATAGAGCTGATGCCCGCGCTGATTATATTCGAAAGTAAAGCCCCGACCGTCCGCCCACCACCGAAGAGGGGAAAGTTCGAAGGGGTTGGAGAACAGGGCGTTGTCGATCACGACCTGGCGGCGGCCGGCAATGTCGAACAGGACCGGCTGGGGCAGCGGAAGGACATCGCCCGGCTTGGGATAGACCAGTGTCGAATGTATGCGCTGCAACTGGTCCGTCGACGAATCGAGGTAGTGGAGCTCCCGCTTGAAGCCGGGGCGAACACGGTAAGCCGCGAGGTGGCGCGAGTCCGGCGACCAGCTCAGTGTCGAAAAGACATAGTAATTGCCCTCGGATCCATCCCGGCTCAGCGCAACATCCTGCAATCCGTCCTTGCTGCGCAGGAAAACATTGTAGTTTTTTATATAGACGGTCCATTTGCCGTCGGGCGAGACGCTTCTCTGGTTGGGTTTATTCTCAGCCGGTGGCGTGTAGCGGTGGCTGAGCTGAAAGTCCCGGGCTCCCATATCCAATTTTGTGCGGGTGCAGGCATAGCTTGCAAGGTCGCAGCTCCACCGGACCTGCTCAATCATGAAGTCCAGCGTGCGACCATCCTCGGTCAGTTCGAAACGCTCGAAGGGAAGATCGCCGGCCTGATAGCTCTTATGGCTCGCTTCATTTAGCGCCGCCGCCAGACGGGCCTGATCGAAGGCGGCCCGTTTCAAACCCGTGGCAGCATCGACCCGCATGAACTGCCGCTCGCCATGGGTAGTCCGGCGGTACACGAACGCTTTGGCTCCAGTTAGCCAGAACGGCCCCTCGGGGACATTCACGGTGAGTCCGCGATAGCGATGGTGGATCGTCAATGCCCGCTCCAAATCGCTCAGCCCTAGCGGTGGATGTGTACCGTTCGAACCGTTGGCATCGCCAGAGCGGTTGCCGATCCCGATGCCACTTGAATTGATAACGCGAGCGCCAAAGCTCCGATCTTGAGCATATCTGTTCACCTCTTTCGGTTTTCGGAAGACGCATTGTTGGAGTCTGGCTTTTCATCGCCGGCATGCAGCAGCGTTGAGCGTTGCTCGAGGGAGTCAGCACGCGGGTGCGGCCGAGACGGCAGTCAACATGACCCGTGCGCCTACGCCAGGAACTGGCCGGGTGAACCAGACTGAAGAGTTGGCATCCGAGCCAGCAGGGTATTTTCCATGTCACAAATATTCAAAGCCCGATGGCGCCTTGCAATCACACTCCATTGCTGTTCCTGCGCCGGAAACGGCCGGAACGGGCCCGGCACGAAGCGTTAGCGATCGACATTCTCTGCATGGCTGGCGTCAGTCCGTTGATCCCTGTCCGGATGAACGATGCAATATGCGCGCCAAAGGAAAATCCCTTTAGATCAAGGCCGTCGATCGGACCGGCTGTGTCGGACGACCGACATTAACGTCGCATATCGACAGATCGGATAACCCCAAGTCACATTGACCTTGGGTGTATGTCGGGTTGACAAGAGTGGACCGTCGGGCCGACGGAAAAAGGGCGCACGAGGCGCCCTTCAATCGACTCGGCTGTGCCTAAGCCGCCTTCGCCTGCCGTTGTCAGAAGCGGCAAGTGACACCTGCGCCTATCAACCAGGGATCGAGCGTGGCCTTGCCTGTGAGCTTAGCGCCGGCGACAGTGACATCGAAGTCTGGCTTCAGGAAAAGCTTCTTCACGTCGAAGTTGAGTAAGCGCCAAGCTGACCCCATCTGGCGCGGTTTGAGGTGATGAGCGAGAGATAGTGACACTGAAGGAGCTGAGGAG
>NZ_JBVVQI010000039.1:16822-43090 GCF_055811495.1 Mesorhizobium sp. WSM4830 | reverse complement strand
CCCACTTCTACGGCGAGCATCCCTTCCGAGGCCACCACTGGCGGCAGCACCTCGACTGCCACCGCCCCTACCGAAGCCACCACCGGCGGCAACACCTCGACTGCCACCGCCCCGGCCGAGGCCACCACTGGCGGCAGCACCTCGACTGCGACCACCCCTACCGAGGCCACCTCCAGCGGCAGCACCTCGACTGCCACCGCTCCTTCCGAAGCCACCTCCAGCGGCAGCACCTCAACTGCCACAGCCCCTTCCGAAAGCAATCATGGCAAGACCACGCTTTCGCACCTCCTCGCCGGCAACGGCAGTTCGACTGCTACCGCCTCCGGCGCTACCACCAGCGATGGCAGTCATGGCAAGACTGCGCTGTCGCATCTCCTCGCTGGCAATAGCAGTTCGACTGATACCGCCGCCACCACCGCCGATGGCAGCCATGGCAAGACCGCGCTGTCGCAACTCCTCGCCGGCAATAGCAGTTCGACTGCTACCGCCGCCTCTGGTGCCACCACCAGCGATGACAGCCATGGCAAGACCGCGCTTTCGCAACTCCTCGCTGGCAATAGCAGTTCGACTGATACCGCCGCCTCCGCCACCACCACCGCCGATGGCAGCCATGGCAAGACCGCGCTGTCGCACCTCCTCGCCACCGACGGCAGTTCGACTGACACCAATGCCGGCGACAAGGTAAGCGAGGGCAGCAGCGTTGACCGCATATTGGCCTCGTTGAGCCATTCTCTTTCGGCCGGCTCGGAACTTCTCCCGACCAACGATCCATCCGACAAGACGGCAACCAGCCTGATCCGCCACGGGTTCGCGCAAACCGTCCAGCCCGATGAAAGTGTCGGCGCCCAGGCGAAAAACGCCGCCGCCGCCGAGATCATGTCTAGCCACGGAGGCAACGATGCCTTCGATTTCAGCAAGCTTCAGGACAAGCTCCACCTCGACCAAGCCGCGCCTACCGAGCTTAAGTCGGGCGGGCTTTCATTGCATACTTCCCCTGCTGGTACGGCCACCGATGATAATGGTTCCCACCACATCATCTTTGACAGCTCGACCGGGTCGCTCTCTCTCGACAGCGACGCGGTCGGCGGTGCAGCTCAAGCGCAGCTCGCCACCCATCTCCCGTTGCAGCATCACTCTTTGATCTGAAAACCAGAGCGGCGGACCTTCAACTCGAGCGTGTCCGCCGCTCCGTCAGTGGCTCGTCTTAGATTGGAACCGGTGAAATGGTTGCTCTTGCCGCTCCGAAGACGCAGCCATTTTTGCTAAGATCCGCGGTGGCGGGACGAACGTCCAATGTCTCTAGATGACGACAGGATCGTGAACTGAAAAATCAGAGCGGCGGCACCGTTAACGCGGGTTGTGACGCTGCTCTGTCCAGTTGCCGACAGCCCTGCGGGCTGGAAAGATGTTGACGACCAGGGAGCGCCGCTTGATCTCCTAGTTTAGCCGCTTCAGCATGTTTGTCGACCTCATGTGCTTGTGGTGGGCAAACGGCAGGCCCCGGATTTCCTAAAGCTCCCCGGGTCAAATTTCGCGCCTCAGCTTGTCGCGCTTGCCGGTCGGCCGCAGGCCGCGCAAGCTGCCTCTTTGTGACCAGCAGAACAGCCGATTCGACGCTTTCGATGTCGCCAACCTGATCTGCCGACCGCGCAGTCGCCTACGAATTGTCCACAACTAATTGCTCGCGACAGCCAGACTGTGGAGGGACGAGAACCTTAGATTAAGGTCAGGCAGGATACCATCTACGAGCGCTATGCTAAATAAAAACACAATAATTAAAATTGTAAACGGCGACGCTAAACGCTTTTTTGAAATTTGTAAACTGCATAAAATCATACTTAATCAGATAAAGCCGAAGGGATTCGGGCAATCATAAGGTATTCTTCTCCTTCGTCGTTCTATATGTCACGCGGGTTTTGTTATTCATTTTAGAATTCCTATTGAATATCACCCATTCTATCAGCGCGTGCAGGTATGTGATTTGGCGCTAATATACACCTTCTAGTAGGCAGACATCCGCGGGGCGCTATCGAATCAAAATGAGGGATTATGGATGGCGACTCTGCATTACACGTCGGGCGGATCCGGCACGGACATTGCAAAAGCCGGATTCAATCTGGCTAGCGTGCAATATGTTGACCAGGTCAACGAACTGCCGGAGGGCATGAAAGGCTTGGTGTACCTTGACGAGGCCAACGGCGTAACCCAGTCCTTTATCGACAAGGTTACTCCTTTCCTCGGCAATCCGAACGTATTTGGGTTCTTCCTGGTTGACGAGCCGGATCCCACCGGCCAATGGGGCACTTATGCCTCTGCCGCAAATCTGAAGGCAGAATCCGACTGGATCCATGAGCATTTTCCAGGCGCCAAGACCTACATTACAATGATGAGCTTGGGAACGTCGGCGAATCCGGATTTTAGGGGCACGTACAATCCCGCCAATACCGGTATCGATTACTATGGCATAGATGTCTATCCCGTTCGCACGGATGGCCCGGTCGACTACAACATGATCGATAAATTCGTCGCCGCCGCTCAGGCATCGGGCATCCCGACGAGCAAGATCGTTCCGGGCTACCAGGCGTTTGGAGGTGGCGAGTATAACACCGACATGGGTGGCAAATATGTCGTGCCCACCGCCGCCCAGATGGAAACCATGATGGACCACTGGGCCAAGCTGGTTCCGTCACCCGCCTTCGACTACGCATACGCCTGGGGTTCGCAGCGAGGCGACACAGCGTTGGAGAGCTCTTCGGAACTGCAGGCCGTTTTCCGGGAACACAACCTTGCAACGACGGGTACCACTCCGCCTCCCGTCGACACAAGCGACACCTTGTATGGCACCCGCGGCGACGATGTGTTTCACGGGGCCGGCGGCCACACTATGATCGGCTACGGCGGCAATGACACCTATTATGTCGATGATGTCCGCGATAAGGAGATCGAGGCGGCGGGCGGCGGTACCGACAAAGCACTCGCCTCGGTAAGTCATGCGCTTGCGGCCGGTTCGGAGATCGAGCTTCTTGCCACCAACAATCCGGCCGGCACGACGGCAATCAACCTCACAGGCAACGAGTTCAGCCAGACCATCCAAGGCAATGCCGGCGCCAATTACATTAGGGGCGGCGGCGGCGCCGATACCATGACCGGCTATGGCGGTAACGACACATACCACATCGACAACGCGGGCGACAAGGTAGTCGAAGCGGTGAGCGGTGGGGTTGACAGGGTTTACGCTGCTGTCAGCCATGCCCTTTCGGCCGGCTCAGAGGTTGAGCTCCTCGCCACCAACAATCCAACGCTCATGACAGCAATAAACCTAACCGGCAACGCGTTCGGCCAAGCCATTTTTGGCAATGCTGGCGCAAACGTCATCAACGGCGGCGGTGGCGCCGACAAGATGGTCGGCTATGGCGGCAATGATACCTACTATGTCGACAACGCCGGTGACAAGGTGAACGAGGTGGCCGGCGGCGGAACCGACCGGGTGCTCGCCTCGGTGAGTCATGCGCTTTCTGCAGGTTCACAGATCGAGCTTCTCGCCACCACCAACCCGTCCGGTACGGCTGCAATAAACCTGACCGGCAACGCCTTTGCCCAGACCATCCAGGGAAATGGCGGCGCAAACATCGTCAACGGAGGCGGCGGTGCCGACATCTTGACCGGTAACGGAGGCAATGATGCCTTCGTGTTCAACAGCGCTCTTGGAGCCGGCAATATCGACAAGGTCACCGACTTCGACAAGCTCCAGGACAAGATCCAGCTCGATGACGCCGTTTTTGCCGGGCTTAAGCTGGGCGGCCTCTCATCCGATGCTTTCTTTGCTGGCACGGCTGCGCATGACAGCTCCGACCATATAATCTACAACAGCTCAACCGGGGCGCTCTCTTTCGACAGCGACGGGATCGGCGGCGCATCTCAAATACAGTTCGCCACTCTCTCTCCAGGTCTGTCGCTTGCAGCAGGTTCGTTTGTTGTGATCTGAACGCGCCGGAACGGCGGCCCTTCTGCTCAAGCCGGTCCGCCGCTCTCACTCTCTCGAAGCACCGGATTTTTCACTCACAGGATGCCCACTTCCGGCCGATGCTTTTAGGCCCGGGAACACTGGGATTCCCGCTCAGCCGCCCCAGACGTGTCGGCAATCCCGAGAAAGCTTGGGACGCTGCTCCCCGGGATGGGCATTGTCTGCTGGGCTATGCGCACCAGATCGGTGAGGGCTGAGCGGATTTGCGGCCACGGGTACTCGGAACATTCCTCCCAGGTTTCGCCCTCCCGCAACACAGCATCGAGCTTGCTCGCAACGCCCGCAAGAGTCGTAGCGGGGGTGGTCGAGAGGGCTTCCAGCAGATCCTTCGCCCGGTCACCAGTCTCGCGCTCTGCCTTGAGCGCGGCGGTATAGCCGATTTCGTTGGCATGCGCATCCCAGCGCGCCTGATGCGCCGCGAAATCAGCTTTGGCTTTCTGGCGCAGAGCTGCCGTATCCGGCCCTCTACCCAACATCTCATTGAGCGCCCTGATCGAGTGGATCGTCACGTCCTCGCCCGTCGGAAGGCGGACGGTCGCACAAGGAAAGCCGACGCCCTCGACAAGCCTCGTCTCCAAGCGCTGCTGTGTGCGGCAAAGCTTCACAGCTAGCTTATGGACTGTCCTCCACTCCCGCCAAAGTGCCAGCGCTGGATCGGTGGGGGGAAAACTCGTCACCGAGTCATTGTCGGCCACCGCATCTTTCTCAAACACGAAAGCGACTGACGTAACTAGCCCTCCCGCAAGCAATTGCCTGCGGGTGACGAAAGGCAAAGTCATGATATGGTCGGAATCAGCCATAATCCGAGCTCCTCAGCGGCTTGGGTTGTGGTCAGGCCGGACGGGATGGTGCAAACATCCCGTTCGGCCGCGAACATTGTCGCAACATAAAGCCTTTGACAATTTGACCAATAAATCGCGAAATGTCAATCCAAGAGATAAACATTTGACTTCCAGTAAAATTTCTGCCGCACAATGTCGAGGTGCTCGCGCGATGTTGGGAATGAGTCAGGGCGAGCTCTCGGACGCCGCCAAGGTATCGCGGCCCACTGTTGTTGATTTTGAGCGAGGCACCCGAGTGCCACACGCAAACAATATAACAGCGATCCGCCAAGCGTTGGAGGCGGCTGGTGTCGAATTTATCCCAGAAAATGGCGGGGGGGCCGGCGTAAGGCTTGCAAGGCGATCTGATCGCGAATAATCTCTAGGCAGCCTACCTTCACTTGTGACGGGGTCGCAAAAGTTCGCCGTACACATCATTTTTGGAGCAGAAATAACCCACGGCTGGAATGGTTTAGGTGACCGGCGCGTTGTGGCGCTCACACTCGATCGCCAAGGGCCGGCCAGCTATTTCCTGGTCATCGGATGGTAGGCCGGCAGGTGCGCCGTGTTGCATCTCACCGATCCTGCTTTCGAGAAGATTGTAAGAAGTGGGCATCCTCATTCCCGATCTTCTTTTCCGCTCAGCGCGATTGTTCAGAGTGACGATGTTTTTTGCCCGGGCTAGCTGTGAGCTTTCAGTAGGTTGTCCATCCGGTCCAAGCCGGGAAAGCTGAGGTTGTCGAAGCTTCAGTGATTCTCGGAGGACCGAACGAACATCCATAAGAATGCCCGTCTGACGCCGCTGCGTCGAGAGGAGATGGCCCGCGACATTGTTGAAGGCCGTCTTTCCAAAGCCGATGCGGCGCGAACATACCGGTGACGGCGAAGGTCATGAACGCACCGCTCTAGGTTCGGATGGCCGACCGCCTTAACCGTCTGCGCCACCTCGGCTTGGACGGCCTGCCGATTGGCGGTGAGCCGAAGCCGATAAGCAACCAACTAAAGGCCGAGTTCGAAAGCCGTCAGCGGCCGGTCCACCAACCGCTGGCGCGAGCGGCATCGAAGCACACTTTGCTAGGGCGGGTGCCTTTGAGCGCGGCTTTCAGAGCGGCAACGCCACGATCTTTCTCTCTGTTTTAGTCATGCTTCCTATCCTCAATAAGAAAGTCGCCAAAACGGCTGTCGTTATAGATCGATCGAGAGCAAAACAAATACGCCGCCATCTGACATCCATGATCGAAGGCAGCCGAGTTGGCGCAGGCGGCGGTTGGAACGAACGAGTTTGCACAAATCACCTTGCCGCGACCGGCATCATGCGAATGCAAGATAATTTCATTGTTGGCCCTCTCCCAAGACGCAACGAACTTGCCGAAGTTATTCCCTTGGTGCAAGACAGTCATGAAATCGTCCTCGAAGGAGCTCGTGCTCCACATCCTTCTGTGCAAGCAGTAGCAGATCTCAAGCGGCCACGGCGTCGATGGCTGGTGGAACTGGCAAGATGCGCCGGATGAGGCAAATAAATTCGAACGCCGGAGACCCTGCCGCTGCAGAGTCTCAGGGTTTCAGTTCCACTGGTGCGCCGTGCTCGCAGAGCCCAGAAAAACCGGTGAAGTTCGCAACACGTTAAAATCTCGGCGACACGCAGACGTTACAGCCCGCCTTTATGTACGCCGCAACGGCTCAGATCTGTCTGGGTTCAGTGAACTCGGCGCCCGAGAGGCGAAGATTTCGGGATCGAGGCGCTTGGGCCACTGCGCCCCAGACAGAGCGATCCGATCCGTGTCATACTGTCAGAGGCAAGACACTTGCAATTTGGGGGCGGCGGCAGATGAAGGAAGAGAACGACGTTGAAAAGCTGGTGCGCACGTTGCGTGCTCGAGCACCTGATGACGCGGCGGAATTGCTTACTCGAGAGTCTCCCGAGTTCATTCGGGACACACTAAAGTTGTTGCCGGACCGGCACGCCCGTAAGGTGGCGGAGCATTTGCCGCCGCACATGCGGCCAGTCAAACCTCATGGCGATGCCAAGGACCTCGCGATCCCCCAGTCGCTCGTCGAGCTGATGGACCCGGTTCCCGCCAGCGTTCCTGTCGGCACCACGGTTGCCGCCGCAGTGGAGGCGGTCAGACGCACCCAGGTGCCGAGCGAGCTCACTTATCTCTATGTTACGGAGGGGGGCGACAAGCTGGTTGGCCTGCTGGTATTGCGCGATCTGATGCTGAGCGAACCGGACGCGACGGTCGATCAGATCATGCTGCCGAGGCCCTTCGCCCTTAATGTCGGTCTCTCTTTGAGCGACGCATGCAAGGCGGCGGTACGGCGTCACTACCCTGTCTATCCCGTGGTGGACGCGAAGAACCGGCTGCTCGGGCAGGTCCGCGGCTGGCGGCTGTTCGAGCAGCAAATCATCGAAATTTCGGCCCAGTCTGGCCAGATGGTGGGTGTGCAGAAGGAGGAGCGTTCTTTTACGCCGCTGTATTCAGCCTTCTTGAAGCGTCATCCGTGGCTGCAGCTGAACCTGTTGACGGCCTTCATGGCCGCTTTCGTGGTCAGTTCGTTCACAGGCACGATCGAGAAGATCGTCGCCCTGGCGGCGTTCCTCCCGGTCTTGGCCGGGCAGAGCGGAAACACCGGCTGCCAGGCTCTGGCTATGACGCTGCGTGGCCTTGCCCTGGGCGATGTGGACAAACGACCGAAGCTGAACCTGGTGATGAGGGAGGGCGCGCTCGGGATCGCCAACGGCGTGCTCGTCGGTCTTGTGGCGGCTGCGGCGATGTGGTTCTACGCCTCGCGGCAACCGGAGTCGGCGGCCCAGGCGCCCATGCTGGCACTTGTGATCCTGCTCGCCATGACCGGATCATGCCTCATGTCGGGAATCTCCGGCGTGCTGATCCCGCTGGGCCTACGCCGGGTCGGCGCCGATCCGGCGGTCGCTTCGGCGATCTTCCTCACCACCGTGACCGATATCGTAGGCATGGGCCTGATGCTGGGGCTGGCCACCATGCTCGTGCTGTAGCGAGCGCTTCCGGTGACGCACCATGGAGAGATAGGTTCCTATAAGCTGACCTGTCGACGAAATAGCAAGAGCTGCTCCGCGTCGCGTAGACGTGGTGAGAAGCGCCTCGTGGCAGCTCTCCGATCGGTTGCGCGGTGCCACGAAAGACCCTTGGATGAGCTGCGGGGTGAACTTGATGGCTCATTCAGTGACCAGATACGCGCAGAATCGCGCAAACAATATTAATCTTGCCGGCTGTGCGATCCACGACTGGTGATGATTTGAGTTATTTGCATGTCGTTCCGAATACTTCACTTGTTCCTGCAACGGTGAGATGATTTTCTACAACCAGCGCAGCCGCAATACGAATAACCCCGATGGTTTGTTGCGCGGCTGCAACAGCTGTTGAAAACTCGAGCCCTTTCGTCAAAGTTCAGTCGCCTTTTTTCTTGTGGTCGTGCTAAGTCCTTGGCACTGGTCGGGTTGGGGTGGGTTCTCGGCATGCAATCTTCGTTTCGAACGATCTTCGGCTGCGCCGCGGCGCTGCTTTGTACCGGCGTATTGCCGGCCGGCGCACAAGGTCTTTTTACGGCCTATGACGATGCGTTTTCGGCCCGCATCGCCAGTCCGGCCGACAACGGAACGCTCGCCCAGTTCGTCACGGTTGCCGTCAACGCCGGGCAGTACGATCAGGCGATCTCCTCAATCGAGCAGTATCTGATCAAGTATCCCCGCGATGCGCGCGCCCGGCTTGCGGCCAGCCGGTTGTACTATCATGTCGGCTCCTATGAATTGGCCCGGCGGCAGGTACAGTACGGCATCGAAGTCGGGGGCCTGACCGCAAGTGAGCAGCAGGAAGCTGCTCGCCTACTCGCCCGCATCGATCGCGCATTGCGCGGCGTCACCTGGGAACTCGCCCTGACCGGCGGCGTGTTCAGCGCATTTACCGATTTTGAGCCCGGCGGGGCGCAGGACGACGACAGCTTCGTCTCGCCCTATGGGCGGGCGGAGGGCTTTGTCCGGTGGGACCTCGGCACGCCAAGCGCCGACGCTCTCGTCCTTTCGGGATCGTTGACGGCGACACAGCGTTTTTTCACGGAAGACCTGTCGGTTCCGGGTGGCAAGGAGACCTTCATCCACGGCAACGCCGCGATCACCTGGGACAAGGGGCTGCCCAACAGTGGGATCGATTCGCTGCGCCTGCTGCTTTCCGCCTTCACGGTTACAGATCGTTTCGACAGCGATATCCAGGAAACCGGCATCGGCGTCAGTGGGCGCTTTCTTGTGCGCCCGACGGTCGAGACGACGCTCTTCGCCGGTGGCGGCTACATCGATCTAAGCGCCTCGCAAGGCATTTTCGCCGATAGCAGGGTTTTCTATGAGGCAGGCGGCAGCTACCGCTTCCGCAATGGCCAGGCGCTCGGACTGCGCTTCGTCGGCTCGAATGACTTCGCCTCCGGATCTGAAATCGGCCGCAGCTACACGGGCGAGGTCCGCTATGGCGGCCTGTTGATGAACGTACCGGATCTTTTCGCATGGTCGCACCAGGTCGCCTTCTCGGCCGGCCATAGCGACGCTCCCGATCTGTCCATCGGCATCGGCACAAGTATCAAGAGCGACTTCTGGCGCATTGCCTCGGAAAGCGATTTTCAGCTTACGGAGGCGCAGAAGATCAGCGTCGATCTCGCCTATCGCGAAACCAACTTCGACATCGCCAACCGCGACCGAAAATCATTCGAAATGCTCATGAGCTATACGTTGACGCTCAATTGAAAGAGGCCGCGATGAGGACCCCGTACCGTCAGATCGCCATTTTTGTCGGCTGCCTTGCCTTTGCGGCACCATCCGCCGCTGAAACGGTCGGGTCGATGACGGCCTACCAGACCAACATCGTCCGCAACAACGGCGGGACAATGGACGTCGGTGCCGGCGTCGAGCTCGGCGACCAGTTGCGCAGCGATCCCACCGGTCTTGGAATGTTGGTGTTCCGCGACGAATCGAGCGCCAAGATTGGTCCGAACACCAGCCTGACGATCGATGAATTCGTCTACAATCCGGGCTCCGGATCGGGAAAGATCGACATCGGGATGAACAGCGGCCTGGCCCGTTTTTATGGCGGCCAGGTTTCAAAAGGCGGCGTCATGCAGGTTGCGACGCCGCACATGGTGCTCGGGGCCAGAGGCGGCATCATCGAAGTGCTGGTGGCAGATGGCCAGACCGTCGGCATTCTGCGCGCCGGCCGCATGACCTGCACGATCAATGGCAAACGGCTGGTCATCACAAACCCGGGCTACGCCTGCACGTCGGAAGACGGCAAGCTGCTGACCGGTTACGGCGGAATCGACACCTTCCCGATATTGGACAGCATCGACCGGATAGCCGGCACCGGCCTGCCAGGCGAACCGGGTCCGGGACTGGACGTAACCGCGCTTTGTGCGTCGGCACTCGGCGGCTCGCTCAAAGTCTGCGATTCCACCGACGGGGCATTGCCAGGAGTGGTCATGGAATTCCCCGACACCCCAACCCCGCCTGTGGGCGGCGGCGTGGATAAGGGTGGGTGCGAGGGTGAGGGTGAGGGTTGCTGCTACTACTGCAATTAAGCCCGGCGGCACGACATGAGCCTCTTGGTCGGTTGGCACTGGGCTGATTGGCGGCACGCTGCCAGGCGCAAAATATCCGGTCTTGTGGTCGTGCTCCTGCTGCTCGCTTGCCATTTAGCTTTCGACGGGCCGCTGTCGCGCCTGCGCGAACGCACCTACGACTTCTACCAGTTTCTCGCCCCGCGCCAAGCGACGAGCAATCCTGTCGTGATCGTCTCGATAGACGATGCCAGCCTCAAGGGACATGGGCGATGGCCCTGGAACCGTGGCCTCTTGGCCGATCTGGTCGATGGCATCACCAAATCCGGCGCCGCGGTCATCGGGCTTGCGCTGGTGCTGCCCGAGGCCGACACCTCGCCTGAGGGCATCGCCGGAGACAAGCGCCTGGCAGCGGCACTGGCGAAAAATCGAACGGCGCTTGCCGTCAGCCTGGGCAATGAAGCGACGGTTTCAGAAGCAGGGCCCAAAGCCGGCTGGTCGATCGTCGGGCAAGTACCTGACACACTTCCGGGCTTCACCGGCCTGACCGGCTCGCTTGCCGAATTCTCGAACGCCGCCGCGGGCCTAGGCGTAATTCGCACCTTGCCCGATCCCGACGGCGTACTGCGTCATGTGCCGCTGCTGTGGCTTCGCAATACCGCACAAGGCGTGCAGCTGTGGCCGTCTTTCGCGCTCGAGCTCCTGCGCCTTTACGCCGGACAGGACGGCTACATAGCCCGGATGAATGCCGCCGGGTTCGACGCACTCAGGATGGCCGGCGCCATCGTGCCGCTCGAGCCGGAGGGGAGTATCCGCCTCTGGGAAACCGCAACGGATACGCCGCGCATATCTGCCAGCACTATCCTTTCGGGCGGCAGTGATCCGCGGCTGCGGGACGCCATCGCCATTGTCGATCTGTCGGCGGTGGGACTGACGCAGTACCTGCCTACCCCGACGCGTCCAGCGCGACCAGGCGCCGACATCCACGCCGATGCAATCGGCCAGTTGCTTGCCGGGCGCTACCTGGCAGAGCCGACGCACGCGCGCACGGTGGAGCGGCTCTGGTTTGTCCTCACTGCCGTCATCTTCATCGCACTTTCCGGAGTGCTCGCCGGGCGTGTCGTGCTTGGTGCCCTGGCTCTCGCGCTGCTGGCCGTCACGCCGTTCGTGTTCGGCGCTCTTGAATACAGTATGCAGGGTAAACTCTATGACCCGCTGCAGCCGGCGCTTGCGACGATCCTGGTAGCCAGCTTCGAAGGCTATGTCCTCTACAGGCGCAGCGAGCAGCGCCGGTCCACCCTTGCACGGCAGTTCTCCCAGTATCTCTCGCCTTCCGTGGTGCAGCGCCTCGCAAGCTCCGACACCGAAGCGATCCTGTCGGGCGAGAAGCGCGAGATCACGATCCTGCTCAGCGACATACGCGGCTTCACGACGATGAGCGAACAACTCGATACCCAGGAAATCGCAAAGGTGGTCAACCACTTCCTCGGCATTGCGACCGATGAGATCCTCAAGCGCGACGGCACCATCGACAAGTTCATGGGCGATGCGGTGCTCGCCTTCTGGAACGCGCCGCTTGATCAGCCGGATCATCGCGAGCGCGCGCTCGACGCGGGCCTTGCCCTGATCGAACGGGTGAAGCGCGAGGACGCCGCCTTTACCGGGGATGGCCACCCCTCCATCCAAATCGGCGTCGCCATCGAGACCGGCATCTGTTCGGTGGGCAATTTCGGCTCCGAACGGCGCTTCGACTACACCGCGATCGGCTCGCCGGTGAACCGCACGGCACGGCTCGAGTCGACGACCAAGAAGCTGCACATCCCGCTTGTGCTTGGTCCCGGCTTTGCGGCAGGAGCATCGATGCCGGTCGTCCAGGCGGGCGCCTTTGAACTCCAGGGTTTCAAGGGCGAAGTGCCGGTTTTCACCGTGCCAGAAATGCACCACGGTGTGCCGCGAGGAGGCGGCTCCGCATAGACAGCAATCTGGTGGCGCAGCCATGGTCGATGATTCGCCGCTGCGCCCGGAAACTGCTCCTGAAGAACAGGCTGACCGACCAGCGGATCGGCGCGTCCCGAGCTGTATTACGAACAGATTACCTTCCGGAGGTCTGGGGTTTGCGCGCCCTCCCCGTTTGTCATTCGCCGCGCATGGTCGCCTGGAAGCTCGGCAGATGCTTCCTTTGTGCCTCGAGCATTTTCTCGCGATAGACGCCATAGATGACGTCGGTGTCGTGCAGTGTGACGCCGGCAATTGTCGGCGAGGCGAAGACAGGCAGCTCGATACCGCGTTTCGAAAGCGCCTCTGCCGTGCGGGCGATCAGCTCATGCGCCAGGATCATGGCAAGCACGGTCGACGAGCCGGAGACCGGCCGGCTCCAGCCCTCGACCGGCACGATGGCATCCTCGATCGGCGAGCAGGTGTCGATGACAAGGTCGGCCGCATCGGCAAGCCGCTTGCCCGAAGAGTGCGTCGCCGGCTTGTCAAGATTGTTCTTGCTGGTCACCGCAACCACGAAGATGCCCCGTTTTTTGGCGTAAAGTGCCGTATCGATGCCCGACGAATTGCGGCCGCTATGGCCGAAGATGATGATCGAATCGCCTTTGTTCAGCGGCTGATGATCTAGGAATTTCTCGGCGTATTTCTCGGTCCGCTCCAGCCACAGAAGTTCTCGCACGCCGCCGGCGCCGAGCACGTTGTGCCACATGACGCGCGGGTCGGTCAGCGGATTAAAGCCGACATAGCTGCCGTAGCGCGGAAACACTTCCTGGACCGGCAACACCGAGTGGCCCGAGCCGTAAAGATGAACCAGCCCACCGCTCTCGAGGGTGTCGGCAAAGCGGCTGGCCGCTTCGCCAAAGGCTTCGGCATTGGCTTTCGAGGCCTGTTCGATGAGGGCGGCAAGGCGGGGTATGTAAAGGTCAGACACGTCGGTACTCCTGTTATGTGTCGGCTTCGATAATGGCTCAGCTTCTTGCGTTTGGCGGGACGCGGCCGGCACGCAGTGTCGAGCGGATTTCGTAGCGGTCGCCCCGCATCACCGAGACGGTGAATTCGAACGGGCCGCGCTCGTCGGTGGTGATGCGCTCGACCACAAAAGCGGGACTTCCCGCGGGCAGATCGAGCAACTCGGCATCCGCCCTCCCGACAGCGCCGACACGGTAGTTTTCGCGCGCCGCGACCGGCACGATTCCGTAATGGCGCTCCAGTGCTTCGTAGAGCGAGCCCTGCAGGAGGCCGGCATCGAGAAAGCCGGGCACGCGCGCGGCCGAGAGCTGAGCCGTCTGGATTCCGATCGGCTCGTTGTTGCCGAGCCTGAGCCGCCGGATGCGCACCACCGGATCACCCTCCTCGATCTCCAGCGCTCCGGCCGCGGCGGCACTGGCCGTGGTCAGGCTGCAGTCGAGCAAGCGCGAGCCGGCGACCACGCCCATATTGCCCATTTCCTGGGTAAAGCTGGTCAGTTCGCGGGTGCCTGCGACCAGCGTGGTGGAGCGCACGAAGGTGCCCCGGCCATGTTCGCGCCTGAGCAGCCCGTGCTCCTCAAGATTGCGCAGTGCGTGGCGCAGCGTGATGCGGCTCACCCCGAATAAGGCGCATAACCTGTCTTCGGCCGGAATCTGGTCGCCGGTCGCCCACTCACCGCTCTTGACGATGGTGCGGATCGCTTCCTCCACCTGATACCAGAGCGGCTCAGGCCTGCTGCGGTCGGGTTGCTGAAAGCTCGGCTCGCTCATCTTATCTGCCTCCACTGTGCTCCGGCGAGACCGGCCAGCGAGGCGCCAACGAGACCGGCGCGGGAGCCGAATTCGCCGGAACGCAGAACGATGTCGCGCAGATGCGGCGGCAGCTGACGCCGCAAAGCCGAAAGCAGCGGCGGCCCTACCACGTCCAGCGCATCGGCAAGGCCGCCGGAAATCAGGATGGCTTGCGGATCGAGCAGCGCGACCGCACCCGCAAGGGCGGTGCCCAGCCGGTGCGCCGGCAGCTCCAATGCGTCAAGGGCGGCCGTCTTGCCGGCCCGGGCAGCCTCGACCAGCCTGCCGCCATTGGACAGTCCGATCTGGCGCGCCGCGGCGTCGAATGCGCGGCCGGAAGCGAAGCGCTCGAGCCAGCCGCTGCGATCTTCGCCTTCATCTTCGATGTCGGCGCAGGCCCAGCCGAATGAGCAGGCGCCGCCACCGGCGCCGGCAACGATGCGATTATTGGCCAGAACGGCGGAGCCGATGCCGGTGCCGATCGCCAGCAGGATTGCATCGGACAGGCCCTTTGCTGCACCTTCGACCACCTCGGCCAGCATGGCGATCTGCGCGTCATTGCCAATGGCAACAGGCAGACGAGGAAACAAGGCCGCGACATCGATGCCGTCGAGATAGGGCAGGTTCGGAATCCAGCGGCAGACCGATCCTTCGACTAGCCCCGGCACCGCCAGGCCGAGTGCCTCGACTGGGCCTGCCTCGGCACGCAAGGCACCGATACGGTCGACGAACGCATCAAGACTTGCCGGCGCTGGCTCGCGGCTCAGCATCTCCAGCCAGCGAACATCGCCGGTATGGATAGCCGCGCGCAAATTGGTGCCGCCGAGATCGATGGCGAGAACGCGTGTCATCGAGGGCGGCCCGGACTGGCGACCGCCCGGTCCGCGGAGCGCCAGCTCCACAACGCGGTGGTGTCGGCGGCTCTGGACGGCAGCGTGAAACAGGCCCCGGTGCACGCGGCGCCGAAGCCGGCGATCAGGCTGAGCGCAGCGCGTCGATGAATCATGCTCCGTCTTCCATCCAACATCGGCGTCCTTCGCAGCTAATGATCATTATAACGACATGACTTCTATCGCAAGAGCCTTGCTGCTCGTTTTGGGCATTCCCGGCAGTGAGAAACAGCTCCAACCATCTTAGTTAAGGGGTTACTTTCAATAGGCCATCTTCCCGTTGCGGGCCAGATAGAAGGAATCGTCCGCAGCACTGGTGGGAACCCTTCACGAAGATAGCGCTTGCGTCGTTGCTTCAAGTTGTCATAACCTCATTCACATCGCTATGCGGCTACGCGGAGGATCCGGATGTCTTTGGCTTGGGTTTCGAAACTGGCACTGGCTGCAGGGCTGCTGGCGTCGCCCACTATTGGTTGGGCGCAATCGGTCAACATCTCCTATCTGACCCACTGGTCGCCCGAAACGGTCGCTTTGCTGGACGCGGCGGCCAAGGATTACGCCAAGACCAATCCGGATGTGACCGTCACCATTCGCGCCGTCCCCTTCGGCGATCTCCTGACGACGCTTCGTTCCCAAGGCGGCAGCTCCGATGGGCCGACGATCGGCGGCATCTATGATTTGTGGCTGCCCGAACTGGCGCGAGACAAGCTGGTCGCGCCGGCCCCCGATGCGGTTGCCGGCGAGGTGAAGAGTGCTTGGCCGGCTGGTGTCGTCAGTGCGGCATCGGTCGGCGGCACGCTCTATGGCATTCCAAACGAGATCGACGTCTATGCGCTGAACTACAACAAGGAGCTGTTCAAGCAGGCAGGCATTGCGGCAGCGCCGAAGACCTGGTCCGAGTTGAAGGATGCGGCCAAGAAGCTGACCAGGAAAGATGCCGGCCAGCAAGGTTTTGGCATGATCAATTCCTGGGCGGCGGGCGTCGTCCATCCCTTCGCCTCGCTGCTGGTTTCCAATGGCGGCGAGCTGGTCAAGGACGGCAAACCGATGCTCGACAGTCCTCAAGCCGGCGAGACTTTCCAGCTCTACGAAGACCTGATCAAGTCCGGCGCCAGCGATCCGGCGATGGCCACGGCCGACGCCAACACCACCGGCCCCTTCCTCGACAACTTCGTCTCCGGCAAGACCGGGATGATCATCATGGCCAACTGGTGGGAAAGCGCACTAAAGAGCGGCATGGGCGACAAGTTCTCCAATATCGCTACCGCACCCATCCCGGTCGGTCCGAGCGGCGACAAGCCGCACTCGATCTCCTATTCATGGATGACCGTCGTCAACGCCAATGCCGGTCAGGCCGAGCAAAAAGCGGCCTGGGATTTCCTGGCATGGCTGAACAGTCCGAAGTCCGGCAAGAACGGCGCCTCGGCAATGTCGGATATTCTGATGTCGATGGGCATCCTGCCGACGCGGACCTCCGACATCGAAGCCCATAAAGACAAGCTCGGTTCCGAGTTCCTGTCCGGCTATGTCAGCGTGCTTGCCGACGCCAAGCCCTTCCCCGTCGTGCCGGGCGGCCAGGAGTTCAGCGAATCGCTGCAGCAGACGCTCGAAGCGTTGCAGTATGGTCAGCTCTCGGCCAAGGATGCGCAGGCGAACGCGCAGGCCGATGCCGTCTCGATCCTGGAGCGTGCCGCCAAATAGCGAAGGCGCTGTTTCGAGAGCCCGACGCTTTGGAAGCAGAGCGATGATCAAGACCTATCGTGCCTCGGCGGGCATTATGCTGGCGCCCGCCGTGACATTGATCGGCGTTTTCATCCTTTTGCCGATGCTGCTCACCATCTGGCTGTCATTCCAGGACTGGTCGACGCAAACGCCGTTTTCCAATGCGAGCTTCATCGGCTTCGACAATTTTCGCGAAATATTCGGGCCGACCTCGGTCGGGCGGGATTTCAAACGAGCGCTGCTCAACACCGCGATCTACACGGCAGTGTCGGTGATGCTCATCCTGCCCCTTTCGCTGGCGTTCGGCCTGATGGTCTACCAGCGCGAGGTCGCAGGCGGCACGGCGCTTCGGACCGTGTTGTTTTCCACCTACATGGTGCCGATGATCGCCGTGACGCTGGTCTGGTCGAAGCTCTATTCGCCGAGCGAAGGGCCGCTCAACCAGATGCTCGGCCTCGCCGGCATCGGCCCGCAACCCTGGCTGTCGTCGCCAAGATCGGCGTTGATCTCAATCGTCGTGCTCAATGTCTGGCAGCAGATCGGCTATTTCACGGTGCTGGCGGTTGCCGGGCTGACCCAGATCCCGGGCAGTCTTTACGAGGCGGCGACTCTGGACGGCGCCAACCGGCGCGAACAGTTCCATTTCATCACCTTGCCGCTGCTGCGCCGCACGCTCCTGTTCAGCGCCGTCATCGCCATCATCAACGCCGTGCAGGTATTCGAGCCGGTGGCGCTGATCACCCAAGGCGGGCCGGTCGGCTCGACCAACGTGCTGACCTACCATATCCGGCGAGTCGGCATCGAGCGCGCACAAGGCGGATTGGGCTCGGCCATGGCAGTGATGCTGATGCTGGCGCTGATCGTCGTCGTGTGCGCGCTATTTGCGTTCGCCAACCGGAAGGATGACGAATGAGCGCGCCGGGCCGCTCAGCATCAAGCCGGTTGGCTCGCAAACGCCTGGCGGGCCGCAGAGCTCTCTTCGCTACGCTGATGCTGCTGGTTGCGGTGGCCTCCGCCTTCCCGTTGTTGTGGATGGTGCTGTCCAGCCTGAAGACGCCGGCCGAAACCATGCAGGTTCCGCCCGTGTGGATACCGCGCACGCCGAGCCTCGAAGCCTATGAGAAAGTGTCCGGCGTCATCAATGTCGGCCGCTCGATGTGGAATTCGCTGGTGATCGCCACGATCACCACCGCCGGCATTCTGGTCACCAGCATGATGGCTGGCTATGCCTTCGCCAAGCACCACTTTCCCGGCCGTTCGCTGTTGTTTTCGGTGCTGATCGCCACCATGTTCCTGCCGCCGATCGTCACCCTGATCCCACTGTACCGTCTCGTCGGATCGATCGGGCTGAACGCCAGCCTTGCCGGCATTATCGTACCCAATCTCGCCAATGCATTCGGCATTTTCCTGATGCGCCAGTTCATAGCCGGCGTGCCGGACGACCTGATCGACGCCGCGCGGATGGATGGGGCGTCCGAACTCCTGATCCTGTTCAAGATCGTCGCGCCCAGCGTGGCGCCGGCAATCGCGGCACTGGCGCTGTTTGCCTTCGTCTACCACTGGAACAGCTATCTGTGGCCGCTGACGGTTCTACAGGGCAATGCACACGACTATCCTATCGTTATCAGCCTGAGCCGCCTGCTCAGCTACAACAGAGGCGCCCTCAATACGGGACTGGTGATGGCTGGCGCCACGCTTGCTGTGCTGCCGCCGTTGGTGCTCTTCGTTTTCTTGCAGCGCTTCTTCGTGGATTCGATCGTCGGCTCGGCGGTCAAGGGGTAGCGCCGACGCCACGGCCGGCATGGTCCTGGCTATGATGGGAGACGGGCACAGAGCTACGCAGATAGCGGTGTTGTGAAAGCTACCATCCAGAAGGGAGCTTGATCCTCACTATGGTCGTACGCGTGTAATCATGCTCTTCACATGGAGGGGGATGTCATGGCACCTCCCACCGAAACGCCGAAGGAGACCGGGGACCAACTTGATCGCCTAGCGGCGAAGCCGGTGATAGCACTCAGGTTAAGCATGGGAGTGAACCAGCCGTGCGCCTAGCGGACTCGCTCGTCAGCATCGCGCCTCTGGTCGTACCATCGTGATGAGCCGCCACGCGAAGCCATAAGCTCACTGAACGACGCCCTGGTCCCGCGCGTGCGTCGTGCAGCCAAGGCCGTTCAGCGCAGGTAGTTCCATGGCGTAACGGGGTCGATATCGCTGTTTAGCCAGCCACTGGCGATGCGCTCGAGGGGCTGGGTGGGCCAGGCGTGCGGGTCGATCTGATTCATCTTGGTGGTGGTCACAGACGTTTTTTAAGAAGCCCCTGTTCCGTTGCCGCCGCCTTGAAGGCATCGAATGCAGCATATTGGCTGCAATGGCCGGCCATGCATTCTTTGATCATCCGGATCGCTTCGAGCCGTCCTGGCTTGGCCCTATATGGCCATGGTTGTTCAAGCGCCTTAGCGGCGTCGGCTATCGTTTTGACTACCGTCGCGTTGCCATTGAGGTATATCGTAATCGGAATGAACGCTGGCATTCTTGTCGCTCCGCGCGTTTGGACGCGGCTAAACGCCAAGACACGGCGGAGGTTGCATTAAGGAATACCGTTTCGGTCGCAACGGGCATGGAGGGCGATTGACTGGCCGGGGTCCACGCTGCTTTGGCCAACCGCAGCGTGCGTCAGCGCCAGATCGTGCCTGGTAGCTGTGATGCGCGGATGGCCCGAACTCGCCTGAGGCAAGGACGGCCGTGCACCGTTGGGAGGCCGATGAGCTCCCTGTTGATGTTCCGATAGATCACCCGCCATTCAATTAAATGATTATGTATAGAACCTCCTGCACCGTGCGCGTCGGGTCCCAGCGCCTCATGGACGAGCTGTTCGCGGTCGGCGCGCCGGCGCTGCCGGCGCCCGGGTCGCCGAGGGCCCGTTCTGGCGCTGTTTTGGTAGGAAGCGCATTGGCCATTCGGCCCATTGCGCGTTTGTTGCGGCTGCAATGACGGCCGGGCCATATTGGCAGCGCTCATCACTGATACACGAAGTACGGCACCCCGTTTCGCCTGTTTCGCCCGACATCAGGGAACGATATCGGCCCCCAATGTGTTAGAAGTCCATGGACACTATGGAACCCCAGGGCCACGGGATGGCGGCCAATATTTTGACGTCGGAAGTTGCCAATGCCAGGCAGCGCATCCGCCGGACCGAGCTCGCGCTTAAACGCACTGAAGAAATGCTGGCCGACAATCTCGCGCTGTCCAGCAGGATACGAACTGCGGTCGAGGTCGCAGACCGCTTAGTGAAGATCGATCGCCTCAGCGTTGAAGGACGTCGCGCGGGTTGAACTGGGCCGGCGTTCATTCGTCGCAACCTTCAGTCCACCAGCGCCATCACTCTCGCTCTAGAACTGTGCCAGCCACATCGATCGTCTGGGCTGCACGCTTGCGAACAGCCGGAACCAACGGCGACCACAAGCGGTTTACCAATCGAAGGGACCGCATGGATACGGAATACTGGAACTTTTGGATATGGAACTGGCGAGAGCCCGACAGCGGCTTAGCCGGGCCGAGCGCTCCCTCGAACGTGCAAATGAAATGCTGGATGAAGGCTGCGGTGTCGGCATCAATATCAACAGGATTCGGGCTGCGCAACGACGCGTGGGCGAGGCGAGATTGCGGTTGACGAAGATCGAGCCTGGTCAGCCTGGCCGCTCGGACCAGCTCATAAGGTTTGAGCCCATTGGCCGATAGCCGCACAGCGATATAGCGGCAGAGCGATAGGTCTGGCTCATGCGAAGCGAATGCGGCGTGCGCTGAACCGCCTGCAGCTCGTGCGCATGGCGATCGAGCCGACCTGCCCGGCCCGAGTGCTGCCGAGCGAGGAGGAGGTCAAGTTGCTCTATGGACCGTTGCCGGTGCTGAGACTGCCTATGGATCTTCAGGCTCACGGGCCCGCCCCGGTCGCAGCTCGTGCAGACAAGCGTCCCCTCACCGGGCTGAACAGAGCGCCTTCGCCGTGCCGACGAACGAGCGTTGGTGCATCGGTCACCCGACGCGCAGCCATAGTGTCGGCCTCCGGCGCCCGCGTCCCCCCTCTCATTCGCAATCTGCTCAGGTGCTCTTGAGCGTGCCGTTCATCCCTTCCGGATAGAAGCCGCCCTTGCTCACTCCGTCCTTGTCGGTGAGGTAGACGATCCTGAGCACCTCCTGCGGCGTTCTGGTGAATGCGATCGCATCGGGCGTCGAGGGAACGATGTTGGCTTGTCCGTCCACCTGGATGCCCTGGTCCTTATCGTCAGATCCGTCGATCTTGTCGCGGGCATCGGAAACCGCATTGGCGGCCTTCCAAGCCTTCTCGCCCTTCCGGTATAGCGTGGATCGCGCCATACCCATATGGTAGGCCTCGACGGCCAGAATGCCAGCGGCGGCGGCGAGGAAGTCCTTATTTTTCAGAACGGTCGCCGCACCGGCATAGGCGGTGACGCCGACATCCTCGAACAACATCCCGCCGAGAACGAAGTTCGTTTCGTTGCCGAAGGGGTCGAAGTCCGGTCCGAGGCCTGCTGCCTCCGCAACCGCCTTGAACCCTGCGTCGAAATCGATGGCCGGCCGGTCAACGGCGTTGGTTCCCAGCGTCTTGCGGTAGAAGCGAACGTGCGCGAGTTCGTTTTCGGCGACCTCGCGCATGAACTCTCCGATTGCAGGCGTGTCAAAGCTGACCTGTTTGCCGCCAACCACAGCGCCCGCCTTGGCGCCAGCATCCGAGTCTTCGATCCCTTTTCCGGTTGTACCGCGCAGGTAATATTCGGCTTCCATATATTCGAGATTGAGGGCGAACCGGAAAATGTCTTCGTCTTTGACCTCATCCTGCGCATAGGCGCGGGAAACCGGGGCTAGGCCGGTGGTCGAAGCGAGCGTTGCTCCCAGGCCAAACTGCAATGCGCGGCGGCGCGAAATACGAGATGCAGGCGTGACGCGGATCATGGCTTCCTCCCAAAAGCTCGCCGGCATCAAACATTTTGGCACCTCAAAAGCGGGCCTGCGCTCCCAACTTCACGAAAGGTGGAATGTTCCTCAACCTCTGCAACTTAGATGATCTCCCGCGATGGCCACAAAGCGAGATTTCAGCGACCACAATGTCATGGCAGACGATGAGGCGGAATATTTCATTCGAGAGAACGGCAAGTCTCCCGCCGCTCAATTCGGAGACGGCGGGTTTCTCGTCGCCAAGTTATAGTCATTCGATCACTTTGACGATCTTATGTGTGCCCGGGTCAACGACAACGGTCCGGTTGTCGATCACGCTGTAGCGATACTTCACGTTGGGGACTTCATGAAGCTCGACGGTGTCGGGAAGCGTCGAGCCGACATTCAGCTCTACCCCGGGGACTTTCACCGATGCGAGCGGCTGCTTTTTCACGTATTCCTTAATGACGGTTTCCTGCTGCGGGTCAATGACCACGTCCTGAGCGGCGGCGGCACCGACACCAGCCAGCAGCAGAAATCCCGCCGCTGCGGTGGAAAGATGCATTCTCATAGTTATCTCCTTGTGGGCTCGTGGGCGCGAAACATTGCGCCAGGCTCGCCCAAACCTGCAGCTTCCCTAGACGTTCCAAACTGAGCCTTAAGGCTAGCCGTGCGTAGGGACCTAAGTCTGAGTCACTGCGCGCAATGGCCCCCTACGTGTAGCCGTCCGGAACTGCGTCTGTTCGGACTCGTTGCGGTCCCTCAAGGGAGGAGCCTATGGAGAACAGTGTTCACGAAGCTCGCTGGCTGCTTGCACCGGTTTTCGCCATCTCCATCACCGTGTTGGTGATTGGAATAGTCGCGAGCTGATGCTCGTTAACCAGAAATGGACGCTCCAACAATCCCCAGAAACTGGATCTGCGCAGCTAGAGTCCCTTCCTGCGCTGATGGGATCCGTCCGCCAAATCGAGGAGTGGCGGGCGGATTCTCATTGCAGCTGCTGAGCGAGTAGGAAAACAGAAATGAACGAGAACAAGAGCACCCAAGCCTACGTCGACCGAGGCCGCCTCTCGATCGATGCGTTTTATGAAGTGGAACGTTTCGCGCGGGAAAATCGCATTTCGCCAAGTCAAGTCAGCAAGCTGATCAAAAAGAAGGGCAATGACCGCCTGACCCTCACCAAGGCAGTCAAAGAGCTGCGCGATCGACATTGAAAAACCCGTCGCACTCTGCAGCACGGCGGGTCGATCAAGCGTCGCGCCGAGCACGGGGCGTGGGCTCTGGGTTGGGCGGTGCCAGGTGGGGCGGACCGTGAGAAACGACGCGCGCCGCTGCTTTGCGTTCGTCGCATTGAGTAGTTTTAACAACTCGTCGCGTGGACGCGGGATCCCGATATCGAAGTCTAGAATCTCATAACTAAGGTCGTCACATTCTGTTCCGGGCACCCCGCCCCCTTTGACGCTCCAAGTTGTTTGGGCATGTATTAGTGCAAAGTCTGAAGGCCTAAGGCTCCAAGTCTTAGTAATTTTCGAGCGCCTTAATATCCATCAGTGGAGCCAAGTCGCATTCGTCGCCAAGTTCTTTATGTAGCGTCAGCGCGTTCAGCATGCGGCCGGGTATGCCGGCCCGAACCAATGAATCTTGGCTGGCCACGTTCTGATAGAGCTCTCCCGCTGAGCCGGCCGAGGACGCAGAGAGGAGTGGCAACAAAAATATGAAGCGCATTTCGAACTCTTCACGTGAGCGTCGGGCTGCAGCAGAACCTAGCCCAAGGACGGTGACGAGGATTTAGGGTATGAGCATGGGCCGACCCTGGACAACTCGATCCCGTAGGCAAACATCAGCGCGAGCACGCGTAGTGACGCTTCTCAAAACCGGACTTCCCGAATTTCATCTCCACGGCGGCCAGTTTGCAGGATGGGGGCAAGAAGATTTCCGCTTCCGCACGCGGGCTCCAGGAAGCGGGAGTCGATGCGCTCGGTCTCGCCTTTGACGAGATCGAGAATTTTTCGAGTAGCCAAGGGGGGCGTGAAAACCTCCCCGTGATCGGCATCACGTTTCTCGGATCTGACAAGAGTCACGGGCGGCCCTGCACGTTCTGCGGGGTGCTGAGGCCGCCGGTCTCACGCCGCACCGGCAGCTTGGCGATTTCCCTGCCCGCCTTCTCTTCCGCGACGCGGATGTCATAGGCGCTTTGGAGATTGAGCCAAAACTGGGCGCTGCTGCCAAACCAGTGGCCAAGCCGAAGGGCGGTGTCGCCGGTGATGCCGCGCCGGCCATGGATTATCTGCGTCACCCGATTGGGCGGGACGTTGATAAGGCGCGAAAGCTCGGTCGGCCAAACGCCAAGCTCCTGAAGCTCGTCGGCGAGAATTTCGCCGGGATGGAAGGCAGGTCGGGACATAAGTCACTCCTATGGTAATCGACCATTTCCACGTTTGACGGGCCGGTAGCGTCCTTGGGCCATTCGAAGCAAATCCGCCATTGCATGTTGATGCGGATGCTGAATTGGCCGCTCCGGTCGCCCCTCAGGGCCTCAAGGCGATTGCTGGGCAAAGCCCGCAAGTCCTCGACGCCGGTCGCGGCGTCCAGAATTTCAAGGCGCTTCCAAGCCTGCCTGTCGAATCCCCAGCGGACATTCGGTTGATACGTTAGGCCCCGATGTCAGGAGGCTCGTGCATTGGGGACGCGCCTCTCTTTAAGGCCGTCACCGGGCTTGCAATTCGGCGGCCCATTGCGACATTGGGTGCATGAGCACGTCCGGGCAACCAGTGCGTCTGGCCCGCCCCGAAAAGAAGCGGCGGCGCATCCCCATTGCAGTCATGATGGCGTTGAGTTTTGGCAGTCTCGTATTCCTGTCGGTCGGCGGTGTGCTCGCATTGTCGGTCGGTGCCAACTTTCGCAACACGTTCGACTTGCTCGGCGCCCAGTCGACACTCCTCATCGATGCGATGGAGGACTCGCTGCGCGCGGAGATGGGAGACGCCGAGAACGCGGTGGACGGCATCGCGCAGTTGTATGCCCAGGGCGAGTTCCAGATCGACGACAAGGCGATGTCCGCAGCCGTTGCGGGCGCTCTGGCTGCCGCTTCGGGGATCGAGGCGATGCTAATCTGCACCCCCGATCTGGTCTGCCGCGGCGCCGCGCGCTCCGTTGAAAACAACGTCGCAACGGGCGCGATCGAGCATTTTCCGGCCGAGCCCGAGAAGTCGCCCCAAATCCGCGCCGCCCTTGAGCAACGCAAACAGGTCGGCGGCCGGCAGTGGGGGGCGTTCGTGGCCAATGAGTTCGGCCTGTACGCGCATGTCTCGGTGCCGCTGGTACGTGATGGCGTGACGCAGGCCTGGGTGATCGCGGCGGTCGAATTGCAGAAACTGTCCGGTATCACGCGGAAATTGTCATCGCGATTTGGCACGCATGCCTTTATTCTTGATGGCGAAGATCGCGTGGTCGCCGACCAAAGGCTGGCCGATCCCGACGCTCTGAAAAATGGTTTCCTGCCGCTGACGCGGCTGGCCACGTATGGCGATCCGGTATTGGCCGCATATAGCTCGCGCAAGGTAGAGCGGGAGTTCGATACGCGCCAGGCCCGCGACATAGAAATCGCCGAGATCGACCCCAGTGTGGACAATGCGTCCGAGTGGAGCGGCGACACCACCTACATCGCCATCACCCGCAAGATCGCAGGCTATGGCGACGAGCCCTGGACGCTGGGCGCCTATTTCGAGACCAGCCAGATCAGCGACGAGATCGAGCGCGTCATAGGATCGGCCATACTTGGACTTCTCGCGATGGCGGTGGCGGTCATCGTCGCGATTCTTCTCGGCAGGCGCCTGTCGCGCCCGATCCAGGCGATTGCCGGCCAGGCTACCCGCGTCGCCGATTTCGATCTCGACGGTGTGGCCCCCTTGCCGCGCAGCAGAGTGCTGGAGTTGGACAATCAGGCTTCGGCGTTCAATGCCATGCTGATCGGTTTGCGCGCATTTTCGACCTATATTCCGCGCTCGCTGGTGGCCAAGTTGGTGCGCACCGGAGAGATCGGCATCGCCGAACCGCGCGAAGCGGTTGTCACTGTGATGTTCACCGACATCGCCGGCTTCACCACCCTGTCGGAGCAGATGGACGCCGCCGCCGCGGCCAGGCTGCTGAATCACCACTTCGCGATCTTGTGTGGCGCGGTCGATGCACATGGCGGGACTGTGGACAAATTCCTGGGCGACGGCATGCTGGCGTTCTTCGGCGCGCCGGATCGGCTGGAGGGCCATGCCGCCGCGGCCGTTCGCGCCGCCGCCGCGATCCGCGAGGAGCTGGAGAAGGACAATTTGGAAGCGGGCCGCGCAGGCCCGCCGCCACATAATAAACCCCAAGGGCAACCCCCCGGGGCCGTGCGTGTGGGGGAAAATTGGGGCTCCGCCCCCCCCTCTTTTTTTTTTTTTTTTTTTTCCCCCCCCCCCCCCCCCCCCCCCCCCCCCGCCGTTTGCAGGCCGGCATCACCTGAATATCAACATACCCTACTCGACGAACTCCAC
>NZ_JBVVQI010000039.1:0-16812 GCF_055811495.1 Mesorhizobium sp. WSM4830 | reverse complement strand
TTTTTAAATTATCCGCCCACCCCCGATATAAACACCTATATTTTCGTCGCCCGCTTATTTTGTTTATAACACCCTGGTTGTATACGTAAATTTTGTACGCGGCGGGCTATGGCGGCCCTCCACTTCATATCCGCATCGGCATCCACACGGGCTCCGTCCTTGTCGGCAACATTGGCGCATCCGACCGCGTGAACTATACGATCGTCGGCGACACCGTGAACGTCAGCCAGCGACTGCAGGACCTCGGCAAGCAGCTCGAACCGGGCGCCATCGCCGCAATCGCCATTTCCGGCGAGACCGCGTCGCGGCTCGACGAAAGGTTCGAAAGGATCCCGGCGGGCAAACACCGGCTGCGCGGCCGCGGCGAGGCGACGAAAGTCTTCCAGCTTGGCAAAGTCGCGACGTCAGAATCGCCCCGTCTGAACGTTCACCGCGCTCAAGCAGGCTAAGGGACATGCCACTTCCATCGTCACGCGGTACGCGACGTGCTCGAATGCGCCTGGCCTGTCGCGATGGCGACAAACCGGCGCTTGACTGCGGCAAACAACGCCGGTGGCAGCGGCCCGTAGTAGCCGCTCTCCGTCTCCAGCGGCCGGATGTCAGGCCCCGGCCAGGCGAATCTGTTACTTTCCGTCAAAACGATCCACGACCGTTCACCGTCAAGGCGCAAACGCAGCTTGACCGCAGCCGGAATCTCGATGGCATCATCGGGATCGGACGGCGGCGTATGGGTGATCGGCAGGACCCGGACGACCGGCGAGCCGTCCTCCTGCATGGCGACTAGCGCGAGCACCAGGCAGGGCCGGTCCTTGTCGGCTTCCTCGCGGCCTTCGCGGTGTTGCCAATGCCAGAGGTAGGAGTAACGGAAGACGTGGCCGACCTTGATTTCAGCCGGTAGCATTTTTGCAGTCAGGCCTTTTGCCCCGAGGGGTTTCGACCCGAGGGTTTTGACCCAGAGAGCTCGTCGTTGAGATGGTCGAGATGCGGCTCCATTTCAGAGGCTTCGACCGCGGCGATCTCGTCCGAACCGAGCTCCGCTGTCAGATCGACCCGCCGGTCGCGCTTCGACAGCCGGACAAAATCCTCATAGGCCAGCAGCACCGTGCGCGGGCGACCGTTCTTGGTGATGATGACCGGGTCGCGGACTGCGGCGTCCTGATAGGCGCCAAAATTTTTCGAGACGACGGCGGCAGTGACGGTGGTGCTCATCGGCGAGACTCCTTTATTCCGGAATATACGGGCTTTCCGGGCTTTCCGCAATTGTCGGGCGCCCGCCAATGGAAACGAGGCAGTGACAGGGCAGCCTCCAAAGGCGCTCGTCCGTTCGCCTGAGTTCATTCTGCGAGCGCGCCGCCGATATTGTGCAAAACGCAACGTCCAGAACACCTACCCTTGCTGTAGGCAGCCGCAACTGGAAGCGATGCCGGACCTTCCTATGACGACCAGGAATAAGGCTGTCGGTGGCGGCAAGGCCGGTTGAGGAAAGCCCAGACCGTTATGAAGCCAATGACCAAAGAGCATCCCGCGGCACTAGCACAATACGTCCCTCGGCAGCTCTCGACTAGCGAAAGACCGACGACGACGTCTGTTTGGGGTCGAACTTGCCTATTGGCCGCTTGCCGGAGAGTGGACATTCGCGGACCGCCACACTGCTATAGCCAAAGCTGTGGATCGACTCCAGCACCTGGTGCCCGCGTGCGGCGGCTTGATAGGTTTGTCGGGATCGTCGGTCCAGACGAAGGGCTACGACTGCAGCTTGTGCTCCATGACGAAGCGGTTGATGGCGGAAACACAATGCCCTCAACACGGGACTGGTGATGGCTGGCGCAGCGCCTGCCGTGCTGCCGCCATAGGTGCTCTGGGCTCCTGACACGACCACGCCAGAACCGCACGGCACGAGCTTCCAGCGTCGTTGCCCTGCGGCAGGAGGTTGGGGTGGCACCAAGAGGCGGGGAGGATAATCGCCAGTAAGCACCCGATTATGCGGCAAATCTGGGCTCCGGAACTCCCGTTACGCCGAGGCCGGTGATGGCAAAAAGGCTGCCGCGCAAGACACCGTCACCCGGAAAACGCGGCAGCGGCGGCTTGGCCATCGACGTGACATACAGGGTATCGAGCTTCCGCCCGCCGAACATGACGCTGGTGATCTTCTTGACGGGCATGTCGATAATGCGATCAACGCTGCCGTCGGGCGCGTAACGCACCAGCCTGCCGTCATAGACCAGCGCGTTCCAGAGGAAGCCCTCGGCATCGACAGTTGAGCCGTCGGCCGCCCCTCCGCGGCTGGTATCGACGCGCGTGAAAGTGCGCCGGTTGGTGGCGGCACCCGTTTCGATGTCGTAGTCGTAGGCCCAGATCTCGCCGGTCCAGGTGTCGGAGAAATAGAAGGTGCGGTCGTCGGGACTCCAGCACGGACCGTTCGAGCAGATGATGCCGGAAGCGATCCTGGTGACGGAGAAATCGGGATCGAGCCGGTAGAGCCCGCCGGAGGGTCCCTCTTCCATCGTGTCCATTGAGCCGGCGAAGAAGCGGCCGCGCCGATCGACCTTGCCGTCATTGAGCCGGTTCATCGGCCTGTCCGGCTCCGGATCATGGATCAGCGTCACCTCCCCGGTGGCAAAATCAAGCAGATGGAAGCCGCGCTGCAGCGACACCACCGCGCCACCGCCGTCCTTGCGCAATGCCATCGAACCGACCTTCATCGGCACGTCCCAGCAACGGATCTCGCGGCCGTCGGCGGTCGCCCGAAACACACGCCCGTCGAAACTGTCGATCCAGTAGAGGCGCTCCTGTTCGACGTCCCACAGCGGTCCCTCGCCCAGCGTGGTCTTCACGTCCACCACGACCTCGATCTTCATGCCGTCCTCCTCTGTTCGAATCTTGTAGAAACCGGTCAGAACGCGACCTGGTCGCCGCCCTTCAATGACAGGATTTCGCGGGCCTCGTCGGGCGTCGCCACTTCCATGCCGAGGCCTTCGATGATCTTGCGGGCAAGCACCACCTGCTCGGCGTTCGATTTGGCAAGCTTGCCCATGCCGGCCCAAAGACTGTCTTCGAGCCCAACGCGGATATTGCCGCCAAGCGCTGCCGATTGCGCGGCAATGCGCAACTGGCTGGCGCCCGCACCCAGCACCGACCAGCGGAACTGATCGCCGAACAGGCGATCGGCGGTGCGCTTCATATGGGCGACGTCTTCGGGGTGCGAACCGATGCCGCCGAGCAGGCCGAATACGGACTGCACGAAGAACGGCGGTTTCACCAGCCCGCGATCGGCGAAATGGGAGAGGTTGTAGAGATGGGCGATGTCGTAGCACTCGAACTCGAAGCGCGTGCCGTTGTCGTAACAGGTCTCCAGTATGTACTCGATGTCCTTGAACGAGTTGCGGAAGACCAGGTCACGCGTCGCTTCCAGGTGCGGCCTTTCCCAGTCGAACTTGAACGCTTCGTATTTGTCTACGAGGTGATAGAGCCCGAAATTGATCGACCCCATGTTGAGCGAGGCGACTTCCGGCTTGAACTGGGCGGCGGGGCGCACACGCTCCTCCACCTTCATGTATGGACTGCCGCCGGTGGTGATGTTGATGGCGGCATTGGTGCCTTGCTTGACGCGCGGCAGGAAACGCGCGAACGCCTCTGGCGTCTGGTCGGGCTTGCCGGTCTCAGGGTCGCGGGCATGCAGATGCAGGATTGCCGCACCAGCCTCCGCCGCCGCGATCGCCTCCGAGGCGATCTGGTCCGGCGTGATCGGCAGATAGGGCGACATGGTCGGCGTATGGATTGCGCCCGTGACCGCACAGGTGATGATGACCTTGCCCTTGGCTTGCCGAGCGCCGGGCTCGCGGCTTGTTTCCGTCATCGTCCAAACTCCTGATCCGATTTCTTCTTGTGCGCCGCCAGCGCCATCAGCCGGCGGTCGCGCCAGACCTGCCGTTCGCCGAGTGCTTCCCGCGGCAGCCGTTTGCGGCGCTCGGCCTCGACCGTCTCCATGACCTCGCCGGCCCAGTCGACGCGGCGCAGCATCTGCGGAAAGATGTTGGAATAGATCGTCTGGTAGCGCTCTACATAGTCGCGCACACCGCCGGGCGCGTTGAGGTCGATCGTTTCGAACGGACCCATGAACGACCAGCGCAGTGCCAGCCCCTCGCGCAGGCCCGTGTCGACGTCCTCTACGCTGGCATAGCCGTCGGCGACGAGCCGGAACGCCTCCTCCAACAGCGCGCCCTGCAAGCGATTCATGATGAAGCCGTCGAGTTCGCGCTTCATCACCAGCGGCGCGTGGCCCGCCTCGACAAGAAAAGCGCGGGTCCTTTCCACTGTCTCGGCGGAGGTCCATGGCGCCGGCACGACTTCCGCGGCGGGGATGAGATAGGGCGGATTGATCGGGTGCACGACGAGGCAGCGATGGCGCCCCTGAAGGTGATCGGTGAATTTCGACGGCAACAGCGCCGAGGTGGAACTGGCGAGCACCGCCTGCCGACCGGCAAGGGCGTCGATCCGGGAGAACACGTCACGCTTCACCTCGAGGTTTTCGGGCGTGTTTTCCTGGACGTGGACGGCATCGGCCAGGGCCTCGCCAAGCTCTGCCGCAATGGTGATGCGGCCGAGCACGGCATCCACCGCCTGTCCCCGCAGCAAATCGTTGGCGGCGAGGTCGCCGAGCACGCCGGCGATATAGTCGCGCGCACCGCTGGTCGCGGCAGGCGCCTGGTCCCACATCCGCACATCATGGCCTGCACGAGCGAAGCTGATCGCCCACGCCCGCCCGATGAAACCGCTTCCTACAATTGCTACCTTCGCCATGCTCGCCCTCCTCAAAGTGTCTCGACGTTGCCGTCGACGCCGAGCGACTGGCCGGAAATGTTGACGCCCGCATCGGAAAGCAGGAAAGCCGCCATTGCCGCGACATCGTATGGGCTGGTCATGCGGCGCAGCGAGATGTTCTGCAGATAGCGTTGTGTCATCTCCTCGTTTGAAAGGCCTAATTGCTTTGCCCGGTCGGCAATGACCTTGTCGATGCGCGGCCCTTCGATGATGCCGGGCAAGATGGCATTGACCCTAATCCCATGCGGTCCGAGTTCCTTGGCAAGGCTCTGGGTCAGGCCGACAACGCCGAACTTGGCAGCCGAGTACGGCGTTCGGAACGCGTAGCCGTGTCGGCCCGCGGCCGAAGACATCGAGACGATCGAGCCGCCGCCTGCCGCCTTGATCAGCGGCACGGCACGCCGCGCGCACAGGAACTGGCCGGTCAGGCAGATATCTATGCAACGCCGCCAGTCTGCCGGATCGATCTCATCGACGCCGCCGGTCGGGCCGGCAATGCCGGCATTGTTGATCAGGGCGTCGAGCCCGCCGAGTTTCTCCTTGACCGTCTCGAACAGCCGGTCGACATCCTCGTCGCGCGAAACGTCGGCCTTGACTGCGGCGGCGAGCGTCATCCTCTCGGGGACAGCGGCCAGCGCCTCGTCGGAAATATCGCAGACCACGACACGCGCGCCGAGCCGCGACAGCGTCTCTGCAATGGCAAAGCCGATGCCGCCGGCCCCCGCCGTGACCAGCACGCGCTGGCCCTTGAGCCCGGTCAGGAATTCGTCCGCCGATGCCGGTGCGCTTGAGCTCATTGTTCCATCCCTTTCACTCAAATCCGCCTTTCGCGCAGCGCCATGACGGCACCGAGCACCACCAGCCCAAACAGGATCGCCCGCGTCGCATAAGGCAGCGTCGTGCCGGCGAGCAGCATCTGCAATGCGGTCAGGAGCAGCACCCCACCCAGCATGCCGAGATAATGGCCGCGCCCGCCGGTGATCAGCGCACCGCCGACCACGACGACGGCGATGGAGGGCAGCAGATAGTCGTCACCCATGCCGAGGCTGGCCTGGCCTGAAAAGCCGGTCAGCATGATGCCGACCAGCGCCGCGCAGACCGCCGAAAGCACATAGACGAGGATGAGCGTGCGACCGACCGCTATGCCGGAGAGCTGGGCTGCGCGCAGGCTGTTGCCGATGCCGTAGACGCGGCGGCCGAAAGCGGTGCGGCCGAGCAGCAGCACGGCAAAGGCGACGAAGGCGATCATGAACAGCACCACCGGTGTGATGGCGAATACCTTCCCGGTCATGAACCAGCGCAGCATCGGCGAGGAGAAGCCGGCCGGCGTGCCTTGCGAGTAGAGCAAAGCGAACCCTTGCAGAATGCCGTTGGTGGCCAGCGTCATAACGATCGGCGAGATGCCGAGAAAGACGATGCCGATGCCGTTGGCGAGACCGATCAGGCAAGCGACGACGAGCACCGCCGGCAGCGCATAGGCAAGTGCAGCATCCGACCCGTTGACCATACCGGCAAGCAGGATGCCCGACAGGCCGATCGTCCACGGAACCGACAGGTCGAGCCCGCCGGTAAGAATCACGCTGCCCTGCCCAAGCGCCAGGATGGCAAGGAAGCTCGACAGCACGAAAAGCGAGTTCCAATAGGTGAAATATATGATTGCCCGTCCGAGCCAGATCTGGGTGACGATGACGACGATGACAAGACAGACATAGGCCGGCAGCGCATAGCGCAGGGTCTCGGCATTACGGACATGGAAGGCAGGCTGCGGCGCCTGCTGGTCGCCGGCGCTGCCCCGCGCAATTCTCAGCCGCCTATCGGTGCGATCGATCTGCGAGGGCAGCATTCCGGCGCGCCACGCGGCCAGCCGAGCCCGCAGCGCACGCAGCTGGCGGGCCAGCACGGAGCCATGCGACAGCGAGCCCGCAAGCACGGCAAGGATCAGGATCGTGCCCTCGGCGATCGTCGAATAATAGGCCGAGACGTTGAGCACGAGCAGGATATTGACGACCATCATCAGGATGTAGGCGCCGAAGACGGTGCCCACCGGCCCGCCTTGGCCGCCGCCCAGCCTTGTACCGCCGACGACGACCGCCGCGAACATCGACAGCAACAACGGGTTGCCGACCAGCGGATCGCCGCTGCCCGTCTGGGCGCTGATGAAAACGCCGGCGAGCCCATAGCAGCCACCGGCGATGACATAGACGACGAAGCGCACGAGAACCACGCGCACGCCGACCGCGGCGGCGGCATCCGGATCGCTGCCGACCGCATAAAGCGCCGTCCCGAAGCGTGTACCTTTGAGCCAGAACCAGCCGAGCAGGACGGCGCCGATGACCACCAGCGGCATCGGTATCCAGCCTGTGATGGCATCGCCGAGATAGAAGGCGCCAAGATCGGGCGAGACGAAGCCGCCCGGCTTGTCCATGACCAGCAGCGTTACCCCCTGCAGGATGAACATGGTCGACAGCGTGACGACGATAGGCTGCATGCGCAGGACGGCAATGAAGAAGCCGTTGAAGGCGCCGACAAGCATGCCGACGCCAATTCCGGCCAAAGTCCACAACGCGACACTCGTGCCGGTTGCCATCGGATCCATGCCGTTTGCCAGGACGACATTGACCAGTGAGATCACCGCGCCCGCGGACAGGTCGAAGCCGCCGGACAGGATGACCAGGGTCTGGCCGATCGCCGCCAGTGCCGAAGTGGCGCCGCCGCTCGACAGGAACGAAATGTCGAAATAAGTGAGCCGGCCGGCACTGACCAGATCGACGATCAGCAGGAGCACCGCAAAGACGATCGCCGCGATGATCGCGCCGCGATGGCGCGCGAGCAGCCGCGACAATGTCGCGGCGGGTGCCGCGTCGGCCAAACTCGTCACACTCATTGCGCCGCCTCCCGGACCAACTCGCCATGGCCAAGCGCCGGCCGCATGATCGCGCCTTCGGTGATCTCGTCGCCGGCAAGCTCCGCCACCAGATGGCCGTCATAGAGGACGAGCACCCGGTCGCACTGATGGGCCAGTTCGGGAATTTCGGTTGAATGCAGCAGGATCGAGCCGCCGGCCGCCACATAGTCGCGCATCATCACGTAAAGCTCGTGCTTGGTGCCGACATCGATGCCGCGGGTCGGATCGAAGAGCAGCAGGATCCGGCTTTCGGCGACGAGCCATTTGGCAATGGCTATCTTTTGCTGGTTGCCGCCAGAGAACGCCCCTGCCCGCGTCCACAAGGCACTGCGGTCGACCTCCACGGTCGAGAAGGCGGACTGTACGGCGTTTGCCTCCTCGTCTGTTCTGATCAGGCCAAACCGGGTGAAGCGTGCGACGACCGGCAGCGATGCATTCTGCCGGCCCGAGAGCTTCAGGAACAGGCCCTCGGTCTTGCGGTCCTCCGGCACCAGCCCGATTGCCATGTTGGGCCTGAGCGCATCGGCGGGCGAGCCGAGCCACACTTCGCGCCCGTCGACCAGGATGTGGCCGCGCTCGATCTCGGCCATGCCGAAACAGGCGAGGAACAGGTCGAGCTGACCCATGCCCTGGAGTCCGGCAATGCCGAGGATCTCGCCCTTGCGCAGGTCAAAACTGACGCCGTCGAGCTTCCTGCCGGCCTTGAGATCGCGTACGCCGAGCACCGGCCGACCAAAGGCGGCCTCACTTTCAGGTTTCGGCGGGAAGGTTTGGGCGATGCTGCGGCCGATAATCTTTTCGATCACCTCACCATCCGAAACATCGGCAACCTGCGCGGTCACGATGTGGCGGCCGTTCCTGAGAATGGTCAGCGTGTCGCAGAAAGCCCGCACCTCGCGCATGCGATGGGTGATGAACACGACCGTGGTACCGGCCGCTTTCAACTGCGCGATGATGGCGCCCAGCCACTCCACATCGCCACCCGACAGCGTCGAAGTCGGCTCGTCGAGCAGAAGGATGCGCGGCTTGCGATAGAGCGCGCGCGCGATTTCGATCTTCTGGCGGACCGCGAGATCGAGCGTCGCTACCTCGGCATCGAGATCGACGGTAAATCCCAGATCGGAGATGTGCTTGCGGACTGCCTTGCGCGCGCTCAACCGCCTGATCAGGCCGATCGGCCCAACGGGCGCGTAAGGCAGCAACATGTTATCGAGAACGCTGAGATCGCGTACCAGGGTCATTTCCTGGAAGGCTGTCTGCACGCCTTTGGCGTGCGCGGCGCGCGGCGAACCGAGTGGCGCCGGTTCGCCAAACACAGTGATTTGCCCGTCGTCGGGCCGGACCAGTCCCGACAGCAGCTTGACGAGCGTTGACTTGCCCGCACCGTTCTCGCCAAGCAAAGCATGCACCCTGCCGGAAGCGATCTCGAAGGATACGTCATCGAGGGCGACTGTCGCGCCAAACGCCTTGCGGACGCCCTCTATGCCGACAGCTGTCGAATGCGCTGACATCATGGTCCCAGTCCCGGCCTGCATGAAGGTGCGTGCGTGGAGTGACTCCAAAGCACCCCACGCCCACTTCGGAGGGCCTACTGCTCGGGCTGGCCTACAAGGGCGGCCGCGAGACCAATTTCAGGTGTCTGGTCGGAGAAGATCGAGGCGAACCAGCCCGGGTTCGAGACCAGCGAGGGTTTGAACGCGTTGCAACCAGCCTTCATCTCCGCCCAGGTGCCCTCGTCGCAAAGTTTTATGGTCTCGTTGGTGACGACCGGCAGCGGGAGGATAGTCTTCTTGGCAACGTCCTTGCCTTCAAGCGCCTCGACGGCAAGCTTGAGAGCGAGCGCCCCGGAATAAGGCGGCGAGGCGTAGGAAATGCGCGAGGCGCCGAGCGGCGCATAGGTAGACGTGGCGCCCTCGACCTCCGTGCCCTCCGGCAGCATCTGGATACGCCCGCCATTGGAACCCTCGCCGGCGCAAGGCAGGAGTTCGCTGGTCTTCTTGCCGGCTTCGAGCTGCATGGAATTGGCGGTGAAGCAGCCGACCTGCATCCACAGCCCGTTGATGTCGTCCCAGCTGCGCGTCGCCAATATCTTGGAAAGTTCGGTACGAGCCACCGCCTGGCTCCACATGCCGACAGCCTCGCCGACGATCTTGATGTCGGGATGCTTGGCAAACACCTCCTTCGCGGCCTTGGTGCGCAGATCATCGACCGAGGTACCGGGAACGCCGGTCACCGCGATGATGTTGCCCTTGCCATTGAGCTTCTTGACCAGCCACTCCGCCGTCACGCGGCCAGCCTCCTCCTGGTCGATATGGACATTGTAGGCGCAGGGCTCCGTGATCTCGGCATCATAGGCAAACACCTTCACGCCCTTATCGCAGGCGTTCTTCACCACCTGGTTGAGCGCGGTCGGCGAGATCGGGAAGATCACGATGGCTTCGGCGCCGGCCTGGACCATGGCATTGATCTGCTGGATCTGGCGCTGTGCGTTCGGCCCTGCCACCTGGACCTGGAGGTCCACCTTGTCGACCATGCTCTTGTGCGACGCCATCGCCTTGACCATGTTGGCGGCCTCGGCCTGCCAATCATTGCCGATGAAGCTCATGCTGAGAAATATTTTGTGCTTTGAGGCCGCTTCGGCGGCGGACATGCCAAAAGCGCAAACAGCCATGCCGGCAAGCAGCGCAAGCCGCCGGGCTTTCGATCCGATACCCATTCAAAACTCCTCCCAGTTCAGACGACCGAATGCCTCCCAAGGGTACGAAACGTGCTCCTTGTCATTCGATGCGGCTGACCGTATCATGATTTGATCAAAGATCAATGATGAAATGGCTAAAAAGCAAAGCCGGATCGCTTGACGCGGCAATTCGAACCTTGCATTCCGGGCACGGGCGGCAGGGTGACAAGAGCGTCGCCCGAATGGGGGAAGGTTGGCAGAAATGGCTGGGGCGGCATTCAGGAAGCCAGGCGTCGAGATCACGCCGCTGTCCAGGGAAACCCTGCAGGACAGGGTTTACCGGCACGTTACCGAGTTGATCCTCGACGGCAGCATCGTTCCAGGTGAGATGGTGACGGCGCAGAGCCTCGCTGACGCTTTCGGCGTCAGCCCGATGCCGGTTCGCGAGGCACTGCGGCGTCTGAGCGCCGCCAACGCCCTGATGGTGGTTTCGGGCCGTTCGATCGGCATCCCGGCATTAAGTCGTGCGCGGCTTATCGATCTCAGGAACGTCAGGTTCGAAATCGAGGCGATCGCCGCCGCATGGGCCGCAGAACGCATTGACGACCACGGCGTGATGCTGCTGGGCCAGCATCTGGAGGCACTCGAGCAGGCCAATGCCGCCGGCGACGTCAAATCCTATCTCAGGGCCAATTACGCGTTTCACTTTTCCATCTACCGGGCCGCGGCCTCGGAAAACATGCTCAGCATCATCGAAAACCTGTGGCTGCAGATCAGCCCCTATTTCAACATGCTGCACGATTCTGGAAACTATTCGACCGCCAACCAGCACCATCAGCAGATGTTTGCAGCGCTGCGAGACCGCAATGCGGAAGCGGTCCGGGCGGCGGTTCGCGCCGACATCGACGCGGCCTTCACAGTGCTGATCAAACTGCTGAAGTAACATTCCTCGAAGTCGCTCCGGTACAGCGGCGAGCCGCCCCTAGGCACGAATATGTCCGTCTGAGCATAGCGGCCGCCGGCCAGATCGGCTTTTGCGCCCACTCACTTCCATCCAGGTGATAATACTGACTGCACGGCTTTCGAACCGCTCGATTTCCTCGCGAGTCTTGGGGGACGGCGTTCAGATAGTCGATGAGGATATTGGTGTCGAAAATTGCGCCTACCATTCGCGGCGCACTGTCTCCTGATGAGCCAGCCCATCAACTGTGCGCTTACCCCAGGCCGAAGCCATCCTCGACCTGTTCGCGATGATGGCGGTCGAGATAATCGTCTATTGCTGCTCGGATCAGGGCCGCACGGGATTGGCGCGCCCGTTTGGCAAGACGGTCGAGGGCTTCAACCTGGGCATAGTTCAAGTCGATAAGGGCTCGCATCGCACACTCCAATGATATGCCTCGCAAGCTGATGACTACCATGCGCGGCCGGCTCTACACGCACATGGCTGGCGCGCTCGATCTCGGCAGTCCGGATAAGACGGCTCCCGATTTACCGATGTTCATGACGCGCCTCCTTTTCCTGGCTGTTCTGTTCCTCACCACCGTCCGTGCGGTTGATTGTCACCGTGCACGTGATCAGGGTATTCCAGTCCGGGCCGTGTTCAATGACGTTATGAAGCTCGGAAATCTCTTCTAGAAAATGCTCGATCGCAATGGGGCCGTTCTGGTGGGCGTAGACTAGAACCGCCTTCCAGCGCTTGTCACCATGAAGCGTTACGACGTTACTCATGCCGAGTGTCTCCTGGGTCACGAACAAATTCCGCTGGATGCCCGCAGGGCCAAATGCCTTGAGCACAGCTCCTATAGCACGCGTCGAGTGCGAACCTCAGTGGAACGACGCCGCGAAAGTCAGGGCAACAATCGCCGGCGCGGCGCTCAATTTTCGCCGGGCAAGCTCGTCACCAGCCTCAGGCGGCGGATCGCGGCCGACAACGTGACGCAGAAGGAAACGCCAAGGTCACGCAGATCGTCATTGCACGCGCGGCGATGCGCATACGCCGGCCTTGACGATTGCCAGACGGGCGCCAGATGGGGCCACATGAAACGCGTCAGGATTGACAACCCAAGCATTTCATCCATTGCCCGGTGTGCGGGCAAATTTCGACGCGCACGACTTCTGACAGATGCCTCACCACGCCGAGCCGCTGCATCAGCCGCTAATAGCGGTAGCTGTTTTACGCGCGCCTAAAGAGGTGGACATAATGGCCAGCCCGATCATCCACTTTGAAATAATAGGGCGCAGTCCAGCGAATCTGCGGCGCTTTTACGCGCAACTCTTCGGATGGGAATTCGAGGTCGGCGGAGCGGTGTCGCCGCTTGTTTCCGACGCAGGCGACTATGGCTTCCTCCCCCACCATCCGGGGCTCAACCGGTGGCAGGGGGTGTTGGAGGAGGTAGGAATTTTGATCCACACACCATCATTTACGTCAGCGTAAGCGATATCGAGACATACCTGGCCAAAGCAGAGCAGTTGGGCGGGTCACGAGTTCTTGGGCCGGAACGCTCGCCCGGCACCCCGCTGAGGATTGGCCAGTTCCGAGATCCGGAGGGTACCCTCGTCGGTCTGGCGCAAATTGACGAAAACACCTGATCTCTTCAACAATCGATCCGGTGGCAGCACGGCGGCCAACTCGTGCGAGGGGCCATCGAACTCACCTGTCCAGCTGGAGTTCTGCCGAGCGAGGATGCGTTCACTTGCTTTATCGACCCACGGGTGCATGAAGGCTAGGCGTTTGCAGGCGATAATCGAAACTGTCGAGCGGCTGACCCGGACTATTGACGATTGCTGTCCGGGCCAGCGCTCCCAAGATCAGCTCAGTCGTAGACCTTGATGATCTTGCGCGTGCTCGGATCCACCAGAACGGTCCGGTTGTCGACCACCACATAGCGGTATTTGACGTTCGGCACTTCATGAAGCTCGACTGTATCCGGCAGAGGCGAGCCGATATTGAGCTCCACTCCAGGAATTTTCACCGAAGCGAGCGGCTGCTTCTTCACGTATTCCTTGATGACGGTTTCCTGCTGCGGTTCGATGATCACATCCTGGGCGGCAGCGGCACCAATGCCGGCCAACAACAGAAATCCCGCAGCTGCGGTGGAAAGATGCATTCTCATTAGCCGTCTCCTTGTTGAGATTTTGCCGTGACGCATCTCCATGGCGCCAAGCTCACCTCAAACGCGAGCCAACCAACGAACGTTCCCCGACGGGGGTTAAACGACTAGACCGTAAGACTTAAGTCTGACCCGCCTGCGCAATGGTCCGTGCACAGGACGCGGCGGGAACAACCGTAGCCATTGCTTGTTGGTAGCGTCATCTCCGGGAGGAGATTCGGCGCGTAAAAAGTCCCTTCATGCGCTGATAGGGTCCGCCGGCCATTGCTGGATTTGGCAGGCGGACCCTTAGTTCCCAAGAAGCCCGGATTGTCGTCGAGGCCTAGCAGCGAAGCCTTTAGCCACGAGGAAACGCCAAAGCCCGCCGCCTGTTGGGCGCGGTCGGGCCGATCAAGCGCTGAATGCACCTCGTCGAGAAGCGTGATCTTCACCCTCGGCTTGCAGCGGCTGCAATCGAACTTCAGCTTTAGGGGATCGACGCCAAACTGCACTGTGCCTTCACAAGCATGTTGTGCCGGGTCGCCTTGCCCAGCGTTTCGATCGGATCGTGCGCCATGAGAACAGAAAAGGAACATTTTCCTTGATCGTCAAGGCCGGCTGTGGAATCTTTCGACCAATCTGAGCCGAGGAACTACCCATGAGCGATGAACTGATCCGCCTTCCAGGTGCCTTCGAGCCAGTCACACGCCCGGGCATTCAGCATCACCGATGCGAACACCGCGACTGCGGCAAGGATGCAGGATGGGGTTTCGCCAAACCTAAGCAGGCGCCGCATTGGTTTTGTTTCGCGCATCGCGCTGAGGGCGAAGCATTTCTCTAAGGAGCGGATGATCAGAGCGCCGAAACGACCCGGCCCAGGAAAGCGCGTCAACACTCTACGCGACGATTGCTGGCTGCCCGTCGTCACGGCGCCTATGCGACGTTCCGCCAGCCCGCCGATCGCGTTCCTATCCACGACAATCGCGTCATGGTATATATGCTTGATTTGGCGAATGTTTTTTGTCGTCAAACTCACCGGGAAACCGGGGAGGTGATCATGAGAATTATTACCACTCTAGCATGTGTCGCGTTGCTTGCAGGTTGCGCAACGGCGGGCCCCCCAGGGCCCCAAGGGCCTGTCGGTCCACCAGGTCTGCCCGGCAAGCAGGGACCTAAAGGTGCAATGGGGGCTGAGGGTCCAGCGGGGAAGGACGGCGTCAGCGGTTGGGAAATCACCCACTATGCAAGTGCGAGTGATACAAACCCAGACAAATCCGCACAGGCTTGGTGTCCCAAACCAAAAGTCGTGATAGGTGGCGGTGCCAGCGCGTCAAATTCAAATGCTCTAATTTCTAGGAGCTTGCCGGTTACTTCCCCAGCTCCGGGGTGGGTAGCACAAGCGCATGTAGCCACTACGCTCCCAACAGCTTGGACGCTGACAGCATATGCCATTTGCGCGCTTGTCAAATAGTCCGGGCCGGTGAACTTTGTGTTGTCGCGCCTCTGAAGGTGAAAACCTATCGCGAGTTGCGTACCCGTGAGCGCGACAGGCGCGTCCCGGTGCTTAGGATGGGATCAATCTATCTGATCTGGTGGTCGAGCAAGCAACACCCGCACGACAATTAGCTGGCTTTCTAGCTAGCAGCGATGTCTATCCCCTGAGGGAGAAGCGCATTCTGGGGAGGAAGCGCGAGGCAAGCGTCGCACCGTCATGGTGGCGGGGGTTCTTGGGTCGTTCTTTGGGTTTTTTCTGTTGATGCTAGTCCTGCAGACCGTAGGCAGATTGCTTACTATGCTGCCCCCTGAGGTTGAGCTTTTCGGGAAATTGACTTCCGCCGTCCGCGATACGGCTTGGCTGACTCGGTGGTGCTCGTAACGCTCGTTAAGCGGGGCGTGGTGGCGGTGGTGGTCATGGGGATCTCCCATATTTATTGTCAGTTTCGAGATAAAAGGAGCTGTACGAAGTTCTGATAAGCTTGCCCTTTCGTGGGAGGGCTGAGTGGTGTCGGAAACAGGTTAGCAGTAATACTATCGGCAGCTTGGCGTCATGAAGAAATCTTGAGAAATGCATTCCGAGATAAGTTTCTGGATGCGAAGCTAACGACATTCTTCAATTTGGTTCGTATAGAATCGCGTATTGTGGAAGCGTGGTTGAGGAATCCATTTCCTTCGGGCTGGTGAAACTTTGGGCAGGGGTAGAAAATGACTCTGATCGATAGACACACTGAAGCTGCAGCTGGCAACCGATACATTGTGATGAGGACCAAGTATGACCCTGAGGCGCATACGAAGGCGCCCTCTTATGCCTATTCAGATCGTGCATCGGATCGACTGGGCGCAGGGGTCGGGGAGCCAAGAGCACGCAGCCTGGAATCCATAACCGGCATGCTTGATCGCATCGGCTGCGGCTATCTCGTGCTGAACCGCGAGAGGAAAGTGGTCGAATGGAACGCCGCCGCTCAAACCACGCTGGAGCGCCAGGGCGAAGTGGCCGATACGGCCAGCGGGCTTTCGGTGGCCTTGAGGCGGCTGATCGCGAATGTTCCGGCCCATTTTCTGCCGGGCTCACTATCGTGGGTAGTGTTCCGCAGCAGCGGCGACAGGCCGGTGATATTGGACGAGAACGGGTTTATCGCTCCTGACGGAACGAGCATTGTGGCGTTGCTGGACCGCGAGAACAGGTCGGGGCCAAATCCTCAGACACTGCAAAGGATGTTTGGCTTGACGAGCGCGGAAACGCACCTCGCGTTGCGTTTGGCTCAGGGCGATGCGCCTTTGGAGATTGCCCGCAGTTGGCGCCTCAGCCGCACGACGATCCGCTCCCAGCTTGCCTCGCTGTTCGCCAAGACCGAAACGAAACGTCAGGCGGAACTGGTGGCCCTTCTTGGGCGCATTTCAGTCTTGCCATAAGGGCGTCGTTTGGATCCATCTCAGCAAACAGCCAATCCCGAAACGCTTTTGACTTCATGGGGTTCGCGGTGTCCCCTAACAAGCGAGAAGTTCCGCAAACCCCGGATGCCAGTTGGCTCCCGGAGGGTACAGCCTATCTCCCGTTCGGGGCACCTACGAACTGGACCCGCATCCTTGGCCAGGCGGAGTTTGGTGTCCCCCATGTTTATCCACAGGCCCGCACCTAAGTCGATGGCGCATATTCGCCAAAGCGAAAAAACGTGGTTTAAGGCCTCAAGGGGTACTTCTGGGAGGGAGGCCATGCGTCGAAAAGAACGCGGTCGAGCGACTGACCCGCGGGGCGAATTGACCGGGCGCGCTGATCAAGGCCGAATTACCACTCCCGTGCCGTACAGTTGCACCCCAAGGCG
>NZ_JBVVQI010000038.1:0-52661 GCF_055811495.1 Mesorhizobium sp. WSM4830 | reverse complement strand
TTCCTGAGCTTGGGGATGCGCAGCTCGACGGTGCCGGCGCGCGTCTCCCAGTCGCGCTCGCGATAGCCGTTGCGCTGAGCGAGCCGCAGCGGATTCTTCTCGCCATAGGCGGCGCCGGTTGCCGCGCCCACTTCCATTTCCATCAGCCGCTCGGCGGCAAAGCCGATCATCTCGCGCAAGAGATCGGCATCCGGGGTCTTCTCCACGAGCGTGCGCAGGTTCATCATGTCGTCGGTCATCGGTGGCTCCTTCCGAAATGGGTTGGCGTCAACAACCAAACCCTACCGGAAAGCGCCGATGACCACCGCAAAGCCGCTCGCTCGCTACAGCGCTATCAAGGGCGCGCTCGCGAACGGCTTCGCTACCGCCGAGCTACACCACCTGTGGGGACACGACCGCCGTTCGCCAAGGATGCCCGCGACCGATGCGTGCTGTCGGGTTTGTCGGGTGCGCGACGCGGCGCTGTTCCGCCCCGCTGCCTGCTGAGAGCTCGTTTGTCATTGAAGAATATGCAGAAAATTCTTCTGAGCTTCTTTCTGAGCCTTTGGCACGGCTATTGCGGTTCTCTCCTCGCAAGGCAGCGCGTGCCCACGGCCGATATTCATCTCGCGGGTGACATCGCGATCGATGGAACGAAGGAAAGAAAGCAACATGTCAGGTCGAGATCAGCTACCCGCGTTGCGAGCGATGCTTTCGTCCTCACGCAGACTTTCCATTTCAGGTTTTTTGAGACCGAGCGTCCTGGCGCGCTCGTTCAAAGCCAGGCGTCGCTTCCGCATCGATCTGCGCGGCGCCGCCTTTCGCGACGTTTTCGCCTTCACCATACGCCACTGGAGCAGGCAGCCGGTCCGGCTCGCGATCATTATGATCGCGATGCTTGTCGCAACGCTCCTCGACGTCCTGACGCCGCTGTATTCCGGACGGCTCGTAGACGCGGTCGCCCAAGGAGCGGCAGCCGACACCGTCGTGTGGGATGCGGCTCTTGCGGCCTTGTCAATGTTGATTGCGCTCGCACTCGGCGCCGTCGTCATGCGCAACATCGCCTTCATTGCCATCAACGACTTCATTCTTAAGATGATGTCCGACATCGCCAGCGACGCGTTCCATCGCGTCCAGCGCTTTTCGACCGATTGGCATGCGAAAACCTTCGCCGGCTCGACAGTTCGCAAGATCACGCGCGGCATGTGGGCGCTCTGCCTCTTCAATGACACGATCGTTCTCGCGTTGTTCCCCTCGCTCATCATGCTCGTAGGCTCGAGCGTTCTGCTCGGCTGGTACTGGCCGATGATGGGGCTGATCATCGCCTGCGGCTCGGTTGGCTATGTGGCGCTGATCATTATCCTGTCGCTCGGTTATGTGGCGCCAGCGGCAAGCCTTGCCAACAACTGGGATACGAGGCTTGGCGGCTCGCTTGCGGACGCCATCAGTTGTAACGCGGTGGTCAAGGGTTTCGGCGCCGAAGCGCGGGAAGATTATCGCCTCGCGAAAGTCATCTCCAAGTGGCTGCACCGCACCCGTCGGACCTGGGTGCGCGGGACGATCAGTGCTGCATTCCAGGGGATCATGCTTCTTGCGATGAGAGCGGCTTTGATCGGCTATGCCTTATTTATGTGGTCGCGCGGCCAGGCTACCCCAGGTGACATCGCCTTGGTGCTCGCGTCTTTCACCGTCCTGTATGGCTACTTGCGTGATGTTTCCATGCACGTGCGCAACATCCAGCGCTCTGTAAATGAGATGGAGGAACTGGTCCAAACCTACAGCCAGCCGCCCGACGTAGCCGATGTTCCGGGCGCCGAGGCGATCCGGATCACCAAGGGTCACATCGATTTTGAGAGCGTCCATTTCCACTACGGCGATCATTGGTCGCCATTCTACAGCGACTTGTCGATTTCGATTGAGGCCGGCGCACGGGTCGGTCTGGTCGGCCCCTCTGGCTCCGGCAAGACCACCTTCGTCAAGCTCATCCAGCGGCTTTACAACCTGGATGCTGGACGAATCTTGGTCGATGGGCAGGACATCTCGCGGGTGACGCAGGCCTCGCTGCGCTCGCAGATCGCGATCGTACAGCAGGAGCCCCTCCTGTTCCACCGCTCGCTGGCCGAGAACATAGCCTATGGGCGGCCGGGTGCTTCTCGGTCCGACATTGAGCAGGCGGCGCGGCTCGCCAGCGCGCATGACTTCATTGCGCGCCTGCCGAACGGCTACGCCACACTGGTCGGCGAACGCGGCGTGAAGCTTTCAGGCGGCGAGCGCCAGCGTGTGGCTATAGCGCGCGCCTTCCTCGCCGATGCCCCGATCCTGATTCTGGACGAGGCGACATCGAGCCTCGACTCGGAATCGGAGGTGCTGATCCAGAAGGCGATGGAGCGGCTCATGGTCGGGCGCACCACGCTCGTCATTGCGCACCGGCTCTCGACAGTGCGCGAACTCGACCGGCTGCTTGTCTTCGACCGTGGTTGCATCACCGAGCAGGGCGACCATGCCACGCTGATCCGTCGCGACGGCATCTACCGCCGCCTGTTCGAACGGCAGGCCTTGGAGCTCACAAAGGGGTGGGATGAGACCAATGTGCAACGCGGTTGAAGGCGGGGTGAATTCAGGCTTGCCTCCCCAGCAATCCTGTCGGGCCGTTGCTGAAAAGGCGGCCGCAACCTTTCGTCGGATCTTTCGAATCCACGACGCGCGTGGTGCCGACCTGTCTTCCTGCCGCGCTCAGGCTAAACCGATGAACGGGATGCAGACAATTTTTCATGAGCTTCGTCCTGCGTTCCCGGCACGGCGCTTGAGGCTTCCTCCTGAGGCCACAGCCGCGCGATCATTTACATTCTGGTTGATGCGACCAATGGAGCGAAGGAAAGCAAGGCGCAGGGCCCGCGCCGGATACGCGTCCTCTGGCATAGAGGTGTCGCCAAAATCGACTCCCTCCCAGCATGCGCTAACCCCCCGGGTCGACGTCGGGCACAAGATCTTGATTGTCGCTGCGACCCACCGCTCTTATGCCGAACTCGAAGCTGCAACATACGGACCTGCGTTCCGCCGCGCGGGATTGCATAAGCTGGCTGTAGCGTCTCCCATGCACCATCGGCATCAACGTTCGGCTCGAGACGTTTCGAAAACTCGCCGAGGTCAGTACGAAACCGGCGATGCGGTCGCGGTCTTCGAAGTGCGTCCCGACATGGCGCGAGCGTAAGAAAACCGGTTTGCGAGGAAGGGATCATGTCAGACCTTGAGCTGTTGCAGAAGAAGGTCCGCAAGCTGCAGTCGCGCGCGGGAGCCGCCAAGATGGAATTGCACGGCCTTGCCGAGGACCTGCCGGTCAACTGGACCAAGATCAAGGCGGTCGCCGGGAAAGCCTTCGGGATCTTTGCCGAATTGAATGTGGCAAAGGAAGAGCTCGCGGCGTTGGAGAATTCACAATGACGGGCGCTTTTGTCACCCGCGACGGCTCTCCATGGACGCCGCACTATCTGACGGCGATCGATCGCGCGACCTGCATCGGCTGCGGCCGCTGCTTCAAGGTCTGCTCGCGCGAGGTCATGCACCTTCATGGCGTCGATGACGCAGGCGAAATCCTGGGCATCTGCGCGGGCGAGGACGACGACTTCGACGGCGAGCTCAACCGCATGGTCATGATCGTCGACCATGCCGGCCGCTGCATCGGCTGCGGTGCCTGCGGCCGCGTCTGCCCGAAGAACTGCCAGACCCACCTTGCGGCCGACACGCTAGCTGCATGAGCCGGGGACAAGACCAGGAGAACGGCGCCACGTTCGCACATCACTATGGCTGTTTAAGCACCAGCCAATGGCCGCCGACCGACCAGGCGACGGCGTTCGACCAGCATGTGCTTGCATGTGTTATCTACCTCGCGCTGGAGGAGGTTGAGGCCGGCAAGGCGACCGCGACCGAAGCAACCGGCCTTTCGCGCGCCGACCTGCGAGATCTCGTTACACGCTGTTTCCCCGCTATGCCCGTCAACGCCTTCGCGCTGGAAAAGCTCACTGATCCCGAGCCGGATATGGAGGAAGGGCTTCTGCGCTGCCTGCTCATTGGGCATGCCAGGCCAGGCGATCCGGCGAGCACCCTCTTCGCCAAGATCATCGCCAGGCGTAGTTTGCGCAATGACCATCTGTGGCAGGACCTTGGCCTTGTCAATCGCGCCGAGCTCAGCCGCTTGATCGCCAGGCATTTCCCGGCGCTGGCGGCCGGCAACACCAACAACATGAAATGGAAGAAGTACTTCTATCGTAAGCTCTGCGAGGCTGAAGGCTTTTCGCTATGCACCGCGCCCAGTTGTCAGGAGTGTCGAGATTTCGAAAGCTGTTTTGGCCCGGAGGAAGGCCAAAGCCACTTGGCACGGGTCAAGGACGGGTTCGCATTGGATTAAGAGCCACTTTCGTGGGCGCCGCCGCCCGGGCTTGATTGGCATCGAAGCCACACGCGCTTTTCCCGGCGACGTCGCGAGGAGGACGGGATGTTCAGCGCCTCACGATATTTCGCAACCGTACGGCGAGCAATGTCAATCCCCGTTTCCTTGAGCCGGGTGGCGATGTCGTCGTCGGAAAGCACTTCGTCGGGCGATTCCAAGGTAACCATCGCCTTGATACGATGGCGGACAGCTTCGGCGGAGTGCGCGTCGCCGCCTTCGAAGGAGGCGATCGCGACGGTGAAAAAATACTTCAGTTCGAACACGCCACGCGGGGTCAGCATGTATTTGTTCGACGTCACCCGGCTTACCGTCGACTGGTGTACGTTGACCGCATCCGCGACAGTCCTGAGACTGAGAGGCCGCAGGTGGTCGACGCCGTGTTCCAAAAAGGCGTCCTGCTGGCGGATGATTTCAGCCGCGACCTTGAGGATCGTCTTGGCGCGCTGATCAAGGCTGCGGATTAGCCAGTTCGCGTTTTGGAGGCATTCGTTGAGAAATGCCTGATCTTTCGAATTGTGCGTGCTTAGGCGCGAGACCTCGGCAAAATAGGTTTGGTTCATCAGCACTTTGGGCAGCGTGTCTGGATTGAGTTCGATTTGCCATCCGCCTGCGGGCGAGGGCAGGACCAAGACGTCGGGTATGATCGCTTCAGGCCCTCCGGATTGGAATCGGTTTCCAGGCTTGGGATCGAGCGCGCGGATTTCGTGCAACATATCGAGAAGGTCGTCTTCATCGACACCGCAGTGGCGCTTCAATGCCTGAAAATCGCGTCGCGCTAGCGCTTCAAGATTGGCGACCATCGCTGCCATCGCCGGGTCGAACCTGTCTAGCTGCCGCAATTGTATCTCAAGGCATTCGCTGAGAGTTCGCGCAAAAATCCCCGGTGGATCGAACTGCTGCAAGGTTCCGAGAACCCGTTCCACGTCAGCCTCCCGGACATTTAGGCTGCCGGCTAGTTCCGAAAGGTTCACCTGAATGTATCCGTTGTCTTCCAGATAACCGGCAAGCTCGCCAGCTATTCGCCGCTCCAGCGGCGCGAACGCGCTGAGAGCGATCTGACGAGCGACATGGTCGTGCAGTGTTTCGGTGGACGTGCAGGTATCTTCGAGAGCATTGTTTCCCCCCGTTGCGACATTGTTTTTGCCGCGGATTGATTTCCACTCCGAGGCCCGTTCCGATATTCCGCCCGTCGTCGGCCCGATGTGGGGGTTTTCGGCCGAAATGGACGGAGTATCCTTCGGCGCCCGGCCATCGTTTGATGCATGTTCCAGAAAGGGGTTCTTCTCGATTTCCTGCTCGACGAACTGATGCAGTTCGGGATGCGCCAGTTGCAGCAGCCGAATTGACTCCATCATTTGCGGCGTCAAAACGAACGATTGCTTCTGACGCTGAAGCAGGCTTGCTGAGGATTGCATGGTTAGCGTGAAACTCCTACCGAGCGACTCTTGGCCTTGTGCAGTGGGACCTTTCGAGACGTTGACTCTTCTGGATCATGCAGCCGTCACGGATTTGCCGGCCTTCAGCGTTTCAAGGACGTTCTGCGGCGACGAGACGCCATAGGGGTCGGTCTCGCAGTTGTCGGAAAAACCTTCCTCCTCGAACCACCGCTCCACCAAGCCATTGTTGATCAGAGCGGCGTAGCGCCAGGAGCGCATACCGAAGCCGAGATTATCCTTGGCGACCAGCATGCCCATCTTGCGCGTGAACTCGCCTGAGCCGTCCGGAAGGAGCTCGACCTTCTGCAGCCCCAAGGCCTTCCCCCACGCATTCATGACGAAGGCATCGTTGACGGAGACGCAGTAGATCGCTTCAATTCCCAGCTTCTCAAATTCGTCATAGAGCTCTTCGAAGTTGGGCAGTTGGTAGGTCGAGCAGGTCGGGGTGAAGGCGCCTGGCAGCGAGAACAGTATGACGCGCTTGCCGACAAAGTAGTCGTCGGATGTCTTTTCTTCCCAACGGTATGGATTTGGCCCTTGGACTGAATCATCGCGAACACGCGTTAGAAAGGTGACGAAAGGAACCTTTTTTTTGACGGTCATCGATGTTGCTCCTGGAGTAAAAAATGATGCGCTGCTTTTTCGGTTGAAACTGACACGGCATCGACCTCGGCCGGCAATTCGGCCGAGCGCCGCGCGTTTGCGTGTCGGCCTTGGATCAGCCATGGCAAAACCGCTCGCGACCACGGGCGTTTGAAGAAAACGAGGTCTCGATTTGCGGCGGCAACGAGAACGGTTTCACTACGCGCTTGTATGGGGCGTCGCGATGTCGGCAATGGTCTTGCTCCTGTCCACCTTGTGATGGGTTCTGCTGAGTACGACGCAAGCGCCATGCCATTCGATTCTAGGCAGGGGTTCACAGTGATTTTTGCAGCGACACTCTTTGCCTTGAGCGGCCAGAAACCATGCCTTCGCCGAGACCGAGCGCGCCCATAATCACCTGATCGTGAGCTCTGGGCAGAGGGGATCCCTTTATGCGTATCAAGCCGCGAGCCTCTTTTGTCCGAAGCTGGACAACAATGTTGGAAATCGGACCAGACGGTCGCCGGATCGCCGGCGCGGAGAATAGGTGGCGCGTATTCGGAGCGCGAATCTGTGGCCCATACTCGGAACGAGTGACAGGAGTCGGAGGGTTAACCTGACGAAGGTCCCTATTGGCCTCAGTTCTCAGGATTGAGACGGCTGACTACGCGCTTCGCCCTATCGACGTTCGCCACACAGCTTCGAAATCGGCAACGGGTACAAAAAGCCAGCACGTCCATTAGCAAGCTGGCCATGTGCATCTTCCTGAACTGCGCTTGCGTGAGGCGGTCACGGTCCCGAGGTGACGGGTAAACCGCCTTGCACTCGCGGAGCATTTTGAAGCTGCCGCGACTTTGCCGTCGGGTTTGTCAGGTCCGCGACACGGCTGTACTCCGCCAAGCTTGCGGCTGCGCATTCGTGCAAGCTCTTGAAGGGTATATATAAAATCTCCTGCAGGGCTTTTCCGCGCCGCTGGCACGACTTTTGAAGCTCTCTCGTGAGGCGGCAGCTACCGCCTGGCGTTCATGTGTGGGTGACATCGTGATCAATGCAATCAAGCAAGACAACATGTCGGGTCCGCGTCGAGCCGATCTGTCCAAAGGCATCGCCTGTGAAAGCCCGACCGGCGTGACTGGCGTGGACACCCGCAGTTCGCCTGGCACCGGCCAAAGGCCATCGATCGAGGAGCAGATGAGATTCGACCAGCATGTTTGCTCATGCCCTCATCGCCTGCGCTCGCGGAAATCGGCGAAGCGATGTCGACGGGTACCGCCTCTCGCGTGCCGCGCTACCGATGTCCTGGAAGAGACGACCGGCCTGAACCCGTTGTGGGGGAGAGCTTCATTTCCGGCTCGCCGTTCGAAGCTGGAAAACGCCGCTTATCCGACGATTTCGCTCGTCGGCTCTTTGGCGGGCAGGCAGCGGTCTGGCCAAGACGGCAACAAGCTTCCGGATGGCCAAGATGCCATGCCGCGCGGCCTGGTTAGTGGTTAGACGGCAGGAGAAATCCAATGGCGATCAACCCGGTTCCAGATCATGTCCCGCCCGAAATGGTGAGAGACTTCAGCCTGTTCACATCGCCAGGCATGCCACCAACGCCCAACGGGGATCCACACGCAGCCGTCGCTTGCGCCCATGACGGGCCTCCAATCTTCTATTCCCCCTACAACACGCAAGATGGCCGGGGCACCTGGGTGATCACCCGCGCTGCAGACCAGCGTAAGGTGTTGCAGGACGCTGAAACTTTTTCCAGCCATCGCAGCATCTTCTCCTCTATACTGGGCGAAACCTGGCCGACGATCCCGCTTGAGCTCGATCCACCGGCCCATGGCGTCTTTCGCTCGCTACTCAGTCCGCTGCTTTCGCCCAAGCGGGTGACGGCACTGGAACCGGCTGTCCGTGAGCGAGCGATAGCCCTGATCGACGGGATCACCGCATCGGGCACGAGCTGCGACGTCATGAAGGATTTTGCCTTTCCGTTCACTGTCAGCATCTTCCTTCGCTTTCTGGGGTTGCCGGATCAGGGACTCGATACATTTGTCGGCTGGGCGAAAGATCTGCTCCACGGCAACGATGTGGAACGACCTGTGGCTGCCCGCAAGATTGTGGCTTTCATCGACGAACTTGCAACCAATCGCCGCAAGGATCCGGTCGACGATCTCATGACCTTCATCGTGCAGGCACAGGTCGAGGGCCGCCGGCTAACCGACGAGGAGATCCGTGGCATCGGCGTGCTTGTCTTCGTCGCGGGACTTGACACCGTCGCAGCAGCTATAGGCTTTGACCTGGCTTATCTAGCGCGCAACCTCAAGGATCAGGAACTGCTGCGCAGCGAACCGGACCGCATCCTGCTCGCAACCGAAGAATTGCTGCGGGCCTATCCGCCCATTCAGTTGATCCGCGTGGCTACGAAAGATATCGACTTCGAAGGCGCGCCGATCCGAAAGGGGGACTATGTGTCCTGCGCCACGATGATTGCAAATCGCGACCCGGAGGAATTCGACTCCCCCAACACGGTCGATCTGGCGCGAGAGCACAACCGCCACGCCGCCTTTGGCTATGGTCCCCACCGTTGCCTTGGCTCACACCTTGCCCGGCGCGAGATTGTCATTGGCCTGGAGGAGTGGCTGGCGCGCATACCGACCTTCCGGATCAAGGAGGGTACTTTTCCCATCACCTGTGGCGGCCATGTGTTCGGGATCGAAAATCTGATCCTGGACTGGTCATGACCATTGCCGTCCCGAGCCATGCCAAGACAATGGAGGCAGCGCTATGCGCATTATCGTCCACAATGCCAAATGCCAGGGTCACGCGCGATGCTCGGCGCAAGCGCCGGACATATTCAAGCTTGATGACGAGGGCTACATCCTGCCGGGTGACATTGAGGTTGCGGAGGGGGAGCAACTGCGTGCGTCACAAGGCGCGCGATCCTGCCCCGAATGTGCGCTGGAAGTCGATCGCACATCGGCCGCGCGGTTCGAACCAGCCGCCATTCAACCAAGAGCTGGGGAAGATTAGGTGGAATCGACGAGACCTAGCCCCACACCGCAAAGCAAGGCGTCCGGCCCCTTCCCTGCCTACCTCCTCTCCCGCATCGAGACCTCCATGACACGCACGCGACACGTGAAGTTCGCCTCCGTTCTGGCTTCTTCAATTGCCGATGGGTTCGTCCTTGCACGCACCTAGAGGCGCGAAACGCCTTCCAATCTCAGAATTTGCGACAGAGCGATGGGCCAGGAAAAAATCACCGAATTACTCGACCGCGAGGCGATCCGCGACTGCCTTTATCGGTACTGCCGCGGCATAGACCGCGCGGATGAGGCTGCGCTGCGCAGTGCGTATTGGCCCGATGCGCATGACAATCACGGCGCCTATGGTGGCTCAGCCGAGGGCTTCATTGAGTTTGCGCTTGGTGTCTTCAAGACCGGACCGCGCTTAATCCACCAGATCACGAACGTATTGATTGAATTCATCGATCCGGCGGAGGCCGTGGTCGAGAGCTATTTCACCGCGCTGCAACGCGGACCAGACAACGACGGAGAAGCACGCCAGGTGCTCCTCTGCGGCCGTTACTGCGATCTGCTTCAGAAGAGGGAAGGGGCGTGGCGCATTGCCGAACGGACCGTGGTTTACGATTGGTTCGAAGAGCAGACCCCACCAGCGGTCCCCGAGGAAGAGCGGTTCGGCTTACGGCAACCTATCGGAGCAGCGCATCCCAATGACCCGGTTTACGCGCTCAGGAAGCGCCGCAGCTCGTCATCAAAATGAAAATGCGATGCTTGCCACCCCAATGCTTTCCAACGTCCCAACTGGAGAGCCGCATCGCGGGAGCGGTCCCGGAAAGCTACGCGATTATCGCGAGCACATCGATGTGCTGTGGCCCGGCGATGTCGTCTCCTACAAGGCGCATGTTCGCGGCAAAGGCTTGGGCAGCGCACGGATTGTCTATTTTCACGGCGTTCCGAAGCCGCCGGCAGTCGATGAATCTTGGGTGAGGGAGTATTGGAATTGACCTGCATTGTAGGCTTGGTTTCCGGCAAGGAAGTATTGATTGGCGGCGACAGTGCCGGAGTTTCGGGGCTTGACCTTATAGTAAGGTCTGACTCCAAGGTGTTCCGAAATGGCCCGTTTGTAATCGGCTTCACAACATCATTTCGGATGGGACAACTACTCGCCCACTCTTTCACTCCGCCAGTTCGCCGGACGGATCAGGATGTATATGCATTCATGGTAACTGACTTTGTAAATGAAGTCAGAGCCTGCCTAAAAAACGGCGGATATGCTGTGCGTGTAAACGAAGCAGAAAAGGGCGGGGATTTTCTGGTAGCTTACGAGGGACGTCTTTTTGAAATTAGTAGCGACTATCAGGTAGGAGAAAATATGGATGGAATCGCGGCTTGCGGTTGCGGCGCACGAATAGCCCTTGGCGCGATGTTCGCCACGCCGAAAGTAAACCCCAAAGAGAGAGTTATTTTGGCGCTTCAGGCGGCAGAAAACTTTAGCGGGGGCGTCAGGGGTCCATTTCTGATCGTCTCCAGCAAAGAATGATCGATCCGGGGAAGGTCTGCCTGTTCATTCCGGGCCACCTGAAAAAGTTCAAGCTCGATCTGTTTAATCGCATAGGCGACAGGATCAAAGCCGCCGGCGGGCAAATCGTCAGGGCGGAATTCGCGGCGCTCGATCGCTTGCCTGACGAGATCATTCCGATCGTCGGATGGACGCCCGAGCTCAAGCGGTTCATCGACAAATGGCGCAGGACGGGGCGCCGATGGATACTCGGATCGCGGCTATGCCCGACGCGTCTTCGCCACCGATCTGCCGACCGGCGACAATGGCGGCTACTATCGCTGGCATGTCGGCTCGTTCCAGATGCAGTCTATCCGGGATGTTCCCGGCGACCGCTGGAAGGCGCTGAAAACCGAAGTCTGGCCATGGGCAAGGACCGGCCGCCACATTGTCGTAGCCGAGCCGTCCGAGACCTATGAGCGCTTTCACGGCATCGAAGGCTGGACGCGGCAGACGGTGGCGAGGCTGAACAAGCTGACCGACCGGCCGCTGCTGATCCGCAACAAGGAAATGCAGCGCTTCGGCCGCAAACTGCATGAGGATCTGAAGGGCGCGCACTGCCTGGTCACGCACGGCTCGAACGCCGCGGTCGAGGCGGTCATCATGGGCTGCCCGGTGTTCGTGCACCAGGACAGCGCCGCTGCGCTGGTCGGCCGCTGCGGCCTCAGCCGGATCGAAGAACCTTACTATCCCGACCGCCAGCCCTGGCTCAATTCGCTGGCCTGCTGCCAGTTTTCGGAACGGGAACTGGTCGATGGAACCCTGTGGAAGATGATCGAATGAGCTATTTGACACAGTCCGAGGCTTCACTGCTGGCCGACATCATCGCCGGCCTTGAAGATCGTGGCTTCGACTACAATCCGCTGACGACATCGCTGCCTCAATATCTGGCGACGTGCCTGGGTGACGCAACCGCCTATAAGCGAAAATCCGTCGCGCAGATGCTGGCCGAGCTGAACAGCATTTCGGCGGCAGCGTCCTTTCGCACCTCACGTCTTCAGTGGCGCAGCTGCGGGAGGGCTTGACGCATTGGTGGGGAGCGAGGGAGGGGCGCGCAGTCCTCGTTCAGCGCCATCGCCAATCTCATTGCGGCCGACAACCGCGACGTCAATATTTTGGCTATTGGGGATAGCACCAGTAACGAAACGTCTGAGTGGGTTTATCTCTTCTTTTCCGGTGCGATCGCGCCGACACATTCGATTGTCTATCATCTGTGGGACGATGTTGCTGTAGCCTATGCCTCACCCGTCACACTGTCGACCGGATCCGGCGCTCATACGATCCATGTTTGGAATGCCTCCGTTTCTGGCGCGCGCGCCATGTTCCTTTTTTGGGGTAAATTTCAGCTTGCCATCGTAGATACCGACCCCGACCTGGTGATCTGGAACGTTGGGATCAACAATAGGACGGCCGGCAGCGATCCTTGTCCCTAGCGAAATCGTCTCGCCGCTCGAAGATGTTCGCCGCGCGTTTCCGACGATCCCCCACATTGCCATTTGCCAGCAGCCGAATCGCGACGACAACTCCATGAAGGTCGTTAACGACGCTTGGCACTGGATAAAAGACAGATGGGAACGGCCTCGAATTGATCGAGCTCTGCGCGGAGATGGTCGCGATAGGGAAGCCGGCAGATTACTACGCAGACGCCACGCACCTCAACAGCACTGGGCAAAACTTCGAAGTCGCGCTTATTCAGGCCGCTTGGAACGCCAGGCTTCCCACAACTGTAGCAGTCGATGCGCCATGGACTGCCACTGTCGCCGAAAGCATCGTGTCTAAACGCAGATTTTGCCGCATTTTCGGGCGCGCTCCCCGATAATAGGGCATCGGTGGGCACCATAACGGCAGCCAAGGAACTCACCATCGTCGACGCTGGTGACCCATACTCAGTCAGGATCACCGGCGTTGGCTCCCAGCCCCGTTTGCGGCAGGCTACGGCCGGCACAGAGCGAAACAAGGCGCGGGGCAACTCCGTCACCTTGTGGGTTCGGCAGTACCTGCCGGCCGCCCTCGCATCGACCGGGGGTCGCATTTCTTTTTCCTACAGCAGCGTGGGAGGTGACCTTACCGTGACCTCAAGAGCGGCTGTTGATGCGCGGGATGGTTGGCATTCCTTGATGCTGGTTGGGATACCGGTCCCGGCCGATGCTCTTAGCCCGACCATACAACTGTATCACGATAGCGCGGCTTCGCCCGACACTGACCCTGCATATTTCGCTCACGCGGGCATGGCGGTCAGCGAAGTACCGCGCGGCATCTAGGGCAAACACCTGATGAACATACTCGGCTTCAACATTTCGCGCACCAAGGCCGCGCCGCCCGTTCCGGTGTCTGAGAATCGCGGGGGTGGTACAGCATACTGGAAAGTTTCACGGGTGCTTGGCAGACCAACATCGTCGTGGAGTTCAACAGCGTGCTGGCCAATCACGTCGTCTTCGCCTGCATGACGCTGATCGCCTCGGATATTCCAAGCTCCGCGTCAAGCTGGTCGAGCAAGACGCCAACGGCATCTGGACGGAGACCAAGAGCCCGGCGTTTTCGCCTGTGCTGAAAAAGCCGAACGGCTTCCAGAACCGCATCCAGTACTGGGAGAATTACTTTCTCTCCAAGCTGATGCGCGGCAACGTCTACGTCCTGAAAATCCGCGACGGCAGCAGGGTGGTTCGCTCGCAGATCGTGCTGGCGCCGGATCGCGTGACGCCGCTGGTCGCCGATGACGGCTCAGTGTTCTACCAGCTGCGCACCGACAATGTCAGCGGGATCAAAGAGGACATCATGGTCCCCGCCAGCGAGATCATCCACGACCGCTTCAACTGCCTGTTTCATCCGCTGGTCGGGCTGTCGCCGATCTACGCCGCCGGCGTGGCGGCAACGCAAGGTTTGAACATCCTCGACAGCTCGACGCAGTTTTTTGGCAACAGGAGCCGGCCCGGCGGCGTTCTGACCGCACCCGGGTCGATCAGCCAGGAAACCGCCGATCGTCTCAAGGCCGCGTTCGATACCAACTACAGCGGCGAGAACGCCGGCAAAATTGCCGTGCTTGGCGACGATTTGAAATTCGAGCCGATCGCGATGAACGCCACCGATTCGCAGCTGATCGAGCAACTGAAATGGACGGCCGAAGTGGTCTGCTCGACCTTCCACGTTCCGCCAAGGAACCCTCTTTAGCCCCCATGAGACCCGACTTTATGTGGCGGATACCGGATGAATGCGTGGATCCGACCCAAAACATTCTTTGTGTCTTTGACGTCGGCAAATTGTCTGAAGGAGAGGTATTTCACGCCGTCAGCCGGTATGACAGATTAAGACATGCCGGCCTATTGGACAAAAATCTTACCAAAAGTTCGGTTGGGGCTTGGCCGACACAACAGCGCTGGACTTTACAACTGGTGCGTCGCCTAAGAAAAGGCCCGCCTGTCGCTTGGCAGATGGGGTGGTTGCCGTCCTCCCCTAACGTCAATAGCGGTCGCAAGTAACGCAATCCGACATCTCCTGTCGCGTATGTCGGGTTCGCCACACAAGTTTATTTAGCCAATTTAATGTTTTTGCCAAATGTTAAATAGCTGAAAAATAATCATAAAATTCCTTTTCGATCCAGCCGGCCAAATTGGCACGAGTTTTGAAACGATCGGTGCGAGGCGCCGGGATCTGCCGACCGGACTTCAAGTCGCGGGTAGCCGCTATGGATGGAAAGAAGGAAGGAAAGCAACATGTCAGGTCTGCGTCAGATCGCATTCTACGGAAAGGGAGGCATCGGCAAATCCACCACCTCTCAAAATACGCTCGCTGCCCTGGTCGACCTCGGACAGAGAATCCTCATCGTCGGCTGCGACCCGAAAGCCGATTCCACCCGCCTGATCCTGAACGCAAAGGCGCAGGATACGGTTCTGCATCTCGCCGCCCAGGAAGGTTCTGTGGAAGACCTTGAACTCCAGGACGTGCTCAAGATCGGCTACAAAGACATCAAGTGCGTGGAGTCCGGCGGCCCCGAGCCGGGTGTCGGCTGCGCCGGCCGCGGCGTCATCACCTCGATCAACTTCCTCGAGGAGAACGGCGCCTATGACAATGTCGACTACGTCTCCTACGACGTGCTGGGCGACGTGGTGTGCGGCGGCTTCGCGATGCCGATTCGCGAAAACAAGGCCCAGGAAATCTACATCGTCATGTCCGGCGAGATGATGGCGCTCTATGCCGCCAACAACATCGCCAAGGGTATCCTGAAATACGCGCATTCGGGCGGCGTGCGGCTTGGCGGGCTGATCTGCAACGAGCGCCAGACCGACCGCGAGCTCGACCTCTCCGAGGCGCTGGCCGCAAGGCTCAATTCCAAGCTCATCCACTTCGTGCCGCGCGACAACATCGTCCAGCACGCCGAACTGAGGAAGATGACGGTAATCCAGTATGCCCCGGACTCCAAACAGGCAGGGGAGTACCGCGCATTGGCCGAGAAGATCCATGTCAATTCGGGCCAGGGCACCATCCCGACCCCAATCACTATGGAGGAGCTCGAGGACATGCTGCTCGACTTCGGCATCATGAAGACAGACGAGCAAATGCTTGCCGAGCTTCAAGCCAAGGAAGCGAAATTGGCCGTCGCTCAGTAACCGCCGCTACCGACAGGGGGCGCCGACCGTGACCTGGCGCCCCTTTCTGCGAAACAAGGCCTCGTTGGCGAGGCGTTACCCGAACCTTGAAAGGGGCAGGTCCCATGGGCCTCGACTATGAGAATGACGGCGCTTTGCATGCGAAGCTTATCGAGGACGTGCTGTCCCAATATCCAGACAAGGCGGCGAAGCGCCGCAAGAAGCACCTCAGTGTCGCAACGAGCAAGGACGAGGCCGGAGGGGAGGACAAGGGCCCTTCCGAATGCGACGTCAAATCGAACATCAAATCCATTCCGGGCGTGATGACAATCCGCGGCTGCGCCTATGCCGGCTCCAAGGGCGTGGTGTGGGGTCCGGTCAAGGATATGGTCCACATCTCGCACGGGCCGGTCGGCTGTGGGCAATATTCCTGGTCGCAACGCCGCAACTATTACGTCGGCACGACGGGCATCGACACGTTCGTGACAATGCAGTTCACCTCCGACTTCCAGGAGAAGGACATCGTTTTCGGCGGCGACAAGAAGCTGGAAAAGATCATCGACGAGATCGAGGACCTGTTTCCGCTCAGTGGGGGCATCTCGGTGCAGTCCGAATGCCCGATCGGCCTGATCGGGGACGATATCGAGGCAGTGTCGCGCAAGAAAGCCAAGGAGCACGAAAAGACGATTGTACCGGTGCGCTGCGAAGGTTTCCGCGGCGTTTCACAATCGCTCGGCCACCACATTGCAAATGATGCGATCCGCGATTGGGTGTTCGACAAGGAGGATGTCGAGTTCGAGTCCGGCCCATACGACGTCAACGTCGTCGGCGACTACAACATTGGCGGCGATGCCTGGGCTTCGCGAATCCTGCTCGAGGAGATTGGGCTTCGTGTGGTCGGCAACTGGTCGGGCGACGCCACGCTCGCCGAGATAGAGCGCGCGCCCAAGGCCAAGCTCAACCTGATCCACTGCTACCGGTCGATGAACTACATTTGCCGGCACATGGAGGAAAAGTACGGCATCGCCTGGATGGAATACAATTTCTTCGGCCCCTCCCAGATCGAGGCCTCCCTGCGCAACATCGCCAAGCATTTCGGCCCGGAAATCGAGGAGAACACCGAAAAGGTCATCGCCAAGTACCGGCCCTTGGTCGATGCCGTCATCGCCAAGTACCGACCGCGCCTCGAAGGCTGCACGGTGATGCTCTATGTCGGCGGCCTGCGCCCCCGTCACGTCATCACTGCCTACGAGGACCTCGGTATGGTGATCGTTGGCACCGGCTACGAGTTCGCCCACAACGACGACTATCAGCGCACCGGCCATTACGTGAAGAATGGCACGCTCGTCTATGACGACGTCACGAGTTTTGAACTGGAGAAGTTCATCGAAGGCATCCGCCCGGATCTCGTTGGCTCCGGTATCAAGGAGAAGTACCCGGTGCAGAAGATGGGCATCCCGTTCCGCCAGATGCACTCCTGGGACTATTCCGGCCCGTATCACGGCTATGACGGCTTCGCCATTTTCGCCCGCGACATGGATCTGGCCATCAACAACCCTGTCTGGGGTCTCTACCGCGCGCCGTGGAAGAAGATGAAGGACGAGCCGCTGAGGGCAGTCGCCGCCGAATGAGGACTGGCCTCCCGCCAGGCAGGGAGGCCGATAAATGCTTGGGGCGCACTCGATCCGCGGGAGGCCCTTTAACGTCTTGATATCCCTGTGCTGCCGCTTGGCGCGGCCAGATGGAAAAGGTGACCACCATGCCGCAATCGGCCGAAAAAGTTCTCGACCATGCTCCCCTGTTCCGCGAGCCTGAATACAGACAAATGCTTGCCGAGAAGAAACTGAATTTCGAATGTCCGCACCCTGATCAGATCGTCACCGACCAACGCGAATTGACCAAGACTTGGGAATACCGCGAAAAGAACCTCGCTCGCGAGGCGCTTGTCATAAACCCCGCCAAGGCCTGCCAGCCGCTCGGCGCGGTGTTCGCGGCCGCGGGCTTTGAGCGGACCATGTCTTTCGTCCACGGTAGCCAGGGCTGCGTTGCCTACTACCGCTCGCATCTGTCGCGACATTTCAAGGAGCCTTCGTCAGCGGTTTCCTCCTCCATGACCGAGGACGCGGCAGTGTTTGGCGGCCTGAAGAACATGGTCGACGGGCTCGCCAATACCTACAAGCTCTACGACCCCAAGATGATCGCCGTCTCGACCACCTGCATGGCCGAAGTCATAGGCGACGACCTGCGGAGCTTCATAGAGAACGCCAAGAACGAAGGCTCGGTCCCCTGCGACTTCGACGTGCCTTTCGCTCATACGCCTGCCTTCGTCGGCAGCCATGTCGATGGCTATGACGGCATGGTGAAGGGCGTTCTGGAGCATTTCTGGAAGGGCAGCGAGCGCTCGCAAGCCGCTGGGGCCATCAACATCATTCCAGGCTTCGACGGATTCTGCGTCGGCAACAACCGGGAACTCAAGCGCCTCCTCGACCTGATGGCTGTCACCTATACCTTCATTCAGGACGCCTCAGACCAGTTCGACACGCCCTCGGACGGCGAATACCGCATGTATGACGGAGGCACAAAAATCGAAGACGTGAAAGGGGCACTCAACGCGGAGGCCACACTGTCGCTGCAGCACTACAACACCCGCAAGACGCTGGAATATTGCAATGAGGTCGGGCAAGCGACGGCATCCTTCCACTATCCGCTAGGTGTCCAGGCGACCGACGAGTTCCTGATGAAGGTCTCGGCCATTTCCGGCAAGGAGATCCCCGAGACAATCCGGATGGAGCGCGGCCGACTCGTTGACGCCATGGCGGACAGCCAGTCATGGCTGCACGGCAAGAAATACGCAATCTACGGCGATCCGGACTTCGTCTACGCCATGGCCCGCTTTGTCATGGAAACTGGTGGCGAGCCGACCCACTGCCTCGCCACTAACGGCACCAGTGCCTGGCAAGCCGAGATCAAGGAACTGCTCGCCTCCTCGTCCTTCGGCCAGGATGCCCAGGTCTGGGCGGGCAAGGATCTCTGGGCAATGCGCTCGCTGCTCTTTACAGAGCCGGTGGACCTGCTGATCGGCAATTCCTATGGCAAGTATCTGGAGCGCGACACGGGCACGCCGCTGATCCGGCTGATGTTTCCAATCTTCGACCGGCACCACCACCATCGCTTTGCGCTCATGGGCTACCAGGGCGGTTTACGCGTGCTGACGACCATCCTCGACAAGATATTCGACAAGCTCGATCGTGAGACGAGCGAGACGGGCGTGACGGATTATTCCTATGACCTCACCCGCTGAAAGCCGGTGCCGGCTTTTCACTGTGGCCGCCCATCGCCCAATGGACTTCGGAGACTGACGCCATGACCTCGCTCAGTGCCAAGATCCAGGACGTTTTCGACGAGCCCGCCTGCGATAACAACCGCGGCAAGGATGCCAAGGCGCGCAAGGAGGGCTGCTCGAAGCCGCTGGCCCCCGGGGCGGCAGCCGGCGGCTGCGCCTTTGACGGCGCCAAGATCGTCCTGCAGCCGATCACCGACGTTGCGCACCTGGTCCATGCGCCGCTCGCCTGCGAGGGCAATTCCTGGGACAACAGAGGCGCAGCTTCGTCCGGACCAACCCTGTGGCGGACAAGCTTCACAACCGACCTCACCGAACTCGACGTCGTAATGGGGCAGGGCGAGCGGAAGCTCTTCAAGGCGATCCGCGAAATCAAGGAAACATATGCGCCGCCGGCAGTCTTCGTCTATTCGACTTGCGTGACGGCGCTGATCGGCGACGACATCGAGGCCGTGTGCAAACGCGCGGCCGAAAAATTCGGCTTGGCCGTGGTGCCGATCAATGCGCCGGGCTTCGTCGGCTCCAAAAACCTCGGCAACAAACTCGCCGCCGAAGCGTTGCTCGATCATGTCATCGGCACGGTGGAACCCGACGACGCCGGGCCATGCGACATCAACATCCTTGGCGAATTCAACCTCTCTGGCGAATTCTGGCTGGTGAAGCCGCTGCTTGATCGGCTCGGCATCCGGGTGCGCGCCTGCATTCCGGGCGATGCTCGTTACATCGACGTTGCATCCGCGCACCGCGCCCGGGCGGCCATGATGGTGTGCTCGAGCGCACTCATCAATCTGGCCCGCAAGATGGAGGAGCGCTGGGACATCCCGTTCTTCGAGGGCTCCTTCTACGGCATAACCGATACCTCGGAAGCACTTCGCAACATTGCTGAGCTGCTGGTGAGGAAGGGCGCCGATGCGGAGATCCTCGATCGCACAGAGACGCTGATTGCTGAGCAGGAGGCGATTGCGTGGAAGAAGCTCGAGGCCTACCGCCGGCGGCTTCAAGGCAAGCGCGTGCTGCTCAATACAGGTGGTGTGAAGTCCTGGTCAGTGGTCCATGCGTTGATGGAGATCGGCATGGAGATCGTCGGCACCTCGGTCAAGAAATCCACAGTCGAAGACAAGGAACGCATCAAACAGATGGTCAAGGACGAGAACCACATGTTCGAGCAGATGGCAGCGCGCGACCTTTACGCCATGCTCTCAGAAGGCAACGCCGATATCATGCTGTCAGGCGGGCGCACGCAATTCGTCGCGCTCAAGGCCAAGACGCCCTGGCTCGACATCAACCAGGAGCGCCAACACCCATACGCCGGTTATGACGGTATGGTGGAACTCGTACGCCAGATCGACCTCGCCATCCATAACCCGATCTGGGGCCAGGTGCGGGAGCCGGCCCCGTGGGATTGCCAGCCTGCCGTGGAGGAGGATCTGGCGAGCACGAACAACGGGACCGCGAGTGTGAACGCTTTCAACGAATTCGCCGGCGCGACGGCTCACCGCTTCGGCCCCCGTTGAGGAAATCCGATGGTCCGCATCCTTCGCAATACCAAATCAGCGGCGGTCAACCCGCTGAAGTCGTCGCAGCCGCTGGGTGCCGCCTTCGCTTTTCTTGGAGTCGACGGTGCGATGCCCCTGTTCCACGGCAGCCAAGGCTGCACCAGCTTCGCGCTCGTGCTTTTCGTGCGGCATTTCAAGGAAGCGATCCCCTTGCAGACAACGGCGATGGACGAGGTGGCAACCATACTCGGCGGAGCGGACCATCTGGAAGAGGCGATCCTCAACCTCAAAACCCGCACAAACCCAAAGCTGATAGGGGTGTGCACGACCGCGCTCGTGGAGACCCGTGGCGAAGATTGCGCGAGTGATATCGCCAACCTCAAGCTGAAGCACATGGAAGAGCTCGCAGGTACAGAGGTCGTGCTGGCCAACACGCCTGATTTTGACGGCGCGATCGAACAAGGTTGGGCCAAGGCTGTCGCGGCGATGATCGAAGGGATTACACGGTCGGGCACACGGACGCGGCAGCCGAAGAAGATCGCGATCCTGCCCGGATGCAACCTCACTGTCGCTGACCTCGAGCATTTGCGTGATATGGTTGAAAGTTTTGGGCTCAAGCCGGTTATCCTGCCGGACGTCTCCGGCTCACTCGACGGTATGGTTCCTGGCCGCTGGGTAACGACTACCTATGGCGGCACCAGCGTCGAGGAAATCCGCGAGCTTGGCACCGCCGCGCAATGCATCGTTATCGGCGAGCACATGCGCCACCCGGCGAAAATGCTGCACGGTTTGACCGGCGTGCCGTTCGTGATGTTCCAGTCGCTGACCGGCTTGAAGGCTGTCGACCGGTTCGTCTCGCTGCTGTCGGCGGTTTCGGGCGCGGCGGTGCCGGCCCGAGTGCGGCGTCGCCGGGCGCAATTGCAGGATGCGTTGCTCGACGGACATTTTCATTTCGGAGGCAAGAAAATTGCTATCGCTGCTGAACCAGACCAACTCTATCAATTCGCAACCTTCTTCACGGGCATGGGGTCCGAAATCGCGGCGGCGGTCACGACGACCGATATGTCGAAAATTCTGGAAAGGGTACCGGCGGAGTCGATTCAGATCGGCGATCTCGGCGATTTGGAAGCGCTTGCGGGCGACGCTGATCTTCTGGTCACCCATTCACATGGACGCCAGGCGTCGCAACGTCTTGGCATTCCCCTTATGCGCGTCGGCTTCCCCGTCTTCGACCGGCTCGGCAGCCAGCACAAGCTCTCAATCCTCTATCAAGGGACCCGTGATCTGGTTTTCGAGGTCGCCAACATGTTCCAAGCCAACCGGCATGCGCCGACGTCTGAGGGACTTGATCCATTCCGCAACCGGGAAACGCAGGGTGGGCCCCGTTCGTCGCCTCTCACTAGTCACTGACGAGGTTCAAGCTCCAATGCGTGAACGACAAGCAGGCGCTTTGCGCGTGGCAATCGCAACCCAAGACATGAAGGAGCTCAATGCGCATTTCGGGTCGGCGAGGCGCTTTGCTGTCTACGACGTGACGCGCGAGGAGTGGCATCTCGTGGAAGCCGTTGCCTTCGATGAGGTTTCCGATGAGAGCGGGAAGCATCGGACCGAGGGCGATGACCGCATCACGCCGAAGGTGGAGGCGCTGAAGGGCTGCCAGCTGCTGTTTTGTCTGGCCATCGGCGGACCTTCGGCAGCGAAGGTTGTTGCGGCAAAAATCCATCCAATCAAGGTGCCGCAGCCACAAACCATCCAAGAGGTACTGTTGCGCACGCAGACGATGCTCAGGACATGTCCTCCGCCCTGGCTACGCAAGGTGCTGGCCGAAGCTGGTGTCGCCGAAAAGAAACCGTCCTTCGATGACGAGGACTGAAACGAGGAAAGAGCCAAATGTTTGAAGTCGCGAGCCCTGCTGCCAACGAGGACGAGACGGCCCTTGCCAGCCCGTTCGTCAAATGCCTCGTGCGGCTGATCCGTGCTCAGGATTCCCACGGGTCATGGAATGGCAAAGCGGACGCTGAGTTGCTGGCCGACTTCATAGTCAGCAAGGAACAGCGCCGTACGATTCCAATCATCGGCGATCCCGATCCGGACGTGCTGTGGAGGCTCGACAAGTTCTACACTGCCGTCGCCCTTGCGATCGAGGAGCGCTCCGGCCTGATGGCATCGCCGATGATCGAAATGAGCCATGAGGGCTTCGGGCGCGTGCTTTTCACCGCCGGGCGGCTGGTCGTTCTGTCCAAGACCCTGCGCGACGTCCATCGGTTCGGTTTCGAGACGTTCTGCAAACTCGCCGCGGCCGGTACGAAACTGGCCGACGATGCCATTGCAGCCATCGACGCCTATCCCGAGGTGGCACGCGCATGAAACCGATTTTCGAGCAAGAGGATCATGTCAGGCCTTGAGGAGCCGCGATGGCCAGCCCACGCGGCCGACGCGGTCGAGGCCGATTTGGTTCTCGGGGTAGCGCTAATGAAGCCACTCGTCCTGATCTGTTCGCAAGATGCGGAGTTCTATCTATTCCTCAGCCACATACTGGAGGTGGACGGCTTCGCCAGTGAGCCGGCAGGCGGCGCGAAGGAAGCACTTGCAATGGCCGACGAACGGGAATTCCAGGCCGTGGTGCTGGACTGCGGGCCAGCCAGCATAACCGGGTCTGCAATCTGCGCCCGGCTCAAGCGCGAGCCCCGGACCAGCGGGCTGCCGATTATTGCCCTGGTCGCGCCCGGCGCCGAGAACCAGCACCTCGATCTCCTGAAGGCTGGCATTGACGAGAGCTTTGTGCGGCCGATCGCCCCGGCCAAGCTGCTCGATTGTCTGCGGGAGAGGCTCGCGCTGACGAAGCGGGGCGCAAATGGTCTTGAAAACGGCGGCTGGCTCTCTTGTGGCGGCCTCGAGATGAAGCTCGACGCCCACCGGGTTCGCGGCAATGGCCACGACATCCACCTCGGACCCATCGAGTTCAACGTGCTGCGGCTTATGATTGAAGCTCCCGGGAAGGTCTTCAGCCGGGACGAGCTAATCGGCGCGGCCTGGCCGGCCAATATCCATGTTGGTGTACGCACCGTCGATGTCCATATCAGCCGGATCAGAAAAGCCCTGAAAACGGCATCGCCCGGCAGCGTCATTCGCACCGTCAGGTCGGCCGGCTACTCGCTCGAGAAGCCGGACGGCTGAATCACATGCCGGGTCTGGTGCCCCCCTTTCCCTCGCGCTGTGAGCCGGTCTTGCGGCCTAAACCCTAACGAATACTCAGGGAGAAGCAGGCAAATGGGTTTTAAAAGCGTACTCTGTTTGACCGGCGCTGACCATTCCGATCAGGACGTCAGAACGGCTGCCGGCTTGTGTGCCGAAGTCGGCGCGCACCTTTCCGTACTGATTATACCGCCTCCGGTGCTCCTTATGTCGCATCCGTCGATCGGAGATGGTGTTCCCGAGTGGCCGGTAGGACGTGGACAGGCAATTGCCAGATTGCACGATCGGTTTCGGCAAATCGATCGATTTACACAGGACGTGGCCAGACTGGAAAAACGCTCCAAAGACATCCAGAAACTGCTGGAATCTATGTCGCTCGCCTATGACGTTGACACCGACTGTTGCGATCCGGCCAGCCTCGGTGAATTGGCACGACAGCGGGCGCTCTGCGCCGACCTCACGATCATCGGACCGCGGCTCCTCAACGACGAGAATCTCGGACCTCCTGTTGTCAACGGCTGCTTGTTCGATACGGGAAGGCCGGTGCTCGTTGTGCCGAAGGGCTCTGAGGCGAGCCTATGGCCACGGCGCGTCTTGGTCGGTTGGGATTCGCGAGTCGAGGCGTCCCGTGCGGTTCGGGAAGCGCTGGGTCTCCTATGCGTTGCGGAGGAAGTTCGTGTCGCCCTGGTCGATCCGAAGGCGAACTACAATGGGAACGGTGCGGAGCCTGGAGCCGACATCGCTGCCTATCTCACTAGGCACGGTGCTCGGGTGTCGGTTGGCCTCCTGCCAAGTGCCGGCAAATCGGCGGCCACTGTGCTTGCGCAGCACGCAATCGACACGTCTGCCGATATGATAGTCATGGGCGCTTATGGCAGCCGTGGGCTGCGTGAGCGGCTCTTTGGCGGCGTGACGAGATGGATCTTTGAGAAGCCGACATTGCCGCTGTTTTTGGCGCGCTGACTCGTTCCGGAGTTTCACTCATGCTGTTCGAAGCTCTACTCCCTGGGTGGACCTATTCTGATGCCTTTGGGAGAAACATCGCGACGGCGCAAAGCTCCTCGGAGCCAATGTGCATGCGGCGCGGCCGGGAATATGCCTCCACTTCTTCTGTGCTGGGGTTCTGCTCGCGAGAGATGATTCGGCGCAGAGATCAAAGGCCCGCAGGGACGCTGCTCGACGCGATGAAAGCACGGCTTCGTAGGTTGGCGTAGGTCGAGAAAGAGAGGCGTGTCAGCTCGGCAGCCCGAGTTCGGAGCCGTTGCCGCCGGCCAGCACCCGCCGTGGCGGACCATGCCCTGCCACTGTTCCACGGCTGGCCCAGTTGCCAGGGGCAATACCGCCGCTGCGTGCTCCACATAGCTCAATGCGGGTGAGTTCGAGCAGCTGAAGGTGGACTCGACCCGTTTGGGGCGGCATTGTCGTCCGCGCCCACTTTCTGCGCGCGCACGGGAAGACCGAACCATACCCGCACTGCGACCACAGAATGCTGCTGGTAATTGGGCATGAATGGGTGCGGCGGTGACGGTGCTGTCGAGCCGCATAACTCTGCCAGGTGGACCCCAATCAGTCAGGCTCAAGGTCGTGGCTGCAGAATTGAGCACTGACGGGAGATACCAGTGACGAATACTTCGCTGCAGTCCTTGCTGAGGGTTAGCCCGCGCTGCAAAGCGGCCATGCGCGCGATCCTCTCCCCCCGGAGAAGCCTGCCTTAGTCCAGATCCATGGCTGGCGAAGAGATGACATTAGCGAAAATCGGGGCGAGGACATGCCGGCTCGCCCGCGAAAGGTGGATCGCGTCAAGATAGAAGACGTCTTCACCTGATTTCAGCGGGCACTTTTCCTGCCCACACAACGCTGGGACTATGGGGACGAATTGTACGGTTCGTGGCAGCAGATCCGCGAGGATTTGATTGTTCTGCCAAGATCTCTCGGCCGGCATGGTGGAGCACGGCGCATCGCCATTCATGAAGTCCGCACGGATAAGGCAAGTCAGCACATCGGTGGGCGGTTCTGGGGCTGGTCCAACCACGGCGGTCTTGATGCCACGGGTCGCCAGTGCGGCCGCGGTCTCTTTAATGGCGGACGTGAAGTTCGCTTTGGAAGCCTCCTGCGAAGGCCAGCTTCCATCCTTCGAAAGGAAGCCGCCTCCACGCCCCGAGTAGGTGTTCCAGCGGCCTGCCAGAATCACGAGTGTGACGTTGCGATCGGCAAGCACCGATTGGAGCGCGGAGGAATTGAAGGCCGGGCAATCCGCTGTCAATGGACTGGCGGGAAGCATCGTCATGTTGGGGAAAGGAGCGCACCCCGCTTTTGTAATCTGTCTGACGCGCACGCCTGTGGTCCGGGCGGCCTCGCTTAAAGAAGGGGCAAGATGGGCAGCCTGAGAATCGCCCCACAAAACGATCGTCGGAGCGATATTGCCGGAGCCGAGGAGGCATTCGCCCGTTTTGGGGATGAGCCCGCCACGCTCGAGGCAGGAAGATGCTTCGAACTTGGCCCTTTCCGCTCTAAGTGCTTGAACAGACGGGCCGCCATCAGGGCCCCGACTGGGGAAGCCGGAGCTGTTGATGATAGCCAGGGACAGACAGCACACCGCAGCCGTTGCGCCGGCGGTCGGTACCAGCCACGTCCAACCTGTAGCTCTCCGGCGGAACGGGCGCTCGACAAAGCGCCATGAGAGCGCTGACACGAGCAGCGCGGCCATTACGACAGCGACACGTTCAGAGACGAGCAATTCGCGATTTTGATAGATGCCAGCAAAGACCAGCAACGGCCAGTGCCAGAGGTAGAGCGAGTAGGAAGTCAGGCCGATGAAGCCGGCAGGGCCGATCGACAGCGCTTTTGAGGCCATTGTTTCGCGGTGGAAGCCGGCGGCGATGATGAGCGCCGCTCCAATGCAGGGAGCAAGCGCGTGGAGGCAAGGAAATGGCGTATCTTGATCGATCAGGAAAAGTGAAGCGGTGATGAGCGCCAGACCCGAGGCAGCGAGGAGTTCCGCAACCGTTTGGTTTGGCTTCATTGCCTTAGCCACAGGCAGCGCGATCAGCCCGCCCGCGAGCAGTTCCCAAGCGCGCGTCGGAAGCATGTAGAATACAAAGGGCGGGTCGCTCTGGAGCCAGTGCTGAGCGGCGTAGATGGACATGACGAATAGCGCTGCGACGATGATTGACGCCCACGGTCTCAGCCGTCGCATCATGAGTATGACTGCCAAAGGCCACAGCAAGTAAAACTGCTCCTCGACGGCTAGCGACCATGTGTGCAGGAGCGGGAGCGAGTTCGCGGCTTCAGTGAAATAGTTGGTGTTGCGGTAAAAAAAGAAGTTGCTGGAGGAAATCGCGGCGGCGATGGCGCTGTGGCCGAACCCAATGAACTCTCCCGGCGGCAACACAAACCACGCCATCGCAAAACAGGCGGCGAGCATCGCGAACAGGGCGGGGAAAATCCGTCGAACGCGGCGGTGATAGAAGTCCAGCAGCGAGAATTCGCCTCTCTCTGTCCGCTCGATGATGTCGGACGTTATCAGGAAGCCGGAGATCACAAAGAAGATGTCGACCCCAACGAACCCGCCGCTGACCGCTGAAAAGCCAGCATGGTACAGGACAACAGGAACAACGGCGATGGCCCGTAGACCTCTGATGTCCGCTCTGTACTTCATGCCGCTGATCGTCCTCAAAACGTCCTGAGCAACGCTTTTTCATGTTCGTTATTCTTGGTAAAATCGATCGTTTCGATGAGCGCATCTACGGTATGAATGCGGACCATCAAATGCGATTAAGAACCGAACCAGGCCCATGCAAAAAATCGCGCAACGCGGAATCACGCTCGATCAAACTGACAGATAGTGGTTTCGCTGGAGGGCAAACGCACCTTGTCACCGGCCACCGCTGCGTGGTTGGGTGCGCAGTGGTGCGGCGGATAGGCCGCGTTCAAGGGTTAGAGTGAGGTCAATCGCCGATTTCTGCTGGATCGACCTCAACAGGTTCCGTCGGCACCATCCACTCCACTTTTCGGTTGCTTGGCGGCGTCGTCAATGATCCCTCATATGTCCAGTAGCCATGTGAGGCCGGTAAAAGCCCGTTGGGGTCGACCTCGTCGACCACTATCTCCTCGCCTGAGGTTGCGGGAAATGCTGCGGCAAGCCTGGCAAAGCTGGCATTTGTCGCGCCTGGCGTCAGAAACACGCCCAGCACACCCAGAGTATCGCTGTCGGTGTCTTTATGGACGAAATGCGCTTCCATCGGAAACTTCTTGCCTGCGAGGTAGTGTTCGCTCGGCGCATGGAAATGGAACTGTACCAGTTCGTAGACACGACCCCGCGGGTGAGGGTGCTGCCTTGCGGCAGGTTGACTTGAATGGTGTGGCCGTTGTTCACCATCCTGCCGCCATCCTTGTGCCAACCTATGGCCATGTGCGGAATATCCGCTTTGACCGCGCCCTTGATATCGACCGGCATTGCTGCCCGTCCCCGAGCAGACGAACTCTACAAGCGCAGCTGGACCGCCAGATCAGAACGAGCACGCTGCCGAATAGACCACCTGGAGCAGCAGCCACCCAGGCCAGCAACCTTTCAAGCCCGACCTGATCTCTTCCGGACAATCGGCTCATCTCGCCCCTGCCTCGTCGGCCAATTCCGATGGGGCGATCGCATCGCCGGCCTTCCAGTTACTCTTAAGCAGGTTGAGGGTCGGGTGCAGGCGCGTTGCGCGATTTGTGTGGGGTCTGGGTTCGGTTCTTAAATCGGCTTCGACGGCCCGCATTCATACCGTAGATGCGCTCATCGAAACAATCGATTTTACGGAGAATAACGAACCTGAAAAAGCGTTGCTCGGGAGGCGACGCCCACCGGAAATCTCTCCAGTCATGCGTAAGGCGGAAGGGTGGAGCGGAGTCCTCCCAGTCCTGATGCCCACGGTACACAAATCTAATCGCTCGCTTTTGCTGGCCCATCCTGCACCATGACGAGCCTCACGACTTTGTGCTCGCGACCGGCAAGACGCATTCGGTCCGCAGCTTTGTCGAGGCTGCCTTCAGGCGTGTCGGGAACGAGAACGTCTGGAAAGGGGGAAGACATTGACGAGGTAGCCGCAAACGCGGGAGTAGCCAGGCGCTGATCCGGATAGAGATGCGCTATTGCGTCCGACCGAGGTGGATGCCGATTGGCGACATCTCTCAGGCGGCCATCAAGCTCGGTTGAAGCCAAACGCCACTTGGATGAGCTCGTCTAATGTCGAGGCCGATTCGCGCTTACGGAATCCCGCTCGATTAACGTGAACACAACAATTTCGCTATAGGGCAAACATGCGGTCTTCAGCCACGCCGGCTTGATTGGCGCGCGCAGTGGTGCGTCGGCTGTCGGGGCCGGAGGCGAAGGCCTTAACGGTGGACATTGGTGGTCGAAAACATTCCCGCCAGCCTTGAATCACCCAGCGCACTTCGCGAGTGCCGATGGGAATCAGACACGATTGCCCCGTAGCGCCGGATGACCAAGGAAGTAGGGGAATCGATGGTCTCGAAAAAGCTAATCGCCAATGCCCAATCAGCGGCCGCGTTTCTGACACTGATGGGCGAGGAGAAACGACTGTTGATCATGAACTATCTGGCCGACGGTGAAATATCGGTCGGCGCTCTCGCCGAGAAGAGTCTGCTCAGGCAATCCGCCCTGTCACACTATCTAGCCAAACTACGGGCGCTCGATCTCGTCCAGACCCGGCGCGACCGGCAGACGATCTACTATTCCTGCAAATCCGATGCCGTGCGCGAACTCCTCAACACTCTGGACGGGATTTTCGGCGAGGGTGAGCTATCGCAAATAGTATACCGCCCGCGTCGCTCCGGCACTTAAGGGGCCAATGCATGTCGCCCAAAAGCCTGCCCTTGGGCTGACCGAGGGTGTGCAGCGGTTTTGGGCGCAGGCTTGTCCGCCTGCTTGAAAGCGTCGGGTAGGTGGATGTCGACGCAGCACTGACGCAGCCATACGGCCGACAAGGGGACGAGCAGGTTCCGACGCTTACGTTCTCGGCAATTGCTGAGGCACTGACGTCATCGGGTATTGCCACCGGCGACGAGATCGACCGCGTCACAACCGAGCTCGACGCCTTTGCTGCGCGGGCTGATACTACAATCTCTTGCCCACGCATCTTCCACGCTTTGGGTCGAAAGCCCGTGGGCGCTCAGTTCCGACCGACCCAAGAGCGCGGCATAAGCTGAGGGATCATAGCTGACAGATTTTCCGCAACGAGCCCAGGCGGAGCGGCGAGCTGCCTCCGCATGGCGAGACGGCCACGCGGCCGCCTCAGAATGCTGGCACCCTCTGAGCCCGAGAGCCGGCTAAATGACTCGAACCAACTTGAGCATCGCCGGCACCGCAGTGGCGAAACTGTCGAGCGTCAGCCGTTGCGAAAGGTGTAGCCATAACCGTTGAGCGCCGGCGCGCCGCCGAGATGCGCGTAGAGGATCTTCGAGCCCTCTGGAAAGAAGCCTTTTTGGACGAGGTCTATCATCCCTTGCATTGATTTGCCCTCGTAGACGGGATCCGTAATCATGCCCTCGAGCCGCGCGCACAGACGGATCGCCTCCTTGGTTTCCTCGGATGGAATGCCATAGCGCGGGTACGCGTAGTCCTCGACCAACACCACGTCATCCTCGGCAAGTTCCGATCCGAGCTCGACGAGGGTCGCTGTACGTCGGGCAATGCTTAGCACCTGCGCCTTGGTCTTGGCCGGGGTAGCAGAGGCATCGATACCGATCACGTTGCGCTGTCGGCCGTCCTCGGCGAATCCGACGAGCATGCCGGCATGCGTTGAACCGGTCACAGTGCAAACGACAATGTAGTCGAAGGCAAACCCAAGCTGTTTCTCCTGGGCGCGCACCTCCTCGGCGAACCCCACATAGCCAAGGCCACCATATTTGTGGACAGAGGCCCCGGCAGGTATCGCATAGGGTCTGCCGCCCCTTGCCTTGACATCATAGAGCGCTTTTTCCCAACTGTGGCGGATGCCGATGTCAAAGCCATCGTCGACCAAACGCACCTCTGCGCCCAAGATGCGGCTCAAGAGAATGTTGCCGACCCGGTCGTAGACGACATCCTCATGTGAAACCCAGCTCTCCTGGACCAGGAGACATTTCATGCCGATCTTGGCGGCAACGGCGGCGACCATCCGCGTGTGGTTGGACTGCACGCCACCGACGGTGACGAGCGTATCGGCGCCCGACGCGATCGCGTCGGGGACGATGTATTCGAGCTTGCGCAGCTTGTTGCCGCCGAACGCCAGACCAGAGTTGCAGTCTTCGCGTTTGGCGAAGATTTCCACCTTGCCGCCCAGATGCTTGCCGAGGCGGTCGAGCTTTTCGATGGGCGTGGATCCAAAGGTGAGCGGGTGGCGTTCAAACTTTTTCAGCATGCTTTCTCCGGGAAAAGGTGATTCAGCCTGAACCAGCTCCGGCCTCGGTCGCCGGCGTCTTTCAATCCAAGCTGCGTTCGAAGACGTTGCAGAAGAGCTTCATCGTCGCTGCCAGAGTCTCATTCATCGACATGCAACCGGCGTGCCGGCCCACTGCGACGGCTCCTATGTACCTGCCCTCGGTTGCACCGCCCCGCCATTGGACCGTCCAGGGATGCGCCTGGGCTCACTTCAAGCGCATCTTGAACGGTCAGCTCGATGTCCCTGGTTGGTCAAAGCGGCGCGGCTGCGAGTTCTGATGAATCTGAGTTCTGATCCTGTCACTGTGCATCAACGGAGCAGCGATGTACCGCCCCACTTGAATACGCTGACCCACCATCTGAACATTCATTCCTGCCATCTTGCGATCTGCTAACTAGTTCAAAGAAGCCTTGCCGTTGTAAAACCAGCTCGCCGGGCAGCCGGACAATACGCTGACGTAGTCGACGGAGTTCGCGCCAAAACCGTCCTTATAGTCGCCGACCGTATGGAAGATGAAGATATCGCGTTCAATATCGACCAGAGTGATGATGTGAGGCTTCCACCCCGACCTTGGGTCGAAGCCGCACATCGGATCGGCTAATCGTGAGTCCACGCCCGCGGTCAGATAATCCTTGCTGTGCCCAGCGTAGAGGGCATCTTCGCCGGATCCGCAGAGCTTGTTATTCTCCTCCCGAAAAATACCCGGTATGTCGCGGCCATCATCAGCCGAGAGTTCGTCCCCTGCCTCGCCGCTGGATCGGTGATCGCCCTCACGGGCAAAAGACTGGTTGTCGCCTGGACAAGTGGCCATCCGATCGATGCCATTAGGACCCAAGCTCTCATCGTGGCGCTCGTTGTCAAGGATTTGGATATCTGCTTGACCTCTAAGAAACTGTTTTAGCAGCAGGATGAGCTCTTTCATCGCAATCTCTCCCCATCCCACCCCGCGACGAAGCGCCTCCTATATCGCCCGTCGAGTCATTGCGGTAATCGATTGCTGTTATGCAGGTATTTACAGGATGGATATTTTCACGTGCACTTCGCTTTTCTGCCTGGCGGTGGCGGACGGGACTACGGCGGCCCCCCACTGATAGCGAAATCATCTGAACATTAGACACGCAAAACCGCTGGACGAGAATATTGCCGATGACCGTTCTTGCGACCGAAGAACGATCAAGCAGCTGTGCTGCGGTGCGCGCAGGACTGCAGCTTGTGGGGAAGGGCGTTCCCTGTTTGCGAGAGATACACTCAGGCGGACAGCGAGAAGCGGCGACAAGTCGTTTTCCATCATGTGGTGTAACTCGGCGGTTACGAAGCTCGCGCGCCGTTAGCAGCGACTAATGCGAGCGTAATGCGCTGTAAGAATGCTGTGCAAATCAGACGATAGGGAGAGATCCGCGATCGCATGACCGACGGGCAACTATCGGATTTCCGGGCGAGCCCGCCTGAAAAGCCCCTGACCTGGTAGAGCTCGTGCCGTGCCGAAGGACGATGAATTGCAAATCCGCGAGTGCTGCAAGGTTTTCCTCCCATGTCGGACACCCGACAGGATCATAGGCCTGCCCCTTGTGTTGATCATAGTTTCCTTCTGGCCATGTTCGATGGAGAGGACCTTCCGAACACATCAGCTGATGTCTCCCATGATCAGGCTCAGCGAACAAGCCTTGCCCTACATAAGAGTATTTTCCGGGTGCGGAGCTACCTATCAGCCTACCGGCAAGAGGAGGGCGGCGTGCAAATCGGCCGCCCGTGCAAGGTTTCCCCCTCCAACGTCGGATACCCGACAGGATCATAAACCTGCTCCTAGTTGTTTTGATTATATTTCGTTCTGGCACGTTGGATGCAGGGGATCCTCCAAACGGATGTACTCCCATGGTCAGGCTCACCGAAAAATGCTGTCGCCGGCGTCGAGACCGCGCCCCCGCTGAACCCAAGCCGGTAAAAGGTCGGCGCATCGTGTTGGAGGCCGGCGGCTGCGCCCGATCAAAACACGGAACGAGGCTGGAGAGCATCTCGCTGACCGAGACGCGACCATCGAAGCGGGCGGAAATACGTCGATCCCGCCCAAGCGCCACAAGTCGCCGGTATGAGTGTCGATCTCATCACTATGCTGGGATCCATGGGTTTCACAGCCGACCACACGAAAGCGGACAAAATCTGGCAAATCCAGCGGCACCGAAGTCGAGAATGCCCTGGTGGAGCGTGAAGCCTATGGCCATAGCCGATATTGCCCGCGAACGTCGCCTGATTGGGAAGCACCTGTAGGAGCAAGACAAGTGGAGCTCTCTTGCATTGGAGTGGGTGCTGGGCCGTCTAATCTGAGCCTTGCGTGTCAGATACACGAGCAGATTGGGCAAGGCGCACTGTTCTTGGATCGGCAAGTCGACTTCCGCTGGCACCCAGGCATCGCATTCGATTCCTCGCAGCTCCAGGTCAGCCACTTCAAGGATCTGGTCACGCTGGTGAACCCGCGATCAGCCTACACTTTCGTAAACTACCTGCACGAAAACGGGCGTCTGTACCACTTCCTGAATGCACAGTTCGAGGCTGTGCTCAGAGCTGAGTTCGAGCAATACCTGAACTGGACCTTCCAAAGGAACCCGCTCGTCCGCGGCGGCGAGACGGTGCGCGAGATCCGCTTTGACGGCGAGTTTCGGGTGCGCACCGATGATGCAGTTCTCGGCGCCAGAAACGTCGTGGTCGGCATTGGCAAGCAGGCGCATATTCCACCTCAGTTTCAGGGCTGGACTGGACGCAACCTGTTCCACTCATCTGAATTCCTGCACATCCACCCTGAGGCGCACAAAAAGCATGTCTGCGTGGTCGGCGGAGGACAATCCGGAGCCGAGGTGCTGTTGCACCTTGTTGGCCGGACGAAAGAACGGCGGCCTGGATCGATCACTTGGGTTTCGCAACGCGAAAACTACCTGCCCATCGACAACAGCCCGTTCACAAACGAGTTGTTCATGCCCTGCTTTTCGGATCGTTTCGCGGCAATGAGCGAGTCGCAGCGCAAGCTGTTCCTGCGGCGCTTGGTGCTTGCTTCGGACGGCGTTTCGGAAAGCACGTTGCGTGCGATCTATCAGGCGCTATACCGCCACGCGTTTCTAGAGCCAAACCGATGCGAAATCACACTGCGGCCGGCCTGCACTGTCTCGCGCTGCATCAACGCCGGCGCGGGCCACAGACTCACCCTGCACCACGGCATGGAGGAGGTCGAAGAAATCACGGCCGACATCGTCATCCTGGCCACCGGTTACGAGAACGCGGTGCCAGGCTTCTTGGAATCGATCGCGGACCGGCTGGAAAAGATCGACAACGAATTGGCTATTCGCGAAGATTTCTCGGTGTGCTGGGACGGGCCGCGTGACCGACGCATCTTCGTACAGAACGCGAGCCTAGGACAGCGTGGGCTGGCTGATCCGAATCTAAGCCTGCTGGCCTGGCGAGCGCGTCGCATCCTCGACAGCCTTCTGGGGCGCGCGCCGCGCGCCAACCCCGAGCATCCGGGCTTCATCGGCCCTACCTCTGTCGAGAGGCGGTCCGACATCGTCGCAGAAGAAATGGGCAGCGGGATATGACCGGCCGACTACTGATCATTGGCGGTGGCATCCAAGGAATGATTCCGCCTTCACTGCGGCAGAGGCTGGAGAGCGAGACGCACTTAGCGTCGTCCCGTATGCCGTGGAGTACTCTTTCCGTCGACCCACAACTTGATCAGCGTCGACTGCCACCGGAATGTTCGACCAACCAGTCTTTCCAACAGGAGGCTTTCGCATGTTGACTGATGCACAAAGACACAAGTGGCAGAAAAACGGGTATGTCAGAGTCGAAAGATTCTTTGATCCCGCGGCTCTGGAACATATTTCCAGCTTTGTTGAAGACGTATCACACTGGGAAATCAGCGATGATAAATGGCTCATGTGGTTCGAGAAGACGACGGACAATCGCAAGATCACCTCCAGGTCGAGAATTTTCTCGATTTCCATTGTCGATTGCGTCGTTTGCTCCTAGAAGATCGGCGCATAGAGTCTGCGGTCGAGGACTTGCTTGGCGAAGATTCGCGCAGGCTCAAGGAGTTGCTGATTTTCCACTATCCCGACAGCGGCGGCTATCGCCCGCATCAGGACATTTATCACATTCCCCACAGACTCCCCGACCGGATGGTCCATGCGGTCGTTGCCATAGGCATCGACGACTCCGACCCGGGCAACGGCGGGCTTTTCTTCAGTCCCGGCAACCACAAGAAGGGCATATTTCCCATGGATGCCGGTGGGGTGATTGATCCTGAGGTCGCCGAGAAATTCTCCTGGGAACCCGTACTATGGAAGGCTGGCGACATCTTCATCTTCGACGATTACGCACCTCATTACTCGCAGCCGAATAAAAGCAATCGTTCGCGGCGGACGCTCTACTTGGTCTTCCAGCGTGCTTCAACCGGTGGACCGACCCGCGCTGAATATAATGTGCTTAAGCGCGTCCTCAATCCGCCAGAGGGCAAAGTGGCCGATTTAGACAAAGCCGCCAAACGGCATTTTCTATCGCGATTGAGCTCACGCCAGGCGAGGCATGCACACGAAACTGATCGACCGCTATAAAAATGCGGAAACCATGGCGTTCTGATTTGTGGGCTACTGGAGTTTCGCCGCAGCCCCGTTACGACGCTCCGGCACGTCGGATGGAGTAGTCGCCGGGCGGTGTTCTCTGACGCCTAAAGCCTAGTGGCCGCCCGTCTTCGCCCGCCTGTGGGCTAGAGCCGGATTATTCTCGCGGGCGCGCCAACGGGTCCGGGCTGCCCCCTCTCTTCGCAACTTGCAGCAGAGGCCGTTGCATTGGCAGCCGAAAATACCACTGCTTCAACGGCTGAGGTTCGTCATGCGCAAATCCACGTTTTCTCGAACGGAGCTGTCGCGGGCGTTCGGCATCGACATGGCCACGCTTGGAACGGGAAGCGCGGGCACTGGGTTTTCATTCGGAAAGGTGGCACCGGGCGTCACATCCGAGCCTCATCGGCACGACGAAATCGAGGCCTTCGTGGTCCTGTCTGGCGCGGGCAAGGTCAGGACCGACCTTGGGGAAATCTCGATCGCGGCCGGCGATGTCGTTCTGTTCCACCCTTTTGAAGCGCATGTGCTGCGCAACGACGGGGACCAAGACCTAAACTTTGTCGATGTCTACTGGCGCGACGGCAAGGCCGCCCTCGAAGCCGCTGCACGGGTCGCGACTCCCCGCCGGCCGACCTTCGTCTTCTCCACGCCGCCGACGCCCAATGGCGATCTGCATCTAGGGCATCTTTCTGGCCCTTATCTTGGAGCCGATGTCTACACGCGCTTCCTGCGCATGAAAGGGGCCGAAGCTTACCACCTGACTGGGAGCGACGATTACCAGAGCTACGTCGCCACGCGTGCCGATGCCGAGCAATCGACGCCCGCAAAGGTGGCGCGCCACTACGCGGACGAGATTAGAGCCACGCTTGCACTTCTCGACTGTGAGGTCCACAGCTTCCTGCCCACGTTGGTGGATGACGCTTATGCAGAGTTTCAAGCCACGTGTTTTCATAGTCTTCTGAGCAGCACGGCCGTAGATCTGCGCGAGAGCCCTGCGCTCTTCGATGCTTTGACAGGCGACTACCTTTACGAACCGGATGTAACCGGCCTCTGCCCCGATTGCGGCAGCTCGGCTGGCGGAAACATCTGCGAGGAATGCGGCGCGCCGAACCTATGCCACGACTTGGGTACGGCCCGGTCGCGGCACTCGGCCGAGGCGCCGATGGTCGGCTCCGTCCGTCGTGCCGAACTTGCGCTGGACCGGTGCTACGACAATATCGACCGGCATTTAAGGGCGTCGGGCGCCCCCGCTCGGATCATGGACCTCTTCGCGCGTCTGCGCGAACGCGGCGATTTTTCCGTGCCCATTACCCACCCCTCGGACTGGGGGCTACCGGCCGAAGGGTTCCCGGGGCAGGTGACCTGGGTCTGGCCAGAGATGGCGTTTGGTTTTCTTTACAACATCCAGGCGTTAGCTCGCTTGCTTGGGCGCGACTGGAATGCGGCGATGCCCAGCAATGATTGGCAGATTGTCCATTTCTTCGGTTTCGACAATTCCTTCTATCACGCGCTACTCTACCCCGCTGTTTATGCCGAGGTATTCTCCCGCTGGACGCCGCGCATCCGCTATCACGTGAACGAGTTCTACCTGCTCGACGGACAGAAGTTCTCGACCAGCCGCGGCCATGCGGTCTTGGGCAAAGAGGTTCTGGGCGCAAAGACAGTCGATGTCGTCCGCCTTCATTTGGGGCTTACACGCCCGGAAGGTGAGCGGACGAACTTCACTCTGGGCGCGCTACGCCGCACGGAGAACGAGGTGTTCCAAGGGATCTGGCTGAATTGGCTTGATGCGCTGCACCGGGAAATCAAGCAGGACTTTGGCGGCCGTGTGCCCGACGCAGGCGACTGGGCTGCCGCCGATCGGGCCTTCTTTGCTCGGATAGAGATCCATCGCGCGGCGATGGAACGCGCCTATTCAGACGATGGCTTCTCGGTCCGGCGCGCGGCCGCGCAGGCGTGCGATTTCGTGAGCGATTGTGTAGTTTACCGACAGGCGCAAGACTATGAAGCGGCGCGACGTCTCTATCCCGCCCGCACCCGCACTTCGCTCGCCCTTCAGACGACGGCCGCCGCGATACTGGCACAGACACTCGCGCCGCTGATGCCCCGATTTGCCAGCACGCTGGCGCGAGGCATCGATGGCGTCTCAACCGAAACATGGCCCACGTCCGTCCGGCGCCTTGCGCCAGGGACGATCTTTGATCTCGGACCCGTGCTAGCGTTCTATGCCAGAGCAGACATTCCTGTTCTCAATGAGGGGGAGGCATAAAAGCCTATCGTAATTTCGGCCAGATTTGGGCGGCAATCAAAGCCGATGATGCCGAAGCTTTACTCGCTACCACTGGCTGCCGAAGGCCACTACCAGACCACAGACACAAACACTGGCCGGCCTTAACCAATATATCGTCGAGACGCTGGCCCGCGCCTTGGAGGATCGCTTCGGTCGACAGCTTTCCAGCGCCTGCCCTTCGTGCGGCAAATGCCGAGCGGGCTCCACTGCGCTGACCAACTTTTTCGGAATCGCGGAATTTCCGACCTATTGCGGCAAAGCTGCGTCCGGCGTCTCGCGAAACAGCATACGCAGGATCTGGTGGAAGCGCTCGATGCGCTGCGCCTCGTCGGCCCGAGAAAAGATCAGGCATGAGCCAGGAGCCAAGCGCTGCATACGGGAGCCAGTTGTGGAGATCGCCCGCGCCCATCGCGGGCGCCGATTAGATGAGCCGAAGCCTACATTACCGCAGGGCGGACAGCCAAGCGGTTCTCGCCCTCAGGCGTCTGACGCATGATGCGTGTCCAAAAGCTGACGGCGGCACAAACATGTCGAGTTCAAAACAACCGGCCGTCTTGGGCTGGTGAGGTTTTCGAGGCACATCATGCATTTACTGCGGGCTAAGCGCGCTGGCACGACGTTTGCTTGTTGAGATCGGCAATACTGAGTGAGGGCGGATCGCATGAGAACCCGCAAGACATTGATGGTCTCCTAACCGGTGTGTTCCGTTTCTGAGAGAAGAACCAGCTCGCGCATAAACGTCAGGAAAGCTGTGGGAATGGAGAACAACATGTTGCGTAGTGAGTCCCTCGCTCCTCCGATCAAAGTGGACGACTGGCTGCGTGGCGAACCTCTTACGAACTTCAGGCCGGGGATGACAGGTGGAATGGAGCCCTGTTCAATTCGCCCATTTTCTGCGGCACGCCCGCAGGCCGGACATCGGCTGCGGAAGCGGGCCCGAAGTCGGCGTAACCGAAAGCAGAAATCCTCCGCTGAGCACGAGACCTGAAATGGAGGAAACGGAATTTCTCACGCAGCGCTTGGCGTTGCCGTCAACAAAGGACGGCGGCCCTTGCCCGCCCGTTCGTCAAATGCCTCCTGCGGCTGATCCGTGCCCAGGACTTCCACGGCTCATGCCAAGGCAAATCGGATCCCGAGCTGCTGGCCGACTTCATCGTCACGAAGGAACTGCGCCGGAAGATCTGATCGTTGGCGATCCGGATCCGGGCGCGCTGTGGAGGCTCGACAGGTTACACCGCAGTGGGGCTTGCGATTGAGGAGCGGTCCGGCGTGATGGCATCCCCAACAACAGGGATGAAACCGATCGGGGCTTTCAGGGCGCGTGCCTTTACGGTCGGCAGTTGGTCGTTCTGCGAAGACGTCCACCAGTTCGGCTCCGAGACTATCGGGAAACTCGCGGATGCCGGTACGAAACTGGTCGACGATGCGACTGCAGCTATAGCCGACGTGGCGTGAAGAAACCGATTTTGAGGGAGGATCATGTCAAACCTGGATGAGATGGTGAAGAAAGTCCGAAACCTTCAGCTGCGCGCGGCAATCGCTAAAACGAACTTGCGCGACCTTGCCGAGGGTCTCCCAGCCAAATGGACTGAGCTAGAGGAGGTCGCCGAGAAAACGCACGCCGTTTATGCCGAGTTGGATGGTGCCAGGAGAGAGCTCGCTACAATGAAGAAATTAGGATGAGGAGCACATTCATCAGCCGCGACGGCTCCACATGGGTGCCGGAATATCTGACCGCTATAGATGGCAAGATCTGTATCGGCTGCGGCCGCTGTTTCAAGGTCTGCTTGCGCGAGGTCATGCATCTTTACGGCGTCGATGACGCGGGTGAAATCCTCGGCGCCTGCGACGGCGGTGACGACGACTTCGATGGTGAGCTCAATCGCATGATCATGGTCGTCGACCATGCCGGCCGATGCATGGTTGCGGAGACTGCGGGCGCGTCTGCCCTAAGAACTGCCAGACCCATGTCGCGGCCGACCAGATCGGAGCATGAGCAGCATGATCTGACGAGACAAAACTAGGAGAACGGAGTTGCCCTTCATGATCTTTTGTCGGCTCTTAGGGCTGGTCCTTTGCGGCAACGCTATGACGGTTTACTTAGCTTCGCATTCGATCCCTCTAGCAGTCGCCGCGACGCTGGCCTGCTCGCTGCTGCTCCAGGTGGTTTATTTCGGCAGCGTGCTCTTTTTGACCTGGCGGTCCAGCTGTGCTTGTCAAGCAGGTGAGAGGGCGGAGCATGTCGGCAGGGCAGGGAAGTTGGATAGCATCATCAGGTGACCAATGGATGATGTGCCTCAGCTATTCGGAAGGGCGGTATTTATCGCCGCTCCGTTGTGGCGAATCGAGAGTTCGAACTTAGATTCACGCCACTTCGGATCAACCTGGACATCGAGCTGACCGTTCAAGTGCGCTTGAAGCGGGTAGAGGCGCATTCTTGATCGTCCAATGGCGGGAGGCAGCCGTACGAGTCGCCTAGGCATATAGGCAACGTCGCAGCACGCCGGCATGCGGGCGGCTTCGTCTCGATCGAACGAGACGCTGGCAGTGATGATGAGGCTCTTCTGCACCGCCTCAGAACGCAGCGGCTAGGCGGGCAGTCGGGCGAGGACGTCGGCGAGCCAGGTCTGCGGGTCGATATCGTTCATCTTGGCGCTGACGAACAAGGGCGGCTGTCGGGCGCCATAAGGGAACGCACCGCTCCTTGCGCCCCTTGCCATGCAGGTGCACGGCGGGCTGGCCTTCAAGAACAATATCGCGGCAGCGGATTCCGATGATCTCGGAGACGCGTGCGCCGGTGTTGTACATGAGACTGAACAGCACCCGATCCCGCCGCCCCGCCCATGTCGCATCGTCGGGAGCGTCGAGGATGGCCTGGATCTCCGATCGCGTCAGGAAGCCGATCAGCGGGCGATCGGCCCTCTTCATCGGAATGGCGAGCGCCTGCTCTATGATCCCGAGGGCGTCAAGATCATGATGTCCCGCGTATTTGAGGAATGTTCGCAGCGCGGCAAGCCGCGCGTTCCGGCTCCGTACGCTGTTGCCGCGAACCTTCTCCAGATGTTCGAGGAAATCGAGCAGCAGTCGCGCGTTCAGATCGGTGAGCGCGAGTTTGCTCGTAGGCTTGCCGATTGCGTCTCGGCAAACGCCAGAAGCAATCGGAACGTATCGCGGTAAGCCGCGATGGTCCGCGGGCTGACGGCGCGATGTTGGCCCAGATGCTCGACGAAGAAGCGCTGCACCAGCGCGGCGAACGACGGTGTCTGCTCACCCATGACAGCGCTCCTCCGCCGCAAATGCTTCGAAGCGATCGCCGGCCGCGACCATCAGGTCGGGAATGCCGGTCAGGTACCAATAGGTATCGGAGACCTTGGCATGGCCGACATAGGTGGCCAGCGCGGCAATGGCATTGTCGATATCCGCGCCTTCGTTCTGCCAGCGCTGCACTCGCCGGCAGATGAAGGTGTGGCGCAGATCGTGAATGCGAACCTCGTCATAGGCCCCACGAGCAACAATATTTGCATCCCGACGCAACTGCTGGAATGTCCAATGGACCTGCCGCTTGGACGGCACTTGCCCTGAGGCGCCGACGAAGAAAGATGCATCCGACTCAGCCGGAGCGTAGCGGGCGCGGATTGCCACGTAGCGCGAGAGCGCAGCGGCGACGCTGGCATCAAATGGTACGTGCCTTGACTTGGTGAACTTGGTCATGCGCACGGTCAGACATCGGCCGGCAATATCGACGTCGCCGCATCGGAGCTTGAGTGCCTCGGAAATCCGCAATCCCGTGGCTGCGATCAGCCCCAACATGGTCTCGTATGTTGCCGGTCGAATGGAGTGTTGCGGCTGCAGCCGCCGCGCCGCCTGCAGCAGCGCGACGATCTCCCGGTCGGTGTAGATATGTGGCGTCCGGCGCTGGTGCGCTTTGCCGAACATGCTGCTTGCGGGAAGCTCGTTGCGTGGGTCGAGACGTCTCTCATGCTCAGCAAAGGGCCGCAGCACTTCGAGGCGGCGCGCCCAGGAGGTTGGCGTCGCGTTCCGCGCCTCCCCCTGAACCCAAGCGACCACGAGCGTCGTCGTCAGCGGGCCGCGGTGGCCGGACAGATCGGCGAAGCGAGCGAACGACCGCAGCATTATGCCAGAGGTCTCGAGCGAGAATCCTAGGTGACGTCGCTCCACAAGATAGGCGTCGATCCGCGCCTGCATGGTCAGCGACCGGCTCATGCCACACTCCCCGGCCACGGCATTGCGACCGCCGCGAGCCGCTGAAGGTCGACCTTCGTGTAGATCATGGAGGTGTCGATGCTCCGATGGCGCAGGATATCGGCGATCTTCTTCATGGGCACACCAGCGTTCAGCATGCGGCTGGCGACACTGTGCCGGAGGATATGAACGCGTGTCTGAGACCAGCCGCAACGTTTGTAGGCGGCGAAAACGGCGCGCCTTACAACGTCTTTTTGGATCGGCAGGTCATAGGGCGCGACGTGGCGTACGAATATTGCGCGGTTCGTGCTCGGTGGACGTTCATGCCTCAGATACGCAGCGATCGCGTCACCCGTCTCGGGCGGTAAGGGAAGGACGTCGAAACGCCGGCCCTTTGACTGGGAAATGCGGATCGTACCCTGCCGCCAATCGATATCGCCGAGCTGCAGTTGCACAACCTCACTGGTTCGGAGCCCAAGATCGGTCAGGCACCGGACCATGGCGTAGGCCCTCCGGCGCGACGGGAAATCCTTGTCGAATGAAGCGAGCAGAATCTCAGTCTGCGTGTCGGAAGGCACATCCGGCAAGCTGCTCAGCCGCCAGCATGCAACGCGAGGGATTGCGCCGAGTAGATGCTGAACGTTGTCGCCCATCATCTGCCGAAACCGGAGATAGCAGCTGATCTCACCCCCAACAATGCGAATGGTCGCGGTCGTCCAGCCCTGCAGTTCGCCGAGGATGAAGCGTCTCACACGCGCCGGCTCAAGGCCGGCGATAGAGATCTCCCCTTCCGGAAACTGTTCCTCAAGAAAGCCTCGAAGAATCCGCTCGCGCCTCGCTCGTGTGCTGACGGCTAGCTCGCCGACATCGCGCATGTAGGCCCGGAATGCCGCCAATTCCCCGCTATGTGTGATGTGTGCGGTAGCTGCGGGAATGGCGCCTTCGGCACGCAGCACTGCAAGCAAATGCGTGATGGCCGCCCTGAGTTCGTGCGGCAAGCGACGGGCCGGATAAGGGCAGTCACAGACGGGAAGATGCTCGCTGATAAACCGAACTCGCGCGGCTTCGCCTATGGACTCTAACGCGAGCCGTTCGGCCGAGATCCATTGGGCGAAATGGGCAATGCAGCACAGATAAACACGTGCGGTGCTGGGCGCATAGCAGGCACGGCCCAGGTGCTCAAGATAGCGCTCCGAGAATGGCCCCAACGGGCTGTTCTCAAGCCACTGACGGGGCGCCGGCTGCAGTTTGATTTGGTTCATGACGATCTCCTCTACGGTTGGCGCGCAGAGGAGATCAGGATTATGTAAACCTACGGTCGCCCGGCCTGCTGCGGGATGCCCGGCATCCGCTCGCATCCCGAACGTCGCGCACACCAACTGCGCATGATCCGGGTCTGAGCATAATTTCTGCCGAGAGCGATGCCGCACAGGGCTCGCTCGGCTGCATTGTTCGATAGGCAAATCCGCCCATCGTCAAGGAACCGGGTGAAGGATGACCAGCGGCGCAGCATGTAGTTGAAGGCCTTGGTCAGATCGTGTCCGCGCGAGAGCTTGTCGCGTGTCTCGATCATCCAGCGCTCGAGCTCGGTGACCAGCGGCGCGCTCCGCTCCTGGCGCACGGCGTGGCGTTGGGCGGGCAACAGGCCGTTGATCGCGCGCTCGATATCGAACAGGGCATCGATGCGCTTCACGGCTTCGACCGCCAGCGGATAGACCAGGTTGGGCTTCTCGCCGCGCGTCTTCTTGCGCGCCGCCGCTTCGACATCGGCCAGCTCGAACACTTTGCGCCGGCTGTGGGCCCAGCAGCTGGCCTCCAGAACAGGCGCCGGCTGACGACCCGTCGCATAGAGATCGCCATAACCACCAAAGGCATCGGCCTGCAGAATGCCGCTCCAGCCGGCGAGATGCGCCGCGGGATGTTCGCCTCGACGATCGCGGGAATAGTAGAACACTGCCGCCGGCGGATCGGCGCCGAACGGTCGGTCATCGCGCACATAGGTCCATAATCGACCGGTATCGGTCTTGCCCTTGGCCAGGACCGGCATCGTCGTGTCGTCGCCGTGCAGACGTGAAGCGGCCAGCACATGGGCTTCGAGCCGCTTGAACAGCGGCATCAGCGCCGCGGCGCCGGCGCCGACCTGGTCGGCGAGCGTCGACAGGCTGAGCGGCACGCCTTCGCGGGCATAGCGTTCGGCCTGGCGGTTGAGCGGCTGATGCTGGCCGAACTTCTCGAACAGGATCATCGCCAGCAGGCCGGGACCGGCCCAGCCGCGTGGGGTGGCGTGGAACGGCGCCGGAGCCTGGCTGATCGCCTCGCAGTCGCGGCAGGTGAACTTCTCCCGCACGTGCTGAATCACCTTCCATTGCCGCGGCGCCACCTCCAGCGTCTCGGTGATATCCTCACCCAGCTTGCGCAGCCGATGACCGCCGCAGCAGTGGTAAGCGGCCGGCGCCGGCTCGATCACGCGTTCGCGCGGCAGGTGCTCGGGAAAGGGCTGGCGCGCCGGTCGTTTGCGCACATAAGGCGCCACTCGGTGGTCCGGCCGGCGGCCTGTTCGGCGGCGACTTCGTCCTCGGTCGCCGTGCTCTCGAGTTCCTCGAAGGTGAGTTCCATCTGGTCGTGCAGGCGGGCTGAGCATTCAGAACTCTGACCATGCAGCGCCCGCTGCAGCTTCCGGATCGTCAGATCCTGATGTGCGATCAGCGCCGCATCATCCGATGCCTTGGCCTTGGCGACCGCCAGTTCGGCCTCGACCAGCGCAACGCGCGCGGCCTCGTCTTCGGCTCTGGCCAGCGCCGCGGTCAGCGCTGCTCTCAGCGCGCCGATATCGTCCGGAACAGCATCCTGGGCGGTGGCAACCATGCCTTGGAGTGAAACATAAAACGCGCCCGCTGACTCGCTGAAAATGGCGCAAACTCAAAGAAAAACTCAGCCCGCGCGCTCAGGGCGGAACGTGTGAAGCGGGTTACGCCAATGGATCCCGTCGAGCATGTAGGCGAGCTGCGCCGGTGATATCGTGCCGTCCGCCTCCATAGAAACCGGCCCTTCTCGAGCCGTTTTGCATACAGCGACATGCCGAGCCCATCACGCCGGATAATCTTATCATTGCCGCTACGGACGCGGAAGACATAAAGATCGCCGGCATGCGGATCGCGGCCCAACGACTCCTGAACCTGCAGAGCGAGACCCTGCATTCCGCGCGCATATCGGTCCGGCCAACCGCCAACCAGATCCGCACCTGGCTCGGAACCGGAATCATGAAACGCCCAGCGCCTTCACCATCGCCGCCGCCAGTGTCGGTGGCGTGGTCAGCGGAATCCGCAGCCGCACCTTGCCGGCGATCTCCAGCTCGATCACCGCTGGTGGCGCCGCTGGCACCCAAGCGGCGACAGGCTTATCGGGAATCACGACAACTTCGGCAAAGCCCGTCTCGCGGGTTCTCACCGTGCGGCGCCACTTATAGATCAGGCTGGTCGCGACATCGTACTGACGCGCTACCGCCGCCACTGTGGATCCGGGCGCGAATGCCGCGGCGAGTATCCAGCACTGATCCTCTTTACTCCAATGACGACGACGCTCAGGCCCGGTCAATAACGTCACATGGCTCAAGCTGTGCTGCTAACTACGCTCGTAAGGACGACCTTACGAGCGCACCCTCGCTATCGTGCCATGCTCGCGCAAGGCGGCCCTCGCCGGAGGCGTGCAACAGCACCTGCAATAGCGTCTGCCGATAGCAATCCTGGTGGTGATCCCGGTCGCTCACATCAACCGCATTTTTCGGCTATCCAGCGAAGAAGGGCTGACTGTGCGCAAGCTATCGCTCGATAATCTGGGAGAGAGGTGCGCGACAATCTGGATGTGAATGAGTGGTATAGGCAGCGTCTTAAAGACAAGTGCGTGCTGCTCAACACATGCGCAAGAGTTGGCCCTGGGTGGGCATCTGTTAGCGCGCCGATGATTCGGCTCAAACTCATTACAAAAGCCGCGTGTCTCGACACGTGGTCCGATCAAACTAGATCCGACGACTGGGAGGAATTCCACGTCCTGCCTCGCCGAGCACACCATTGCCTGAATGACCCGCTGGCGAGGCCTCGTGCGCGATTATGAACAGCGCATCGACGTCTCTCACGCCACGCTCCTCGTCGCGATGGGGTGGAAACCTCATCCGACGAAACGCCCATCCCTGATACAAACGTCCCTGACGCTGGTCTGAGCTTCGACTTTCTGAGGCAGAGCGGTGGCGCGCCGTCTAATTGAGTCTAGAGAACGCGCGCAGATGTTGATGTGGTCGCGAAATTAACTTGGGAACATTGTAGAGATAAAAAAATTGTTGCACAATATTGAAGTGTACAAGAAACTAACACAATCTACACTTGACTAAAAATAACGTTTCCCCTCGTGGTGAAGTGATAGAGCTTTGGCGAAGTCGGCCTACCGATAACTGCCCGCAGCCGCACCATCATGGCCGACAGCTTTGTGCACCTGTGCACCAGTGGCAACATCACCTTAGTGAGATGGCTGCGGAGGAGAGACGATGCAGCGCCCGCCCATAAATGCGGTCCCTCAACTTCGAGGGCTAGCACCGAGAGTGCCCAACCAATCCTCTTTGATCTCGTCGATGCACCTCCCGAAGGCAGCCAAGGAAACGTTTGCGATAGAATTCGGCCGATTTCTCGACCATACTGATGGTGTTGCTCAATCCAATCAGTTGTTCGACCTGTTATCTGCATTTGCCCTGAATTTCGATTGCCCCTGGACCGCATATGACTCTCTTACACCCGACCAAAGCTCTCTAAAGTCGGTCCGACGCGATCCCGCCGTCCTGCTGAATTATCCGGATGAATGGCAGGAGCGCTATTTGAAAATGGGCTATGATAGGATAGATCCCATCATCAGGGCGAGTCGAAAGCGCGCAGGCGCCTTTCGATGGAGTGACGTATACTACGACGCAAGCACGACTGATGACGAACGGCGTGTTTTCGATGAGGCTGCGACGTTCGGGTTAAAATCAGGCATCAGCGTTCCATTGCACGGTCCCCATGGCAGCTTTGCGATCATGAGCTTTGCTCAACCCTGGTACCGCGAATTCCAAAATAGAACAGTCACCTACTTGCAACTTGCGGCCTTTCATTTCCAGATGAGGGTATCGAGTTTCGAGAATTCTAGGGGCGTCGAAGAAGTTCCTAAAATTACTCCAAAAGAGAGTCCTAAAATCTCTCCAAAAGAGAGAATGTGTATTTTGTGGGTAGCCAGAGGTAAATCGTCTTGGGAAATAGGGAAGATTTTAGGGATATCGGTGAATACCGTGAACTTCCATATAAAAAACGTCATGAAAAAAATGGACGTTCATAGCAGAACGGTTGCTGCCGTAAAAGCTATAGACGTCGGAATTATCGAATTGTAAAAAAGCGAAATCCAAGACGTCATGCCCGAGTCACGATCGGCCTGTCCGACGGCCAAGAAATCGCGTATTCTTGCAAAAATTCAGGCGTGTGATATGCGAGTTCCTCTCTCGCGAGCGTTCTTAACTACGGTCACAACGACCCCAATTGATAAACGATGCAATGCCATACATGAAGTCGATGGGATCATCCATGGGTTAGACATGCCAACATCAGTCAAAATAGGGTTTATGGAGTGCTTTGACCCGACAATATTACGAATGGCCGTCAAGATAGGACCGTCGAACAATTCTGGCTTATTGATGATGGATTTTCGGGCCTCAGCCTCCGCTAGTTCCTCGCCCCAAAGATGCGGCGCTACCGGGTACAGGATCTCCGCCGGAGAAATATTCAGCACCTCGCAAACGTGGAGCAGCCGGCCGACGGTCAGCCGAGAAACCGCGGTTTCGTAGCGATTATAAACCTGGTCGTTGAGCCCGAGCATGGGCGCCAGCTTCGATCGCGGGATTCTCCGTCGGTCGCGAGCGTTGCGAAGGCTGATGCTGATCTTTTTTTCGATTTCGGCGCTTAACTCCAGTTCGCCGAAGCGCGATCAAATCGGAACAAGAAGGCCACTTCGTCGGAATCGGCACACCGGTCCAAGCCCGGTCTCGCGGCGTGCGCGCCACCGCGCCTGTGAAAGTTGGTGGAAAACTCCACTCTGCCAGAGAGCAGATCGCTACCCACCCGCCCAGCGCGAATATCGGCGCTACGGCCGAGGTGCTGAGCCGCATTCCCCAGCAAAATCCCAACCTAAAGGGTGTCGATATTTTGATGCAGTACGAGCTGGCGAACACGGCCATCCGGCGACCGCGCACACTCGGATATCTCCAATTGGAGGAGTTGGTCACGCGTGCGTGGAGCGATATCCGCAATGGAAATGACGCCGCTCAGACGTTTCCGCAGCTTCAAAGTGAACTCGAGCGTAGTTTCAAGCGCATCGAGCGCTAAAATCGATGGCGATGGAAGCGGTTTCTGAGGGACGGATTGTGCAGGCCGATCCCATGATCGGTCGAGGTTCAAAATGGAGAGCGGCCATAGCGCCGCTCCTCTTCCTGACGCCGGCTCTGGTTGCCCTCGTCGGGTTTCGGTTGTTGCCAGCAGGTTGGCTCGTTCAGGACAGCCTGTCGGGGCCTGACGGCGAGTTCGCCGGGCTCGATAATTTCGAGTTTCTTTTCGCGTCGCCTACGTTTGCCAAGACCCTGCAGGTCACCCTAACCTTTGTCGCGGTGACCGTGCCGCTGCAGACGGCAATCGCTTTCGGCCTCGCTTTGCTGTTTGGCGAAAACTCGCGCACCGTCTCGCTGCTGCGTGTCTTGGTGTTCCTGCCAGTATTCATCCCATCGAGCGTCGCAGCCATCCTGTGGGGCGCTACATACCGCCCGCAGGGACTGGCAAATGCGCTGTTGACATCTCTGGGCGTGAGTGCTCAGCCGTTCCTCACGTCACCAGACCAGGCACTGATGTCGATCGTCATCATGAGCTCGTGGATCGGATGCGGCTTCTGGATGATTTTCCTCATCGGTGGCCTAAAGGACATTCCTCGCGATCTCTATGAGGCAGCATCGATCGATGGGGCTGGGAAGCTTTCGTCGCTGTGGCACATCACTATCCCGCTGATGCGTCGGCCGCTGGCCTTCGTAGTCGTCGCTGACACGGTGGCCGCATTTCTGCTGTTCGCTCCGATCGCGATACTTACCCGAGGCGGGCCCGGCGGCAGCACGCAGCTCATCATGTTCGACGTGTATCAGCAGGCTTACATTTTCAACGACGTGCCATTGGCTGCTGCGGAAGGGTTGACCGTGATGGTCATCATGATAGTCATCATCCTTATCCAGTTCCGGTTGCTATCGCGGGAGAGGCAGCTGTGAGCGCCGGAGAAAAGAGCTCGGCCGGGGCGGGGCGCATGCTTCAGCTCCTGTTCGGCGTCGTCTTCGCCATCATCGTCTTCAGCTTTTTGGTCCCCGAGGAGGTCGCGACAGCGAAGGGCCGGCCTACATCAGCATCGTCGGGCCGGCGTGCCGTTGGCCGTTGCCAGCATCGCAGAGCGGCCCAACAGATCTAGTCGGGACAGGAGGGACGGCGAGGGCTCATGATCGAATCCGATAGGCGGGGATCCATCATCCTGCTCCGCGCAGATAACGCCATTCGCGCCCACGGCGGCGCGCGCTTTGGCTACATCCGAGCGAAATCCGCCGACAAACACACGTTTGCTGCCAGCGTCGAAAAGTCCGACGAGAGCTGTCGTTGCGCGGATCACATCCACGATAATGCACACGTCTCCGGCAATAGCCAGTGGACGGGTGGGAAGGAAAGCAGCCTTAATCTTCATGGGCAAGCGGTTCGGTTTTTCATCAACTCTGCAATCTGTCTCTCATCGGGCAATGCCGGAACCACGAGCTTTTTCGTGACTGCGAGGGCGCCTGCGGCGGTGCCGCGGCGAACGGCGTTAGCGAGGGTCAATCCACTGGCCAGCCCTGCAGCGAGTGCCCCGTTGAATGCGTCTCCGGCCCCGGTAGTGTCGACGACGTCGACTGGGTAGGTCGCGATCTTGGTCAGTCCGTCGGGGCCGGCAATCAAGGCACCATCCGTTCCCAGCGTCATGACGACGTGCCCCACGCCGAGGCCGCGCAGTCTTGCCGCTAAATAGGCGTCGGCCTGCCGGTCGTCGGCGTCGAGCCCCAGCAGGATGCGCGCTTCCGACTGGTTCGGCGTGAGGATGTCAACGTCGGCAAGGATCTCCTTCGGGAGGGCGCAGCCAGGTGCGGGATTAAGGAGTCAAAAGTCCCCGCGCCTTGCCGATGGCAAGCGCACGGGCCGCCGTCTCGACTGGGATCTCGAGGTGCGTGAGTAGGATGCCCGGGCTCGTCCAGGAGGCGGCGAAGGTTTCGACATCGGTCGCAGTGAGCCGCGCGTTGGCGCCGGGATCGGTGATGATGCGGTTCTCGCCTGCGGCGTCGAGAATGATGATCCCGGCCATCGTGGGTGTTTCGGCCGTCTGCCTCACCGCCGAGCAGTCGACGCCTTCGGCGCGCCAGAGTTGCAGTGCCTCGTCACCGAATTTGTCGGCGCCAACGCCCGCCAGCAGTTTGCATCTGGCGCCGAGTCGCGCAGCTCCGATAGCCTGATTAGAGCCCTTGCCACCATTTCCGAAGGCAAACCCCGACCCCAGCAGGGTTTCGCCCGGCGCTGGCACGTCGCCCACAATCCAAAACGCAACTCCGTATGAGCCGACGACATAAACTTCGCAGGTGGACATCATCTGCTCCGGCCGATCAATTGGCGTGGTTGAGCGATCGAGGCGCTCTTGCGCTCGATCCAGCCGGTGTAAATGTAGCGATCCGCCCGATACGACGAGGACGAAAAGTAAATAGCGCGATCGGCCGTGTCGAAGGCGGTACGGTCGATTTGCAGCACCGCAGTGCCGCTCGACACGTCGAGTGCTTTTGCCAGTCTGGCACGCGCGGTGCCGGCCCTTATCTCCTGCCTGGCTCGCGCAAGAGTCACACCAAGCTGGCGCTCAAGAATCTCAGTGAGATAGGTGTCGGCAAGGTCGAGCCTTTCCATCTGGCGCCCGATTGCCGCGACGAACGAAACCGTCTCAAGCGCCACGACTTCGTCGTCGATCGTTCGCACGCGCTCGATGGTCAAGGCGCTCTCATCGGTCGGCACGTTAAGTGCGGCTGCAACCACGGCGTCAGCGGAACGCCACTCGACCGTCAGCACGAAAGTGCGGGCAGGCCGTCTTTAGACCGTGGGCTGAGCCAGGCGACTCGGCCGCGTTGACATGCGGCGAGATCTACTAGTGGATGGAATCTAACACTTGGTGCCCGCGTTTGACGGCAGCGATGATCTTGTCTGGATCGGCGGTCCAAGTGAAGGGTTTAGGTTGCTGGTTGTGCTCTGCAACGAAGCGGTTGATCGCCGCCTGGAGGTCGACGACGGAGTGGAAGACACCGCGCCTGAGACGACGTGTCGACAGACTTGCGAAGAAGCCCTCGACCGCGTTGAGCCACGAGCATGAGGTCGGTGTGAAGTGGAAGGTGAAGCGCTGATGGCGGCCGAGCCAGGCACGCACCTTGGGGTGCTTGTGAGCGGCGTAGTTATCGAGGACGACGTGGATGGCCTTGCTGGCCGGCACCTCGGCATCGATAGCGTTGAGGAAGCGGATGAATTCCTGGTGACGATGGCGCTGCATGTTCCTGCCGATGACGGTGCCGTCGAGCACGTTGAGGGCGGCAAACACGGTGGTCGTGCCGTTGCGCTTGTAGTCGTGGGTCATGGTGCCGAGCCTACCCTTCTTCATGGGCAGGCCGGGCTGGGTGCGGTCGAGCGCCTGGATCTGGCTCTTCTCGTCGACCGACAGCACGATGGCGTGAGCCGGCAGATCAACATAGAGGTCGACGACGTTGCGCAGTTTGTCGACGAACTGCGGATCGTTGGAGAGCTTGAACTGGCGCCAGCGGTTGGGCTGCAGCCCGTGCGCCCTCCAGATGCGGCGCACCGCGCTGGCGCTGATGCCGGCCGCGGCCGCCATAATGTCGGCGGTCCAGGGCGTCGTCTCGCCAGGCGGGTCCTGCAACGTCAGTGCCACCACGCGCTCGGCGACTTCAGGTCCGAGTGGGGCAATGCGCGAGGGGCGCGTCTTGTCGCGCAACAGTCCCTCGAAGCCTTCCGCGACGAAGCGCTCCTGCCAGCGCCACACGCAGGTCTTGGACTTACCAGTTTGCCGCATGATCTCGACGGTGCCCACGCCGTCGCTGCTCAACAGAATGATCTCGGCGCGCCAAACGTGCTTCTGCGGCGCATTGCGATCTCTGATCAGCGCGCCCAGACGCTGACGATCAATCGAAGAAACGGTGAGGAATATTCCTGTGCGCATGCGCCAGACTCGCATGCGCACTCACCAAAAGGGAATCCCAAGCCGGACTCTTATGTCAGGCGTAAACCACTAGCGGCCTTCGCCGCGAAGCTGTCGCCGGACGATGTCGGGGTGATCGAGGCCACCGGCAACGCGACGTCCGCTGCAGCTGTGGTTGCGCCGCATGTTAACAATGTGGTGATCGCCA
>NZ_JBVVQI010000037.1:0-54138 GCF_055811495.1 Mesorhizobium sp. WSM4830 | reverse complement strand
CTACTCCCCTACTCCCCTACTCCCCTATAGGCCCGATCTACGCCGCTTGCTTCCGTGACGAGTTTCTCCACAAGGGCGGCGGCCGGCATCTCCCGGATCTTCGCAACGCCCTGCCCGGCCCAAATGGGCAAGAAATCAGCCCGCTTGCTTTCATCCTTTGCCATCGAAAGCGGCATGACCAGACTCGCCTGTAGCGGAAACGCCAGCGCAGCATCTTCCTCACCAGCCATTTCCATCACAAACCGGTTGCGCACCACGCGCGCTGGGCGGCCAGTGAAGCAGCGAGTCACCGACGTGCTCTCGTCGTTGGCCGAGCGCAATGCTACGCGATAGACTGGCTGCACATTGGCTTCAGGACAGGCCAGGAAAGCCGTGCCGATCTGCACACCAGATGCACCAAGTGCAAAGCTGGCAGCAATGCCGCGACCGTCGAAGATACCGCCGGCGGCAATTACAGGCACCCGCACGGCATCAACAATCTGCGGTACGAGGGCCATAGTGCCGGCAGTGCCGATAGCAGGGTCGCCAGTGAATGTGCCGCGATGCCCACCCGCCTCGTATCCCTGGGCGATAATGGCGTCCACCCCTCCTGCCTCAAGCTGGCGCGCTTCCGAGACAGTGGTAGCCGAACACAAGACAGTACAGCCGGCGGCCTTCAACTGCTGCACAATTGCGGTGTCGGGTAGGCCGAAGTGGAAGCTGACCACCTTGGGGCGCAGCTCGAGCACAATTTCGAGACGCTCACGATCGAAGGTGGGGAAGGGCTCGCCCGGCTCGGGCACCGGTCCGAGGCCGACCTCCTCATAGCAGCCGCGAAGGCGGTCTCGCATGCTTTGGGCTGCCGCATCATCGCGTGCCGGCGGCGGGTGCGCAAAGAAGTTGACGTTGATCGGACGATTGGTGGCGTGCTGCGTCGCCGTGAGTTGCTCGCGGATAGCCGCCGCAGGCAGAATGCCGCATCCGAGCGAGCCAAGCGCCCCGGCATTGCTGACTGCCGCCGCCAGTTCCGGCGTGGCGATGCCGCTCATCGGCGCCTGGATTATCGGGTGCTCAATGCCGAGGAGTTCCAGAAGATCAGTGCGCATCCACATTGGATCACCCTCCTCTTTCTCCCAGGAGAGATTTTACCCTAACTGACCTCCAGCTCAAGTCGGATGGGGGCTCCGAACCGGCTCGCGGCCGGCCACAGGCTAATGCACGCGGGCGGGAGTTCGGCGTCGACCCTGATCTACCTGCCGTCGATGCGCCGGGCTGGCGCCGTGTTTACGACGCGCCATGCAGCCGGCCTATCCGGCAGCCGCGGCCGACGTTAGCGGCCGACTTCCGATCCGACATAGGCGATGCGCAGCATGTTGGTCGATCCCGGCGTCCTCAGCGGCACTCCGGCCGTGATGATGACACGGTCGCCCGGCTTGCCGAAGCCTTCGTCGAAGGCGATGCGGCAGGCGCGATCGACCATGTCGTCGAGGTCAATGGCGTCGGGAGAAACGACGCAATGCGTGCCCCACAACAGCGACAGCCGCCGCGCCGTGTTGAGGATCGGCGACAGCGCAACGATCGGCACTTGCGGCCGTTCGCGCGCGGCGCGCAAGCCGGTTGTGCCGGACGCGGTATAGGTGATGATCGCCGACAGCTTCAGCGTCTCGGCTATTTCGCGAGCGGCGAGCGAGATGGCGTCGGCTCCGGTTGCTTCCGGTTCTGAGCGCTGCGCGTTGATAATGCCGGCATAGGTCGGGTCGGTTTCGACCTTGGTAGCGATCCGGTTCATCATCGCCACCGCCTCGACCGGATAGGCACCGGCGGCGGACTCCGCCGACAGCATGATCGCATCGGCGCCTTCAAACACCGCGATCGACACGTCCGAGACCTCGGCGCGCGTCGGCACCGGCGCGGTGATCATCGATTCCAGCATCTGCGTGGCGACCACCACCGGCTTGCCAGCGCGGCGCGCAGCGCGGGTGATCTGCTTCTGGATGCCAGGCACGGCTTCGAGCGGCATCTCGACGCCGAGATCGCCGCGGGCAACCATCAGCGCATCCGAAAGCTCGATGATCTCGGCCAGCCGGGCGACGGCCTGCGGCTTTTCGATCTTGGCCATGATAAGCGCCCGGCCGCGTGCGATCTTGCGCGCTTCGGCCAGGTCCTCGGGCCGCTGCACGAAGGACAGCGCCACCCAGTCGACACCGGTCGCCAGAACCGCGTCGAGATCCCGGCGGTCCTTTTCCGTCAGCGCGCCGACCGGCAGGTCAGTGTCGGGCAGGCTGACGCCCTTCTTGTCGGAAATGATCGTGCCGGCGACGACGGTGCAGACGATCGCCTTGCCGTTGCCGCTGACCGCCTTGAGCTCGAGCTTGCCGTCGTCGATCAGCAGGCGATGACCAGCCTCGACCGAACGCAGGATTTCGGGATGCGGCAGGTAGACCCTCGTCGAATTGCCGGGCTCGGGATTGTCGTCGAGCGTGAAGGTCTGGCCCACGGTCAGCACCTCTTTGCCGTTGGCGAACTTGCCGACGCGCAGCTTTGGCCCTTGCAGGTCGGCGAGAATGCCGATCGGCCGGCCGACTGCCTCCTCGACGGCACGAATGCGGCCGACAAGTGTGCGCATCAATTCATGGTCGGTGTGGCTCATATTGATGCGGAACACGTCGGCGCCGGCTTCGAACAGCTTCTTCAGCATCTCCTCGGACGAGGAGGCCGGACCGATGGTGGCGAGGATCTTGACCTTGCGGCTGCGTCTCATTGACTGTTTGTTCCCGGGGCGGCTGGAGCGCCATCCGTTGCGGGCTCGTCAGTCAGCTGGACCATCCAGCTTGCCTGCTCGCCCGTGTCATATTCCTGGAATCCGGCGCGCTGAAAGCCGCGGGCGACGCAATCGGTAACGCCGGCGATCTTGAACTCTTTTTCGGCCACGCACATGTTGATCGGGCCATCCCAGCGTCCGCCGCGCTCGGCGTCTTCTGCATAAAGATAGTAAAACCTTGATGACAACGGTCCCTCGATCAGCGTCTTGCAGCTCGATCCTTCGATGTGCCACCAGCCTTCGGTGATCCAGCCAGCTTTGGCGCGATAGCCGATGCCGACACCAACCAGGTTCTGCGTGGCGTTGCAGACCCGGAAATCGGCCCGTGCCGGCGAGGCCGAAATCACCGCGAAAAGGCCCATGGCCGGTATCAGGAGCGGCATGGCCAAGGCATGGCGCACACGCAGCCTGCCGGCGAAACCCATCCCAAAACCCCTCAAGAACCACATTTGCATCTCTCAACGCCCCTTTTCGGAAAAGTCCGCACGCATGTCAACGCGCCGATCTGTCCAATTCCAATCGATTTAGAAGGCTCTGGCGCGCTTGCGGTCGCCCCTGCTCAGTTTTTTGGCAGAAACCGTGGCCAAACAACGGCATTGCGCGAGCGTTCTCTTCGTGGAATGACGATACCACCCTCCCCGGAAGCCAGCGAACAGACCTTTCCCGCCAATGACCCGATCCACAGTTTTCGCGCCTTTCGATATCGTCGAAGGCGATCGCAAGCGCGGCATGGTGCTTCTGGCCGATCACGCCCGCCGCGACCTGCCGGAGGAGTATGGCAGCCTTGGCCTGCCCGTGGCGGAGTTCGACCGCCACATCGCCTACGACATCGGCGTCGAGACTGTAACCCGCGAACTCGCAAGTCTGCTCGGCGTTCCGGCGGTGCTTGCCAATTTTTCGCGACTGCTGATCGACCCCAATCGCGGCGAAGACGATCCAACGTTGATTCGCCAGCTCTATGACGGCACCGTCATCCCGGGAAATTATCCCATGGCCCCGGAGGAGCGCGAAAGACGGCTGGACCGTTTTTACCGCCCCTATCATGATGCCATCGGCGCCATGATCGCCTCTGTGGCGCAAGCATCCGCGCAGGCACCCTTCATCTTTTCGGTGCATTCCTTCACGCCGACCATGCAGGGCTTCGTGCGGCCGTGGCATGTCGGCATATTGTGGGATCTCGACGACCGCGTGGCGCGGCCGCTGATCGACATGCTCTCCGAGGACAAGAGCCTCATCGTCGGCGATAACGAACCCTATGACGGCGCATTGCGCGGCGATACCATGTTCAGGCACGCCATCGTCAACGGCTTTGCCCATGCGCTGCTCGAGATCCGCCAGGACCTGATCGCCGACCGCAAGGGTGCCCTCGCCTGGGCCGAACGGCTGGCGCCGATCGTTGACGCGATAGATCGACGTGCCGATATACACCAGGTGAAAATATTCGGCTCGCGCACCGGGCCGGTATGATTGAGGCCCAAGGGAGGCCAACAAGACATGACCGAACTCAGCGACGAACAAAAGCGCGATTTCGAAGCCGCTGCCTTCCGCCGGCTGGTCGCGCATCTGCGCGAGCGTTCCGACGTACAGAACATCGACCTGATGAACCTCGCCGGCTTCTGCCGCAACTGCCTGTCCAACTGGTACTGCGATGCGGCGCAAGCCGAAGGTGTCGAACTCAGCAAGGAACAGTCGCGCGAGATCATCTACGGCATGCCCTATGCCGAGTGGCAGGCACTGAACCAGGTCGAAGCCTCCGACGCCAAGAAGGCCGAGTTCGAGGCAAGGCGCCCCAGGGATCACTAGGGGAGGACGCCGTGCCTAAGATTGACGTTGCCGACGTGCCCGGACGCAAGGGCTCATCCTATCCACCGCCGTTCGATGCACCCTGTGCCGAACGCGTGCGGCAGCGGCTGGGCAACGCCGGCGGGCTCACCGACTTCGGCATCAATCTCATGCGCCTGCCGCCGGGCAACTGGTCGAGCCAGCGCCACTGGCATTCGCACGAAGACGAATTCGTCTACGTGCTCGAAGGCGAGCTGACGCTCGTCGAAGATGCCGGCGAGACGGTGCTGCGCGCCGGTGATTGCGCTGCCTTTCCGAAAGGCTCAGGCAACGGTCATCACATGATCAACAAATCGGGCGCGATGGCGATCTATCTCGAAGTCGGTTCGCGCTGGCCCGCCGATGTAACCACCTGCTCTGACATCGACATGATGAGCACCAACGCCGACGGCCGGTTTGTGCACAAGGATGGCACGCCTTATTCCGAAAAGTAGGGATTTCGGAGTGGACCGCCGAGATGGTTGGCCGACGCGAGAGGACGTAGCGCCTGGTCCAAGCACTTTCGGCGAAGAGCGCTTGACTGTGAATTGAATCGATCTAATTTGCCGCGCAAAGCCATTTCCGGACCGGATTCTACCCGATGGACGCGCAGAAAATCACGCAGACCGCGATTCGTGGACGCTGGGCAGTGGCCGGCATCTTCCTCGCCAATGGCTTCCTGACCGGCAGCTGGGCGCCGCAGATCCCGGTGTTCCTGACCCGGCTGGACATCAGCAAGTTCACGCTCGGCCTGCTGATTCTGTTGTTCGGCGCCGGCGCCGTCACAGCCATGACCTGGTGCGGCCATCTGATCTCGAAGCATGGCTCGCGCACCGTGCTGCGCTGGTTCGGACTTGCCGGCAGCTTCGGCCTTTTGGTCGTGGCTCTGGCCCCCAACGTGCCCCTTGCAGCAGTCGCCATGTTCATCTTCGGCGGTTCGATCGGCGGCATGGACGTCGCCATGAATGCCAATGCAGTGGCAGTCGAACGGCGGCTGTCCCGTGCCATCATGTCGTCCTCACACGGCTTCTGGAGCCTTGGCGGTTTCGCCGGCGGCGCTTTGGGCGGTTTCGCCATCCAGAACTACGGTCACCTCGCCCATGCGACGATGGTGACGGCTCTTGCCTTCGCCGTCATCGCCGTAGCGGTCCGCTACCTGATCGCCGAGGACAAGCACCCAATCGCCGAGCACCACAAATTCGCGCTGCCGGCCAACCCGCTGGTCTATCTGGTCGGACTTATGGCGCTGCTGACGATGATCTCCGAAGGCGCGGTGCTCGACTGGGCAGCGCTGTATCTCCGGCAGGAACTCGGCGCCGATCTTGCCATCGCAGGCCTGGCCTACGCCGCCTTTTCCGGCGTCATGGCCGTCATGCGCTTTCTTGGCGACGGCGTTCGCAACCGTTTCGGTGCCGTTACGACGTTGCGCGCCTCGGCTCTTGCCGCTGCTGCCGGCATGCTGGTGGCCGGGCTGGCGCCCTCGCCTTGGCTGGCCATTGCCGCCTTTGCCTTTTGCGGCCTCGGCATTGCCAACATGGTGCCGATCATCTTTTCGGCCGGCGGCAACCAGGAAGGCATGGCGTCCGGCACCGGCATGAGCGTCGTCACCACAATGGGTTACTCAGGCATTCTGGTGGCGCCGTCGGCGATCGGCTTCATCGCTGAACACTCGAGCTTCGGCCCGATCTTCGTCGCTCTCTCTGGGCTACTGATCGTCGTGCTGGTGATGGCTGGGCTCGCTCACCGCGCCGAATTCGCTGCCGAGGCAGCACCGGCTGAATAGCGCTTCAACTCTTCGGACAGGAAATCCGCCACGCGGCGGATGCGCACGCTGGTACGCACGTCGCGGTGCATGGCCAACCACACCGGCAGCATCGGCAGCGGGAGGTCCGGCAGCACGGTTTCCACCAGCGCATCGCGCTCAGCCAGCGGCTCCTGGCCAAAGCCGATGCCGTTTCCCGCCCGCACCGCTTCCCAAAGCACCATCTGATTGTCGGTCCTGAAGCGGAAGGCATTGCGGGTGAGCGGCACGCCGAATTGGGCGAAGCCGCGAATGATCCCATCGCTGCGGTCGAAGCCGACCAGATCGTGGTCGACCAGATCGCGGGCCTCGCGCGGACGGCCACGCCGGTCGAGGTAGGATTTTGCCGCGCAGGCGCGGAGCGGAATATCGGTCACCTTGCGCGCGACGAGTTCATTCTGCGCCGGCTTGACCATGCGGATGGCAATGTCGGCGTCGCGACGCAGCAGATTCTCGACCTGGTTCGAGGCGACGATCTCGACCTCGATGCCGGGCTCCTCGACGCCAAGCCTCGCTGTCATTTCCGGCAGCACATAGGCCGCCACCACCTCGCTAGCGGCAATGCGCACCGTACCCTCGATCGCCTCGACCGATCCCAGCGCCAGCAGCGAAAAGGCGCTCGCCTGTTCGCTCACCGCGCGACCCCGTTCAAAGAGCGTGCTGCCCGCTTCCGTGAGCGCATAGCCGCGCCGCCCACGCCGGAACAGGGTGACACCGAGCGCCTGTTCCAGCTCGGCGATGTGGCGGCCGAGCGTCGGCTGGCTTGCGGCAAGTTTTCGCGCGGCGGCTGACAGGCTGCCGGTCTCCGCCACCGTGACGAAACTCTTGATCAGGTTCCAGTCTATGTCCATTCAAAATTGAATATCAGATCGCCAGCTTTCGTCAATTTCCATTCGTTTGCGAGGAGATCACATTGCGGTCGTAGCGCAAACACGGAGACGAACAATGACCAAGATCGCAATTCTCGGCGCCAATGGCCGCCTCGGCCGCACGGTGGCCAAGGCCTTCCTCGAGGCCGGCTACGATGTCCGTGCCGTCACCCGCAGCGGCAAGGTGCCGGCCGAGCTCAAAGGCGCCACGGCGATCGCCGGCGACGCGCTCGACCGTGCTGCGCTGATCCGCGCGGCCGAAGGCGTCGATATCATTTTCAACGGCCTCAACCCGCTCTACACCGACTGGAGCAAATGCCTGCCGATGGCCGAGAACGTCATGGCTGCCTGCCGGGCGAATGGCGCACTGCATCTCTTCCCGGGCACCGTTTACAATTACGGCTCGCCGATGCTGGCGGTGATCACTGAAGTCACGCCGTTTCGCCCGACGACGGAAAAGGGCCGTATCCGCGTCGCCATGGAGGACCTGTTTCGCCGCGAGGCCGACGCAGGTCGGGTGCGCACGATCCTGCTGCGCGCCGGTGATTTCTTCGGCGGCACCGGCAGCGGATCGTGGTTCGATCTGGTTGTTGCCGCCAAGATGACTAAGGGTATCTATACGGCACCGGGACCGGTCGATCTCGTGCATGAATGGGCCTATCTGCCCGACTTGGCCAAGGCTTTCGTCGGACTGGCTGACAATCTCGACAAGCTCGGCTTCTACGAGGCGCTGAACTTTCCCGGCCATGCGGTGACCGATCTGGAGATCAAGGCGGCCGCGGAGAAGGCGCTCGGGCGCACGTTGAAACTGACGATGATGCCGTGGTGGGTGCTGCGCGCCGGCAGCCCGTTCGTGGCTATGTGGCGCGAGATCGTTTCGATGTCCTATCTCCGCTTCGAGCCGCACCGGCTCGTTTCAGGCAGGCTGGAAAGCGTTATCGGTACGATCCCGCACACGCCGCTGGAAGATGCAGTGTCGGAAGCGCTCGAGGATATCGGCATCGCCACGCTCAAGACGACGCAAAAAGTTGCCTAACAACAAACCAAAAAAAGGCGGATGGCCAGATGGTCATCCGCCGCGGTTCGGGAGAGAGGTTACACTCAGATCCGGCCCATCAACAGCAGCACCAGGACAACGATCAGGATGACGCCGACGATACCGGATGGTCCATAACCCCAAGACCGGGAATGCGGCCACGCCGGAACCGCGCCGATCAGGATAAGAATAAGAATAATGACGAGAATGGTGCTGATCGTCATCAGAAAATCCTCGCTTTGAGGTTGCAATGACGGAACAATGCAGAAGGCCGCCCATTGTTCCAGGGCGGCCTTGCTTGATCAGGACGGCGATCCGACTCTATTCGGCGGCCTTCGGGAAGGCGATCGCCGGTTCGGCGCCCAGATCGGCGTCCGGGCCTTTCGACGGGATGTCGGCCTTGCGACGCCCAAACAGACGACTGAACCAGCCACGACGCGCACCGGGTTTGAGCTTGGCGCGAGTGAACACCATCAGCATCGACGGCGTCACCACCAGCGTCAGCACGGTGGCGAAGGACAGCCCGAAGACGATCGCCGAGGACAGCGAAATCCACCATTGCGTCGACGGCGCGTTGATCGTTGTCTCGTGATGGAAGATTTCGAGGCCGAGGCCGAAAGCGATCGGCAGCACGCCGAGGATCGCCGACACCGCCGTCAGCACCACCGGACGGGCGCGTTCGCGGCAGGTCTGCAGAACGGCTTCGTATTTGTCCCAGCCCTCTTCACGCAACCGGTCGTAGGTGTCGATCAGCACGATGTTGTTGTTCACCACCACGCCGGCCAGCGCGATGACACCGATGCCCGACATGACGATGCCGAATGCCTCGCCTGTCAGCAGCAGCCCGAGGAACACGCCGATCGTCGCCATGACCACGCAGGACAGCACCAGCCAGACGCTGGTGAACTTGTTGAACTGCGCCAGAAGCACGATGAAGATCAGGAAGATCGCCGCACCGAAGGCTTTGCTGAGGAAGGCACCGGCCTCCGCGCTGTCCTCATTCGAACCGGCAAGCTTCCAGCGAATGCCGCTGCCGAGGTTCATGTCTGCGACAGCTTTGGTGACCTCCTGCTGGACGGCAGCCACCTGGGCGCCGGCAGCGACGTTGGCCTGGACGACCACCGTTCGCGCACCGTCGATGCGGTTGAGGATACCGACCGTCGGCTCCGGCTTGCGTACGACGAAGTTAGAGATCGGCACCGAGCCTTGCGCAGTCTGCACCCGAAGTTCGTCGAGCGTCGACAGCGTGCGCCGATCCTCTGGCAGGCGCAGTCTGATGTCGACAGCGTCATCGGCGCCGGCGGGCCGGTACTCGCTGAGCTTCAGCCCGTTGGTCACCAATTGCACCACCGTTCCGACCGCGGTCGGGCTGATGCCGTACTGCGCCGCCTTGGCGCGATCGACTTCAAGCGCCCAGTCGACGCCGGGCGGCGCCAGACCGTCGGAAATATCAATGACGCCGGGCACCTTGGCAATGCGCGCGGCAACGGCGCGGGCCTTGTCGTCAAGGCCCTTTGGATCGACGGCCGAAAGCCTGATCTGGATCGGCTTGCCGGTGGGCGGGCCGGCTTCCGGCACGCGAACCTCGACGTCGACACCGGGGATGCCGGCCATCACGCCGCGCAGTTCGTCCAGGATTGAGTTCGCCGATTTGCGCTCGCGCCAGTCGACGAATTCGTACTGGATCACGCCGACCACGTCTTCCGGAACGTCCTGGCCGCCGCCCTGCGTCTTGCCGACACGGGTATAGACAGACTTCACGCCCGGCCAGCCGAGCAGCCGGTTTTCCGCCGTCTTGGTGGCCGCGTCCATTTCGGCAAGCGAAAGATTGCCGCGGGCGTGGACATAGAGCAGGCCGTAGTCAGGCTCGACATTCGGGAAGAATTCGACGCCGGCGCCGAATTTCGAATAGGCGTAGCCCACGCCAAACAACAGCGCCACGGTGAGGACAAGCACGGTGATGGGATAATGCACCGCCTGCTTGACCACGGCCATGTACCAGCCGTCGCGATTGTCGTCGGGGTGATGGGCGGGCGCCTTGGCGAATATGGCGCCCAGCGTCGGTGCGAAGACCAGCGCATAGAGCATCGAGGCCGAGAGCGTCACGATCAGCGTGATCGGCATATATTTCATGAAGTCGCCGATGATGCCCGGCCAGAACAACAGCGGTGAGAAGGCGGCAATGCGCGTCATCGTCGCCGCGATGACCGGGCCAGCCATGCGCTTGGCGGCAAGCGCGAACGCTTGCTCCTTCGGCATGCCCTCGCTCATGCGTCGCTCGGCGAATTCGGTGACGATGATGGCGTCGTCGACCAGCATGCCGACCGCCAGGATGAGGCTGAACAGCACGATCATGTTGATCGTGTAGCCCATCATTGCCAGCAACAGGATGCCGATCAGGAAGGATGAGGGGATGGCCAATCCGATCAGCAGCGAGGCACGGCCAGACAGGGCATAGAGGATAACGATGAACACCAGGATGACGGCGATCATCACGTGGTTCTGCAAATCGCCGAGCAACTGGTTCACGAACACGGACTTGTCTTGCGTGTAGGTGACGTGCATGCCCTCCGGCATTGTCTTGATGAAGGCGTCGGACACCTCCCTGACCTTGCCAATCGTATCGATCAGGTTGGAGCCGATGCGCTTCTTCACCTCGATGGCAATCGCCGGCTTGCCGTCGAGGCGGGTAACCGTCTCGGCGTCCTTGAAGGTCGAGCGGATCGTGGCGATATCCTTGGCCTGCACCACCGCATTGGGGCCGGCGACGACCGGAAGCGCCGCCACATCCTCTGGCGTCTCGATAAGCGAGGGCACCTTGACCGCGTATTTGCCCTCGGACCCTTCGATGTTGCCGGCCGCGACAAGACTGTTGGAAGCGCCGACCGCACCGATCAACTGGTCGAGCTGCAGCCCGTAGGAAGACAGCTTCATCGGATCGATGACCACTTCGACGAGGTCGTCGCGGGCACCCTGCAGCGAGCCCTCGAGCACGCCAGGCACTTCCTCGATGCGGTCGCGCAGCTCGCGCGCCGCCGCCGTCAGCACGCGCTCGGGCACCTCGCCCGACAGCGTCACGACAAGGACGGGGAATTCGGAGATGTTGACCTCGGAGACCACGGGCTCCTCAGCCGCTTGCGGCAGGTCGGCCTTGCCGTCCTGCACCTTGCTGCGCGTGTCCTGCAGCGCGGTGGCGAGATCCGTCTGTGGCTGGAATTCGACCAGCACATAACCGCCGCCCTGGAAGGCGGCCGAGCGCATCTCCTTCAAGCCCTTCAGGCTCTTCAGCTTGGCTTCCATCGGCCGCAGCAGGAGGCGTTCGGAGTCTTCCGGCGAGATGCCCTGGTAGATCAGGCTGACATACATCATCGGAATCGGGACGTCGGGTTCCGCTTCCTTCGGCGTCGACTGGTAGGCGACCGCACCGGCAACGATGAGAAAGACCAGGACCGCAATGGTCAGCCGGGCATTGCTGATTGCAAGTTTGACGATGTCCATGATTACTGCGTCCCGGTCGTCGCTTCGCCCAACAGCTTTTGAATGGTCGCCTGGTCGGCCTCGACCGGCTTGATCACTTCGCCCTCCTTCACCAGCTCCTGGCCGGCGACGATGATGCGGGCGTCGGCCGGAATGCCGCCGAGCACCAGGCCGGTCGGCGTGTCGTCGACCAGGTCGATCGGGAAGAACACGACCTTGTCGTCCTTGTCGACGGCGCGGATGCCGAGGTCGCCCTTGTCGCCGAGCGTCACCACCGACCGCGGCAGCATCACGGCGTCGGTCGGCTGGGCGCTGAGCGCGATTTCGGCCGTCATGCCGGCCGGTACGGAACCATCGGCGTTAGGGATGGCGACTTCGACCCGGAAGGTACGGGTTGCCGAAGATGCATCCCGGCTGATGTAGCGCACGATGCCCTCGACATTCTGGCCGCTGACCAGACGCACATTCGCCTTGTCGCCGATCTTCAGATAGCCGAGATCGCGTTCACTGACTTCGCCGCGTGCAATCACCGGGTCGAGGCTGAGAATGGTAGCCACCTCGCCGCCCTGCATCACCGAACTGCCAAGCTCCACCGGCACCCGGTCGATAACGCCGTCGAAGGGCGCCTTCACCTCATTGCGGTCGAGCTCAGCTTGCGCGGCGTCCAGTTGCGACTTGGCCAGCGACAGGTTGGAGCGGGCCGTATCGAGCTGCAGCGTCGGCAGGTTGCCGGTTTTCATCAGCCGCAGGGCAGCAGCCAGCTCTGCCTCACGTTGCACGACAAGCTGCTTGGCGTTGTCGACCGCCGAGATTTTTTCCTCGGCGGCAAGCATCAGGATCAGGTCGCCGGTCTTGACGTGCTGACCCTGCTTGACCGGCAGCTTGTCGATGACGCCGGCGACGCGTGTCGCCAGGACGGCGCGCTTATCGGCTTCGGTCAGTCCGGAAATGCGGATAGCGCGTGCATAGGTGCGCCGTGGCGGGGTTATGACCGCGACCGTGCGCAAGGGCGCCTTGGGCTGTTCCGCCCCGGCAGTCCCCGGCTTGGCTGCGTCGGCGGCCTTGGGCTGGTCGACCTCTCCTGACTTGGGCTTGTTGTCGGCGGATGCGCTGCCGACGGACGAGAATTCGCCTGTCGCCATCCAGCCGGCGAACCCGATAAGCACAACAATGGCTGCAAGCTTGTGAAACCTGAATTTCGGCATCGTCATTTTTTCCAGTGCGCGGGGTTCGGCCAGGCCGCATCTTCTACTTGGGGCGCGTCGCCGATATGGGTGCGCGCGAGGCCGTATTCAAATTGCCGTGATCGGCGAAGCGCGCTTCTACCTCAAAGTTGCGTCGCAATATAGTCAGAAAAGTTGATGGATTGTTGCTTTGTCCGCAAAGATGCGGCTGCAGCATCGGCTGTTGATCGCCAAAACAGCGGTATGGCAGCAAGTGTCAGGATGATTGGACAGATTGCGATGTCATCTGCTTTGCGGAGGAGCCAGAGCAATTCCAGAAAATGTGTGAAACGGTTTTCCGTCCGGAATTGCGTCAAAACAAAAAAATAGAGCGGTTCGGCGTTTCCGTGCAGCGATGAACCGTTCTAGGCCGGACGGCGGGCGGCCTCGGGCTGCTTGCGCGCCGCAAGAAATTCCTTGACCCTCCGGCCCGGCGCCGGCCCGCGCACCGGCTTCAAGCCGTCGTCGAGCTCGCCGGACAGATCGATCGTCGGCCGCTTGCCGACGGCGTCGTAATTTTCTTCCAGCCAGTCACTGGCTGCGGTGCGGCCGAGGTCGCGCAGATAGGCAAGAAACGCCCATTCGGCATTGACCTTGGACGATGCCGACAGATCCTTGAACGCTTCGTCGGCGTCGATGCGGTGCATGCGGATGTCGCGATATTCGCCGTGCGGCAATCGGCCGGCGGCGATCAATTCCTTGACGAAGGCGATCGAGCGGAATTCGCGCAACAGCCCGGCATTGAAGGTGATCTCGTCGATGCGGTTCTGGATTTCATTGGCGCTCTTCGGCGTCCCCTCGCGGACCACCGGATTGATCTGCACCAAAAGCACGTCCTCGGTGGCCGCGGTCTTGAAGAACGGGAACAGTGCCGGGTTGCCGCCATAGCCGCCATCCCAATAGGGCACGCCCTTGATCTCGACGGCACGGAACAATTGCGGCAGGCAGGCCGACGCCATCACCGTGTCGAGGTCGATCTCGCCGTCCGAGAAGACCCGCAACTGGCCGGTCTCGACATTGGTAGCGGAAATGAACAGTTCCATCGACTTGCAGGCGCGCACATTATCGAAATCGATCTCACGTTCGACCACGTCGCGCAGCGGATTGATGGCGAGCGGATTGGCGATATAGGGCGAAAATACCCGAGACATCGTATCGAACAGGAAATAGCCGGGCGTGTTCTCGATCGACCAATTGCCCCAGGCGACGTCCCAAGGCATGCGCTGCACCGGGCTGAAGCGGCCCTTTGCCGCCACCGCACGCCAGAAATCATCGAGCTTCCGCCGCGCGCCCTCGACCCCGCCGCGGACAAAGCCGTCGGCCAGCGCCACGGCATTCATGGCGCCGGCACTGGTGCCCGAAACCGCCGTTATATCGAGGCGCCCGTCCTCGAGCAGCCGATCGAGCACGCCCCAGGAAAATGCCCCGTGCGAACCGCCGCCTTGCAGCGCGATGTTGATCTTCTTTGGCTCTTCCGCCTTGCCGTTTTTCGGCATGGCGTGGCCCTTGACCGCTGGAAGGCTCACTGAGCGGTCCAGCCGCCGTCGACAGAGATGTGCGTGCCGTTGATCTGCGCCGCCGCATCCGAGCATAGGAACGCCGCGGCCGCCGCAACCTGCTCGACGGTGACGAACTCCTTGGTCGGCTGCTTTTCGAGCATGACCTCGCGGACCACCGTCTCGCGGTCCATCTTGTTGGCCTTCATCTGGTCGGGGATCTGCGCCTCGACCAGCGGCGTCAACACATAGCCCGGACAAATGGCATTGCAGGTGATTTTGTCGCGCGCCAACTCCAGGGCGACAGTCTTGGTCAAGCCCATAATGCCATGCTTGGCCGAGACATAGGCCGACTTGAACGGCGACGCGACCAGGCCGTGGGCCGAGGCGACGTTGACGATCCGGCCGCCACCGGCCTGTTTCATCAACGGGATGGCGGCTGCGATCGTATGGAAGGCCGATGACAGGTTGATAGCGATGATGGCATCCCATTTCTCGATCGGGAAGCTTTCAACCGGCGCGACATGCTGGATGCCGGCATTGTTGACCAGGATGTCGATCGAGCCGAATGTCTCGGCTGCCTTCGCCACCAAAGCCCGGCACTCGGCCGGCTTCGACATGTCGGCCTTGACGTAGACGGTCTTCACCTTGTGGTGCTTCGCGATCGCGTCGGCGATGGCGTGGTCGTCGGCGGTGTCGGAAAAGGAATTGACGACGATGTTGCAGCCTTCGGCCGCGAGTGCGTGGGCAATGGCCAGGCCGATGCCCGAGGTTGAACCGGTGACGATGGCGGTTTTTCTAGCGGTCAAGGCGGCCTATTCCTTTCGAGGCGGGCTCCCGTGGAACCATGCTGCACTGCAGCATATAGGTTCTCTGTCACCCAAGAACAGCGGATGTGTGGAGCAATGACATGAAATTTTTGTCATGTAGACCTCTCTCATCTTGAAGAGAGAGGTGTCCGGCATCGGCTGTAGCGGGCCGGTTTCCGTAAAGCATTCGGGGAAAAATCCTCAGGCGACGAGGTCCGGCACCGGCCCGATATAGCGCGACTGCGGCCGGATCAGCCGTCCACTCGTCTGCTGCTCGCGCGCATGGGCGATCCAGCCGGCGACGCGCCCGGCAGCAAAGACATTGGTGAACGCCTCTTTTGGAAAGCCCGCCGCTTCCAGCAGAAGTGCTGTGAAGAACTCGACATTAGTCTGGAGCGAGCGCGACGGCTTGGCGATGCGAAGCACTTCGAGCGCCGCTTGCTCCACGCTTTCGGCAAACGCCAGCCGGTGGCCGGCTTCGCCCTTGGCGCCGAGTTGCCGCACCACCGCTTTCAGCACGTCGGCACGCGGATCGCGCACGCGGTAGATGCGATGCCCGAAGCCCATGATGCGCTGGCCGCGCCCGATCTCGTCGCGCAGCCAGCCGGCGGCGTCGCCATGCGCCTCGATCGCGTCCAGCATCTCGATCACCGGACCTGGCGCGCCGCCATGCAGCGGCCCCTTGAGCGCTCCGAGCCCGGCCAGCACCGCCGAAGCAAGCCCAGCCTGCGTCGAGGCGACCACGCGCGCGGCGAAGGTCGACGCGTTGAGGCCATGGTCGCAAACCGTCACCAGATAGGTATCGAGCGCCTTCGCCAATTTCGGCGAGGCCGCAATGCCGGTCAGCATCCGCAGCATGTCGGCGGCATGATCGGCCTTGCCATCAGGCGCAATCGGGCTTTCGCCGCGATGCAAGCGCAGCAAGGCCGGCGTCAGCACGGCAGGTGCTGCAACCAGCCGCAGCGCGTCCGGCAATTTGTCACTATCCGGCAGCAGGGCAATGCCGGCGCGCATCGCGCTGTAGATATCGAGGGATGCGAGAAACGGCAGCAAGGGTTCGATCCGCTCGAACACTTCGCTGCGCGCCCGACCGATCGCGTTCGCCAGCTCCCTGCCGTCGGGAAGATCGTCGAAAAAGCCGTCGAACAGCAGATGAACCACCTCGGCGTATTTCCAGCGGCCTGCCAGGTCGGGCAACGAATGGCCCCGGATGGTCAGGCGGCCACCAAGACCGTCAACATCGGAGAGCACCGTTTCCGCCGCCACCACATCATCGAGCCCATTCGCCATTGGTTTTCTCCTTGACCCTTTCCGGGCGGTAGATAAGGGTTGGCGACTGGACCATCAATCTTGATCAACTGAATCAACATGACAAGGCTGACATGACGGAGTGGCTGACGCGGGACGAAGCCCTGGAGCGTCTCAGGGTGCGCGCCCAGACCCTCTATGCCTATGTCAGCCGCGGACGCATTGGCATGCGGCCGGATCGGGCCGACCCACGCCGCAGCCAGTATCGCGCCGACGACATCGCGGCGCTGGCGAGCCGCCGGGCGCGCGGCCGAAATCCCCAGGCAATAGCCGAAAGTGCAATTGCCTGGGGTGAGCCGGCGATCGCCACCACGATCTCGACCGTTTTGCACGGCCGCCTCGTCTATCGCGGCCAGGATGCGGTCACGCTCTCCGAGACAGCCACGCTGGAGCAGACGGCAAACCTGCTTTGGGCATCTGGCGCACCAGTGTCGTTCGGGTCGGCGAGCCGCCATGGCAACGGCGCAACTGGTCGGCCGGCGGCCTTCGCGGAATTGGCCGCGTTGGCGGCCAACGGACGGCCTTCGCTCGGCCGCCGATTGGCTTCGCCCAACCACGATGCGGCCGGCGCTATCGCCGCTTTGGCCCTGGCGCTCGGCGCGGTTCGCGGAAGCGGTGCCGTGCATGAAAGGCTGGCGCAGGGCTGGTCCCTCGATGCTGCCGGCGCAGACTTGATCCGCCGCTCGCTCGTGCTGTTGGCCGATCACGAACTGAACGCATCGACCTTCGCCGCGCGGGTCGCTGCGTCGACCGGTGCACCTGTTTCGGCCTGCCTGCTTGCCGGCCTCGCCACCCTCTCCGGTCCGCGCCATGGCGACGCTGCGGAGGCGGTCATGATGTTGGGCGAGGATGCGCAGAGATTGGGGCCGGATGCGGCTGTCGGTCGCTGGCTCGGTCACGACAGGCCACTGCCCGGATTTGGCCATCCGCTTTATCCCGACGGCGATCCGCGAGCGGAGCCGTTGCTGGCCGCGATAGATGTCGATGATGGGCTGTCAAGGCTTTGCGATGCGGCCTTTGCGGCAACAGGCATGCGCCCGAACGTCGATTTCGCCTTGGCTGCGGTGACGCGCAGCCTCCGTTTGCCGTCCGATGCGCCGTTCCGCCTGTTCGCGCTCGGCCGCGGCGTCGGCTGGGCCGCGCATGCCGTGGAGCAGGTGACAAGCAACGGCCTGATCCGGCCGCGCGCCCGCTACCAGGGACCGCTGCCGGAGCGGCTCTAGCCGCGCTGTTTGCGACGTCTCAGCGGCACTTTAGCGAAGGTTCGACGCGGCGCTTCGCCGGCCGGCAGTCACGACATCGTATCGAGCTTGCGCTGCATCGCGGCGATCTGCTCCTTCAGCTCCTGAAGGTCGTCGGGTTTTTCCGGTGTTTCTTTCTTGGCCGGTTCGGGTGGTGCTGCTGCCGGCGCAGAGCCCGCGGGCGGGAACGGCGTGAACAGCCGCATGGCGTTCTGGAACATTTCCATGTTGCGCCGAGTCTGCTCCTCCAGAACCTTGATCGGCGTGGCGATCTTCATCATGTCCATCGGCGACTTGCCGAGGGCATCTTTCATCTGCTCGCGAAGGCGTTCCTGCTCCTTGGAGAAGGCCAGCATCGACTGCTCGAGAAAGCTCGGCACGATCATCTGCATCTGGTCGCCGTAATAGGCGATAAGCTGACGCAGGAACGGGATCGGCAGCATGTTCTGCCCGTCCTTGTTCTCCAGCTCGAAGATGATCTGGGTCAGTACCGGATGCGTGATGTCGTCACCGGTCTTGGCGTCCTGGACAGTAAAGTCCTCGCCTTTTTTGACCATTTCAGCGAGATCCTCGAGCGTCACATAGGTGCTGGTGCCCGTATTGTAGAGACGGCGATTGGCATATTTCTTGATAACAATAGGTTCGTCTTTTGCGGCCATCTGCATCCTCCCCGGACACCGGGCAGCTTAAGTAAGCCGCCGGTAACGATTGCGCCTTTTTAAAGGATATGCGCAAAAGCGTCATGAATCCAAGCAGTTTGTGCAGTGCGAGAACATTTTATGCTGCGCAGCACGGATGGGCTGCCGTCGCCGCGACGCGCGGCCTGCTTGCGACGGAGCAACGCCTTACCCATTTCGGGTTTGACTCGGGTTGTGGAAAGGGCAAGAAAAGTCCCCGACGGCACCCGAAATCGTTCCCCGAAAGCCTGGAGAAGAACATGTCCGCTTCCAACGCCATCGTTGTCGCCAGTGCGGCGCGCACGCCCGTCGGCTCCTTCAACGGCGCCTTCGCCAACACGCCAGCCCATGAATTGGGTGCGGTCGCCGTCAGGGAAGCGCTGGTCCGTGCCGGCGTCGACGGCAAGGAGGTGGACGAGGTCATTCTCGGCCAGATCCTGACCGCGGCTCAAGGGCAGAACCCGGCGCGGCAGGCGGCAATGGCCGCCGGCGTGCCGCAGGAGGCGACCTCCTGGGGCCTGAACCAGCTCTGCGGCTCGGGCTTGCGCGCCATCGCGCTCGGCATGCAGCAGATCGCCCAGGGCGACGCGAGGATCATCGTTGCCGGCGGCCAGGAATCGATGTCGATGGCTCCGCATGCGCAGCATCTGCGCGGTGGCGTCAAGATGGGCGATTTCAAGCTGATCGACACCATGATCAAGGACGGCCTGACCGATGCCTTCTATGGCTATCATATGGGCAACACCGCGGAGAACGTCGCCCGCCAGTTCCAAATCACCCGCGACGACCAGGACCAGTTCGCACTGGCTTCCCAGAACAAGGCCGAGGCTGCGCAGAAAGGCGGAAAATTCAACGACGAGATCGTTGCCTTCACAGTCAAGGGCAGGAAGGGCGACACGATAGTCGACCAGGACGAGTACATCCGCCATGGCGCGACGATCGACGCCATGACCAAGCTCAAGCCCGCCTTCGACAAAGACGGCACGGTGACAGCAGCCAATGCTTCCGGCATCAATGACGGAGCCGCCGCCGTGGTGCTGATGACCGAAGCGGAAGCCGCAAGGCGCGGCATCACGCCGCTGGTGCGTATCGTTTCCTGGGCGACCGCCGGTGTCGACCCGCAGATCATGGGGACGGGACCGATCCCGTCCTCGCGCAAGGCGCTGGCCAAGGCCGGCTGGTCGGTCGGCGACCTCGATCTGGTCGAAGCCAACGAGGCCTTCGCCGCGCAGGCCTGCGCCGTCAACAAGGACATGGGCTGGGACCCGGCGATCGTCAACGTCAATGGCGGTGCCATCGCCATCGGCCATCCGGTCGGCGCCTCGGGCGCCCGCATCTTCAACACGCTGGTCTACGAGATGCGCCGCAGAAGTGCCAAGAAAGGTCTTGCGACGCTGTGCATCGGCGGCGGCATGGGTGTTGCCATGTGCGTGGAAGCATTGTGATGAGATAAGCGATACGAATAGGATGCTGGCGCAAGCGAGTAGGGAGTAGAGGGCAAACCCCACCGCTTCAACGCTCAGTCATCTGCATTTCCCGGGAGGACACATGACAAAGGTTGCAATCGTCACAGGCGGGTCGCGCGGCATCGGCGCGGCGATATCGGTCGCGTTGAAAAGCGCCGGCTATTCGGTGGCCGCAAACTACGCCGGCAATGAAGAAGCGGCGGCAAAGTTCAAGGCCGCGACCGGTATCCCGGTGTATAAATGGTCGGTCGCCGACTACGAGGCCTGCGCCGCCGGCATCAAAAAGATCGAGGCCGACCTCGGTCCCGTCTCGGTGCTGGTCAACAATGCCGGCATCACCCGCGACGCGATGTTCCACAAGATGACGCGCGAGCAATGGAAAGAGGTCCTCGACACCAACCTTTCCGGCGTCTTCAACATGACGCATCCGTTGTGGGGCGGCATGCGCGACCGCAAGTTCGGTCGCATCATCACCATCTCCTCGATCAACGGCCAGAAAGGCCAGGTCGGCCAGGTCAATTATTCGGCCTCGAAGGCCGGCGATATCGGCTTCACCAAGGCACTGGCCCAGGAAGGCGCGCGCGCCGGCATCACCGTCAACGTCATCTGCCCCGGCTATATCGCCACCGAGATGGTCAAGGCGATGGACGAGAAGGTGCTTAACGAGCGCGTCATCCCGCACATCCCGGTCGGCCGTCTCGGCGAGCCGGAGGAGATCGCGCGCTGCGTCGTCTTCCTCGCTTCCGACGATGCCGGTTTCATCACCGGCTCGACCATATCAGCCAATGGCGGTCAGTACATTAGCTGAGGCTTGGGATGTCGCGGATGTCCCCGTACCGGCCCGACGGCAGGTACGGGCAGATAACCGCGCCGTCACGCGGCAAGCTTCAGCGCTGGGCTGGCTTCAGGCTGGGTTCGGGCAATTGCACCTGCCTCGCACGCGGGTGCCGGCAGACGGGCAAGCGGCGCCCGACTGAGGCCCGACAGCTTCAAGGCGATGCGGCGTTTCAGGAATGGTGTGAGGTTCAGCACCGATAGCACGAGGTTGCGGACGAACCGCTTCACCGGACTGCGGGTAAGCGCCATGCCGGTCATCATACCAGCCAGGTCAAGCACCTCCTGGGCCGCCGGGCGTCGCAGTGTTTCATAGAGTTCGAGCTCCGCTTCCGGGCGCATGCCGTTCACCACGTCGCCAAGCAACTGACCAAGCACGACCGCGTCGACGATGCCGGTATTCATGCCTTGCCCTCCCGCCGGGCTGTGTACGTGCGCGGCATCGCCCATCAGGAACAACCGGTCCTTGCGGTATGACCGGACCAGGCGGTGATGCACGCGAAAACGCGAGCTCCATTTCAGGTCGAGCACCCGGCCTCGTTTGCCGGTCGGTCCGCGGCTGTCCAGCAGCGGCTGTATGTCTGCGACCGCGGGTTTTTCCGGCGCGTCGTCCATTGTCGCGACGACGCGGTACGATCCGTCCGGAAGCGGCGCCACCACCACCAGCCCGGCTGGCGCAAAGAACAGCGACACCTCGGTTGGCCCAACCGGCCAGTCGAGACGAACGTCGGCGAGAACGAACGACGCCTCATAGGCCGCGCCGTCGAACTCGATGCCGGCCGAGCTGCGCACCAGGCTGTGCATGCCGTCGCCGCCAACGACGTAGCGTGCCGATATGATCTTCTCGCGGCCGTTCTCGACCACCGTCACGCACGCACCGTCAGTGTCCTGAACCACGGCCTTGGCCTCGACCATGCGGTGGATCACGCCGCCCAGGGCGGCAATCCGCTCGGCGAACACCTGCTCGGTGAGATTCTGAGGCAGCATCATCAGATAGGGATGCCTCGACGGAAGCCTTCCGAAATCGAGCTTGAGCAGTGCCCGGTTGCGGTCGCGGATGGCGAAATTCTGCAGCTTCAGGGCAAGTTCGCTCAGCCGCTGCGTGACGCCCAGCGGCTCCAGCGCTTCCAGCGTCTGAGCGTGGATGACGCCAGCCCGCGAGGTCTGAAGGCCCTCCCCAAGCCTGTCGATCAGAACATGGTCGACCCCGGCCTGGTGCAGCACGATGGACAGCGCCAAGCCGGTCGGGCCGGCGCCAACAATCAGGACGTCCGTTGTATCGGGCAACATTTTCTCTCTCCATTTTGTCAACATTTGTTGACTTTTTAGCCGAAGCCATTGCATTTGTCAACGGTCGTTGGCATATGCATTTTCATGGCCGAGAATCAGTCGAAGAAACCCAGCAAGTCGGATCGCACCCGGGCTCAGATTCTTGAGGCCGCGAGGCTCCTGTTCGCCGAACGCGGCTATGACGGCGCCTCGATCCGTGACGTCGCGGCCCATGCTTCGATCGATCCGGCCATGGTGATTCGCTATTTCCGCAGCAAGGACGAGTTGTTTGCCAGGGCGGCGGTCGTCGATCTGAAATTGCCCGCACTACGGGTGATCGACCGAACCGACATCGGCAAGACACTGATCAGGCGATTTCTCGAAATCTGGGAAGATCCGACCAACGGTACCGGCATGGCAATTCTGCTGCGTTCGGCGACGTCGAACGAATTTGCCGCCGAAAAGGTGCGCGACGTATTTGCCAACCAGGTGAGGCCCCTGGTTGCGGCGGTCGCTGATCCCGCCGATGCGGGCCGGCGGGCCGGGCTCATTTCCAGCCAGTTGCTGGGATTGGCGATGTGCCGGTACCTGCTGCGGCTCCCGCCGGTCGTCGCCCTGTCTCACGACGAAATCATCCAGAACGTTGGCCCCGCATTGCAGCGCTATGCCGTCGGAGCGGACGTATCCTGAACAAGCCGTTCGGCATGGTTGGCCGAGTTCTGAGCCTCACGCACTAAGCGCGTCGACCCGATGGCCATGATGCCGCGTGTGCCGAACCAGTACACAAAGGTTAACGGCCGCTGCGCAACCTGTGCAAAAACCGCCCGGCAGCATGTGGATTCTCGGTGGAAAAGCTGTTCACAACACAACATGTTGCAGTGAACAAACCAAGAATCTTCGGCTATCTCTGATTCGTCGCCGATTCGTTCCGGCTTTGAGCGGAACGTTAACGGCGAGAGCTGAAAACACCCTCGAAATGATTAAGGCGCATTAGGAAACATCAATAATTTCATAATGTTGCGCGAAGCAGGTTGGCCGGCCACGATCATTCACCGGCAAAGGTTAACCGTGGTGCTGGCTTGGATGCCGCCTGCATGAATCGGGCCAGTTTCCGGGATTCAGCATGTGGTGAGATTCGCCGGCAGAAAGCCCAGATGTAGCCGTGAACAAAACCTGAATCAGCGCGAGTCAGTGATTCGTCGCTGATTCGTTCCAGACTCGTTCCAACTGTTAATCGGGAACAGATTTTTGGCTTTGAAGCTACCAATCGGCCCGCCCTCGGCACATTCCGCTTTCGCTTCGCGCCCGAAATCCCTATGTGTCGCCTGTCATACGCGGCCAATATGGGCGCGCTCCCGACAATGCGAGGCAGAGAGCCTTATTTCCAGGCCGATGAACATCCATCCGAAACACACTGAACCGCTGATCCTGTCGGGTCGAGACGTGACGGCCGTGCTCGGCCCGACCAACACCGGCAAGACCCATCTCGCCATCGAACGCATGGTGGCGCATGAAAGCGGCGTCATCGGCCTGCCGCTCAGGCTGCTTGCCCGCGAGGTCTATACGCGCGTCTGCGAGAAGGTCGGCGCCCATAAGGTTGCGCTCATCACCGGCGAGGAAAAGATCCAGCCGGCTGGCGCGAAATACTCGGTCTGCACCGTGGAAGCGATGCCGCGAGAGACCGACGCCGCCTTCGTTGCCATCGACGAGGTCCAGCTCGCCGGCGATCTCGAACGCGGCCACATCTTCACCGATCGCATCCTGCATCTGCGCGGCCGCCAGGAGACGCTGCTGCTGGGTGCGGCCACCATGCACGGCATCCTGCAGCGCCTGCTGCGGGGCGTGTCGGTGGTGACCCGGCCACGGCTATCGCACCTTGCCTATGCCGGCTCGAAGAAGCTGACCCGCCTGCCGCGGCGCACCGCGATCGTCGCTTTCTCGGCCGACGAGGTCTATGCCATCGCCGAGCTGATCCGCCGCCAGCAGGGCGGTGCCGCCGTCGTGCTCGGCGCACTCAGCCCGCGCACCCGCAACGCCCAGGTGGCGCTGTTCCAGTCGGGAGACGTCGACTACCTCGTCGCCACCGACGCCATCGGCATGGGCCTCAACCTCGACCTCGAACACGTCGCCTTCGCCCAGAACCGTAAATTCGACGGCTACCAGTACCGCAACCTGACGGCGGCCGAGCTCGGCCAGATTGCCGGCCGCGCCGGCCGGCATCTGCGCGACGGCACCTTCGGCGTCACCGGCCAGGTCGATCCGCTGGATGAGGAACTGGTCAAGAAGATCGAGGCGCATGATTTCGACCCGGTGAAAGTGCTGCAGTGGCGCACCGCGCATTTCGATTTCGCCAACCTCGATGCGCTGAAGCGCTCGATTGAGACCAACGCCCCGGTCGAAGGTCTGACGCGCGCACTGCCGGCAGTAGACGCGCAGGCGCTCGAGCATCTGTCGCGCGACGAGGACGTCCGGGCACTCACCACCGATGCCAGACGCGTGGCGCTGCTGTGGGAAGCCTGCGCGCTGCCCGACTACAGGAAGATCGCGCCGGCCCAGCACGCCGACTTGATCGCCTCCATCTACATGGACCTTGCCAGGCACGGCCATGTCGACGAGAACTACATGGCCGAGCAGGTGCGCCGTGCCGATACCACCGAAGGCGACATCGACACGCTATCGCACAGGATTGCCCAGATCCGCACATGGACCTTCGTTTCAAACCGGCCCGGCTGGCTGGCCGATCGGGCACACTGGCAGGAAAAGACGCGCGAAATCGAAGACAGATTGTCGGATGCGCTGCATGAGCGGTTGACGAAACGTTTTGTAGACCGCAGGACTTCCGTCCTCATGCGGCGCCTTAGAGAAAACACGATGCCTGAAGCCGAAATCAGCCCAACCGGAACTGTCCTCGTCGAAGGCCATCACGTCGGCGAGTTGCAGGGTTTCCGCTTCACCGCCGACCAGAGCGCCGGCGGCGAGGACGCCAAGGCAGTGCGGGCGGCGGCGCAGAAGGCGCTTGCCGCCGAGTTCGAGGCGCGGGCCGAGCGCTTCGGCGCCTCTGCCAATGGCGACATTGCGCTGGGTTCGGATGGCACGCTGCGCTGGATCGGCGCCCCGATCGGCACGCTGGTTGCCGGCGAAGACGCTTTGAAGCCGCGTCTCGTTCTGCTCGCCGACGAGCAACTCACCGGCCCGGCCCGCGACAAGGTTGCGGCGCGCGCCGAGCGCTTCGTCAATTTCCAGATCGAATCCCTGCTGAAGCCGCTGGTCGATCTCAAGAATGCCGAGCAGATCACCGGCATCGGCCGCGGCATCGCTTTCCAGCTTGTCGAGCATTTCGGCCTCATCAACCGTCGCGACATTGCCGACGAGATGAAGTCGCTCGACCAGGAAGGCCGCGCGGCACTTCGCCGTCTCGGCGTGCGCTTCGGCGCCTACCATGTCTTCGTGCCGGCGTTGATCAAACCGGCGCCGGCCGGGCTGATAACGCTGCTGTGGGCGCTGAGAAACGACGGCAAGGACAAGCCCGGCTTCGGCGATGTCGTTCACGCACTGGCCTCCGGCCGCACCTCGGTGGTCATCGATCCGACCTTCGACAAGACCTTTTACAAGCTTGCCGGCTACCGCAATCTTGGCCGGCGTGCCGTACGCGTCGATATTCTCGAACGGCTGGCCGACCTGATCCGGCCGGCGACCAACTGGAAGCCGGGCCTCGGGCCTCGCCCTGACGGCGCCTATGACGGTCAGTCCTTCATGGTGACGCCGCCGATGATGTCGATCCTCGGCGCCACCGCCGACGACATGGAAGAAATCCTGAAGGGACTCGGCTATCGCGCCGATGCCAAACCGGCAGCCGAGGTCAAGGCGCGGCTCGAAGCCCAGGACAATGCCGCGCGTGAAGCTGCCGCTGCAAAGCAGGCGGCGGAAGAGGCTGCGCGAGTCGAGCAGGCGAGGATAGCGGAAGCATCTGCCGCGGCAGAGCCGCAGGCGGAGGTTTCCGAACCAGTGTCGGATGCGACCCCAGTTGCGGAGGCTGCAGCCGAAGCGGCGGCAGAGCCTGTCGCGGAAGCTCCAGCCCCAGAAGCTGCGGCAGAAGTCACGCAAGAGACCCGGCCCGCCGCCGAGCCGACTGCTGAAGCGCCTGCGGAACCAGCGGCTGAGCCAAGGGCGGAACTTGGGGCGGAAACTGAGGCTGCGGCACCGGCAGAGCCGCCGGTTTTCGAAACTGCGGAAGCATCGCCGGCCGAACCTGCAGCAACGGCGGAAGCCGTCGCCGGCGAAGCTGCTCCAGAAGCCGAGGAGCCAAAACCCATCCTGTTGTGGCGGCAGGCTCGTTTCGACCAGCGCCCACGTCATCGCCAGCATGACAACCGCCCCCGGGACAATCATCGGGACAATCGTGCGCGCAATGGTCAAGCTGCGCCGGGCGGCCGCGTCGATGCGCCGGTAGATGCCGGCGCGCAACCGACGCCGGGCGACGGGCCCGCCCGTCAGGGGCGCCACGACCAGCGCGACGGCGCCGGCAAGCCGCGCTTCGACCGCAGCAAGTTCAAGCCGAGGCCGCAAGGCGAGGCGGCGGAGCAGCGCGCCGGCAAGCCGCAAGGCGAACGTCCCGAACGGCGCGAAAATCGGCCCGACTGGAAGGCTGGCCGGCAGGACGGCAAAGGCGGCGCCCAAGGCGCAAAACCCGCCTTCCAGCCAAAGCCGCGTGAGGAACGCCCGGTCCGCTTCGATCCGGACTCGCCCTTCGCCAAGCTCGCCGCGTTGCGCGACCAGCTGAAGAAGTAAGCTGCTCATCCGATGGTCACTGATGCCCGCCAGCGCATCGACAAGTGGCTGTTCTTCTCGCGCGCGGTAAAATCGCGCACGCTGGCAGCCAAGCTGGTGGTCGCCGGACGCGTCCGCATCAATCGCGACAAAGCAGCGCAGGCCTCCGACACGGTCAGGCCGGGCGACGTTTTGACCATCACGCTGGAGCGGCGGATCTTCGTCTGGAAAATCCTTGGCACCGGCGTACGGCGTGGCCCGGCCGAAGAAGCCCGCCTGCTCTACGAGGATATGTCGCCGCCCCCGGTGCCCAAGGGCGAGGCGCTTCCCGATGCGGTGCCGCCGTTGCGCGAGGCCGGCAGCGGCCGCCCGACGAAGAAAGAACGCCGCCAGACCGACCACCTGCTCGGCGACGATTGAGCAAACTCGAACGTCCGCTTTGCCGGCCCTCTGGAATTCCATTCCGGAAACCGCGGCACCGCTGGCAAGGGCCGCCCTTGCCACCAGCGGACAAAGGCGTTACCTCACCAAAAAAGCCCAACAAAATGGGACGTCCCGGAGCCGACCAATGACCTACGTCGTGACCGACAATTGCATAAAATGCAAATACATGGACTGCATTGAGGTCTGTCCGGTCGACTGCTTCTACGAAGGTGAGAACATGCTCGTCATCCACCCGGACGAGTGCATCGATTGCGGCGTCTGCGAACCGGAATGCCCGGCCGACGCGATCAAGCCCGACACCGAGTCGGGCCTCGACAAATGGCTGCAGATCAACACCGAATATGCCGAGAAGTGGCCCAACATCACCGCCAAGAAGGAGCCGCCGGCCGACGCCAAGAACTTCGATGGCGAAACTGGCAAGTTCGAGAAATATTTCTCCCCGGAGCCCGGCGAAGGCGATTGACGAGCCTGCCGGCTGCGGCGGCCTGACGCCGCGTAACAGACGTGATACATTAACTGCCTTGACAGGCGGCGACGGCGCATGGCCTTCGCGCGTGCAGCAAAACCTTGATTCTTCCGACTTTTTGTGTTACATGAGCCAAACATGCCGGTGACACAACGTCGATTTATGGCGCAAACGCCCCAAATCACTGAAAGGTGAATTTCTCAATCCGGACCAGAGCGATCTGGGGCAGGCGGTCGCAATGTTGCGATTTGCCGGTCCTGGCCTTTCCGGTGAGTTCATCGTTGTGTGGCTAAGGACCGGTCACCCCGGTCGCACGAGTTCGGGCCGGCACGATGCCGGTACCACAACAAGGAGTTCAGGGCGTAATGGCAACGATCACCCCGCAGAAGAAGTCCACCGCAGCGCGCCACGGTTTCAAGACCGGCGAGTACATCGTCTATCCGGCGCATGGTGTCGGCCAGATCGTCTCGATCGATGAGCAGGAAGTCGCGGGCCACAAGCTGGAGCTGTTCGTCATCGACTTCCAGAAGGATAAGATGCGCCTCAAGGTGCCGGTCGCCAAGGCGACCTCGATCGGCATGCGCAAGCTGTCGGAAGAGGATTATGTCGAGCGCGCGCTGAAGGTCGTGCAGGGCCGCGCCCGCGTCAAGCGCACAATGTGGTCGCGCCGCGCCCAGGAATATGATGCCAAGATCAACTCCGGCGATCTGATCTCGATCTCGGAAGTTGTGCGCGACCTTTACCGCGCCGACAACCAGCCGGAGCAGTCCTATTCCGAACGCCAGCTCTACGAGGCGGCGCTTGACCGCATGGCCCGCGAGATTGCGGCCGTCAACCGCATGTCGGAGACCGAAGCGGTGCGCCTCATCGAGGTGAACCTCAACAAGGGCCCGAAGCGCGGCGCCAAGGCCGACAACGAGGAAGCTGAGCAGGAAGAAGCTGCCTGATTTTTTCTCGCCTTCGAATTCAGAAAGACCCGGCCTCGCGCCGGGTTTTTTTGGGGTTGGACGACTTGAACCCATAGGGCCAAGCAGGTCGATCTATCCCTGTGAATTGCAAGCGCCGCGCTGCCCCTCATCCGCCTGCCGGCACCTTCTCCCCGTATAGTGACGGGGAGAAGGAACTTGTCGCGACCCTCTGCACCATTTCATGCAACGCCGGAGATTGGCGAAATCCTTTGCGAAGGCGTCTTTCTCCCCGTCACTATACGGGGAGAAATGCCCGGCAGGGCAATGAGGGGCGGCGCAAGCCTGCGAAACCTAAGCGCTCCCGCCGCCCTCCCTTTCCGCCTCGTGCTTCAGCGTGGCGATAAACCGCTTGGTCCGCTGGCGTTCCGGGTTGCTGAACAGCACCGCAGCTGGGCCTTGTTCGACGATGTTGCCGGCATCGAGGAACACCACTTCCCGCGCGATCTTCGAGGCGAGCCGCAGATCATGCGTCGCCATCACCATGGTCGTGCCCTCGCTGGCGAGCTTGCCGAGCACGTCGACCACTTCCTGCGCCAGTTCCGGATCGAGTGCAGAGGTCGGCTCGTCGCAGAGCAGGACTTTCGGCGAAGGCGCCAGCGCCCGGGCAATCGCCACGCGCTGCTGCTGGCCGCCTGACAGCGTCGCCGGCCAGGCATCGGCCTTGTGCGCCATGCCGACCTTTTCGAGCAGGGCCAGCGCCCGTTCGCGCGCCCTCTCCCTGGGCCATTTCAGCACCGTCACCAGTCCCTCCATGATGTTCTCGATCGCAGTGCGATGCGGAAACAACTGGAAATTCTGGAACACCATGCCGGTCTGCAGCCGCAGCCGCTGGATATCCCTGGTCGAGACCCTGCCGCCGGGGTGGAATTCGAGTGCATCGTCGCCGATCCGCACCGTGCCTGAAGTCGGCAGCTCGAGCAGGTTGATGCAGCGCAAAAGCGTGCTTTTCCCGCCGCCCGAGGGTCCGACGAGCGCCGTGACGCTGCCTTCCTCGATGGTGACGGTCACACCCTTCAGCACCAAATTGTCGCCGAAACGCTTTTCGATGTTGGTGAGGCCGATCATGCGCGCGCCTCCAGGAAGCCGCCATAACGGTTGAGCCGCGTTTCCAGCCGCGCCTGCAAGGCCGACAGCACGGAGCTCATGACCAGGTAGAGGGCCGCCGCCTCGACATAGAGGATCAGCGGCTCGTAGGTGGTTGCGACGATGCGCTGCGCTGCCTGGAACATCTCCGGCACGGTGATGGCGGCGGCGAGCGAAGTGTCCTTGACCAGCGAGATGAACGTGTTGGACAGCGGCGGCACGGCGACACGCCCCGCCTGTGGAAGAATGGTGCGCCGCATTGCCTGGGCCCAGGTCATGCCGATCGAATAGGCCGCTTCCCACTGGCCCTTCGGCACCGAACCGATGACGGCGCGGATGATTTCCGACGAATAGGCACCGATGTTCAAGGTGAAGCCGATCAGTGCTGCCGGAAAGGCGTCGAGCAGGATGCCGACCGATGGCAGGCCGTAGAAAATAAGGAACAGTTGCACGAGAAGCGGCGTGCCGCGGAAGATCCAGACGTAGAAGCGGACCACGGCGACCAGCGGTTTGGGACCGAACAGCCGGACAAGTGCCACGACTAGGCCGAGGACAAGACCGAATGCAAACGACAGCAGCGTCAACGGCACCGTGAAGATCAGTGCAGCCCACAGCAGCGTAGGCAGGGATTCCAGCATCAATTGCAGCCAGTGCGGCACGAAGGCTCCTCCTTGCCAGATTGCCGTCGCTCATATCACGCGAAAGCGGCGGGCCGTCAAAAGACAGCTCGCCGCGATATGAACGACGCGGGCCGGCGTTCGGCCCACACGAGAAAGCCGTTTTACTTCGAAACGTCCTGGCCGAAATAGGTGTCGGCGATTTTCTGGTAGGTGCCGTCGGCCTTGATGTCGGCCAGCGCCTTATTGATGGCGGCCACCAGTTCCGGATCGCCCTTGCGCACGATGACGCCGGAATAGTCGGCGTTTTCTTCCTGCGCGGCAATCTTCACATTGGCGTCTGGCTTGTGCTTCTTGAAGTCGAGGAAGGACAGGCTGTCGTTGATGGTGGCGTCGGCGCGGCCGGCGAGAAGCAGCTGGATCGACTGGTCGAAGCCGTCGGTGCCGACGAGTTCGGCGCCGTTGGTTTCAGCCAGCTTGCCGAAATTCGAAGTCAGCGACTGCGCCGCCTTCTTGCCCTTGAGGTCGGCGAAGCTCTTGATATCGGTGTTGTCGCCACGCACGATCAGCACTGCCTTGGAGGCGATGTAGGGATCGGAAAAGTCGTATTTGGCCTTGCGCGCCTCGGTGATGCCGACCTCGTTGATCACGGCATCGTAACGGTTGGCGTCGAGACCGGCGATCAGCCCGTCCCATTTGCCTTCGAGGAACTGGGCTTTGACGCCGAGGCGCTCGGCGATGGCCCGCGCGATCTCGACGTCGAAGCCGACCAGCGCGCCGGAAGCATCATGATAGGTGAAGGGCGCATAGGTTCCTTCCGTGCCGACCTTGAAGACGCCGGACTGCTTGATCTGGTCGAGATTGGCGCCGGTATGACCGGCGGCGATGGCCAGAACCTGCAGCGTCCCGGCGATAATGAGCGATTTGAGCCATTTCATTTTTCTGTGATCCCGTCCTTGGCCGATGTCCGGCGTCATTGCGAGTGCCGGAAAATGACAGATGCGCGATGCCAGAATAAGAAACTACATTTCAAAAATCTCGCGCCCTTGAAATCCCATTCTCAACCAGCATCTCCCGGCGCCATCCAGCTGAGTCAAGGCCGGTGGCGAATCGCCTGGAACAGCGCAATCGACATGACAGTCCGGGGGAACATTCCCCCGCATGGCACGTTCTTCGCTGTTGTAGGGCGCGGCGCCGCCATTTCAACCATCGGCGCCAACTCACGATTCGATCGCACCGCAACGCCTGAAGCAGGAGCGCGGCATGATGGAAGACAGTGCAGGACGGACCATGGTTCGCGCGGCGATGAAAGCCCCTTATCTGGAACGTGACGAAGAGCATCTCCTGGCGCTGCGCTGGAAGGAAAATAATGACCAGCACGCGCTGCACCGCATCACCGTCGCGCATATGCGGCTGGTCATTTCCATGGCGTCGCGGTTTCGCCACTACGGCCTTCCGCTGGGCGACCTGATCCAAGAAGGCCATGTCGGGCTGCTGGAGGCAGCGGCCCGTTTCGAGCCGGAGCGCGAGGTGCGGTTCTCGACCTATGCGACCTGGTGGATCCGGGCCTCGATGCAGGACTACATCCTGCGCAACTGGTCGATCGTGCGCGGCGGCACCAGCTCGGCGCAAAAGGCGCTGTTCTTCAACCTGCGGCGCCTGCGCGCCCGCCTGGCAAACGGCGCCGAGCAGACGTCGAATGCCACGCTCTACCGCGAAGTGTCGGCGGCTCTCGGAGTTTCCGAGGCCGATGTGGCGATGATGGATTCCCGCCTTTCAGCACCCGACAGTTCGCTCAATACGCCGCTTGCCGACGACGCGGGCGCAACCGAGCGGATGGAGTTCCTGGTTTCGGATGACCCACTGCCCGATGAGGTCGTCGGCGATACGATCGACGTCGAACGCCGCTCGGTGTGGCTGAGGACGGCACTCGGCGCGCTCAATGCGCGCGAGCTCAGGATTATCGAAGAGCGCCGGCTAAGCGACGAGGGCGCGACGCTCGAAGCGCTCGGCGAGACGCTCGGCATCTCCAAGGAACGTGTCCGCCAGATCGAGGCGCGCGCCATGGAAAAGCTCAAGGCGGCGCTGGTGAAGCAGAATCCGGAATTTCTCGCAGCCTGAATCGCGTCGGCTGCTATTTGTCGGTGACGATCTTGACCTTGTCGCCGGCTGAAACCGCGGCACCCGGCGACAGCGCGTTCAGTACCCTGAACAAATCCAGCTTGCGGTCGACGCCGACCATCTGTGCGGCCAGCGAGCCCATTGTCTGGCCGGGCTGCACCGTGACGATGCGGATACGCAGCGGCTTCAGCGCTGCCTTCTCGGCAGCACTCAGGATGCGGAACGAGCCGCTGACCGAGCGCGCCACCGTGCTCAGCGAGGTGCTGGCTGACGGTGCAGCGGTCAGCAAGCGGTAGACCTGGCCGCCGGCGCGGATCACCGCAATGTCGAATTGCCAGCCATCGGCGCTGGCATGCGCGGTTGCCGCTTCGTTGCCGTTGATCGTTTCCTGGCGAACGCTGCTGTCGTCGAGGCCGGCGACCCAGCCGCTGCGGATGTAGTCGGTCAGCGAGCGGTCCTTGTCGATCGACACGCCGTCAAAGCGGATTGCCATGTCGCCCGGGCCTGTCGCCGTCACCGCCGCCGCCGAATTGTCGATGATGAAGCCGTTAGGCACCGAGAACGACACGCCGAGGCCAGGATGCAGGAAGGTTTCACCGCGCACATAGCCTTCCTCCGGCGTGTCGCCGTAAAGCAGCCCGTCTACGCCGGCAAGAAATGAATCGCGGTCGCGCGACCCGACACCGGGCGCGCCGAACTGGCGGGCGTGGCGCTGCGCGAGATCGATACGCTGCGGCGTGTTGGGGTGCGTCGCCAGGAAGTCGAGGCTGGCGTCGGTGGCGCCGCTGATCGAGCGGAAATCGGTATAGGCCGACATCGACTGCAGGAAGCGGCCGGCGGCGTAGGGATCGAAACCGGCTTCGCCGATCGACTTGATGCCGATGGCATCGGCCTCCAGCTCTTGATTGCGCGAGAACTGGGCCAGCCTCAGCTTGCCGCGGATCAGCGCCGCCTTGGCCGTCGGGTTGTCGCCGAGCACGTCAGAAACGACCTTGGTCGCCAACCCCTCTTCGGCCTCCAACTGCTGGCGCTGCAGGCCGTGGTTGGCCGTAACGTGGCCCATTTCATGCGCAATGACGGCGGCAAGCTCGGCTGAATCATTGGCCAACGCCAGCAGGCCGCGGGTGATGTAGAGATAGCCGCCCGGCAGCGCGAAGGCATTGACGTTGGGCGAGTTGAGGATGGTGATGCGGTAGGTCTGGGTCGGGTTGGCCGACACCACGGTCAGTCTGCCGACGATCTTGGCCACCATGCGCTCGAGCTTGGGGTCGGAATACTCACCGCCATAGGTGGCAAGGATGCGCGGGTGCTGCGCCTTCGCCAGTTGGGCGAGCTTGCTGTTGGCGGCGACATTGTCGACCGTGATCGGCTTGTCGGAGGGCTGGAAGCCCGATTCCTGCACGTCGGGAGGCGTGAACATCTGGCAGCTTGCCAGCGCCAAGGCAAGACCGGCCAGCGCCAGAAAGCGCGCCAGCGGTTTCACTCTCCGATTGTCGATGCCGGTCGGCAGATCGGCTTCCTTTCAAGTCCTGGGACGTGATCGCGAAAATCGGGCGCGATTTCCGGAAAGCATCACGCGCAAAATCAAGTGCTACGGCGTCCTTCGTGCGTCCGACAGATACGAGGCAGCAAGGCCAAATCACGGTCTAGGCCGGACCAGCTCCTGGGGACCTAGCCACACTACCTCGACCATGGCAAGCAAGCGCCGCTTCGCCTTCCGCCGGTTTGACCATAAATTATGTCCGCTTCCGGGCAACATCTCGTGATCCAGCCGCAAACGGACCCGAGCCGATATAGCGTCGGAATGCCTCCGGGCCAGCCCCGACGAAAAAATCGGCGGCGGTGCCCGTCGCGGCAACCGTGCCACCATCCAGGAAAACCATGTTTTGGCCGATGCGGCGCGCATCGTCCGGCTGGTGCGTGACGAACAGCACCGTCATGCGCTGCTCCGAATGGACGTCGGCCACCAGGTCGAGCATGTCGTCGCGCAGTGCCGGTCCGAGCGAAGCGAACGGCTCATCGAGCAACAGCACCGGCCGGTCGCGCACCAGGACCCGGGCGAGCGCGACGCGCTGCCGCTCGCCGCCGGAGAGTTCGCTCGGCAGCCGGCTTTCCTTGCCGGCAAGGCCGACGCGCTTCAGCGCTGCGGCGATTGCGGCGCGGTCAGCCTCGCTCAGCCTGAGCGAAGGCGAGCGGCCGAGCCCAACATTCTGCCCGACGGACAGATGGGCAAACAGGTTGTTTTCCTGGAACACCATCGATACCGGCCGCGCTGAAGGCGGCGCAGTGCTGACGTCGGCGCCGCCGATCAGCACGCGGCCCGACCGCGGCGTCTCGAAACCGGCCGCCAGATTGAGCAGCGTCGACTTTCCCGACCCGCTCGGCCCCATGATGGCGGTGATCTCCGACGCCGGGAAATCGACATCGAACATGAGCGGCGTTTCACCATAGCTGAACGAGACGTTGTCGAGCCGCACCGCCGCGCCTTTTTCCACCGAAATCGACCGTTCCGGGCTGATCGGCATCATGATTTCTCCCTCTTTCCCAGCCAGTCCGCGGTCAGCACCAGCGCCAGGCAGACAAGGCCGAGCAGCAGCGCCAGCCCGGCCGCATCCTCGGTGCGGTAACTGCCCATGCGCGCCAGCAGCAGATAGGGTAAGGTCTGCACGGAATCGCTGCCGAACAGCGCAATGACGCCGAGATCGCCGAGCGACAGCGCCATGGCGAAAGCGAATCCGGTGGCGAGCGGCCGCCGCAGCGACGGCCAGTCGACCAGCCGCAACCGGTTCCAGCCCGAGATACCAAGCTGTGCACAGAGCCGTTCGTGGCGTTCGCTCGCCGCGTCATAGGCAGGGCGGATGGCGCGGATGGCGAACGGCATCGCCATCACCGCATTGACCGCAACCACCATGACAGGGGCGATCGCAAAGACATCGCTGACGGCGCGCAAGAGCAGGAACCAGCCGGCGCCGATGACGATGGGCGGCACCACCAGGACGAACCCCGCACCGGTGTCGGCCAGATGTTCGAGCAGTGTCCGCCGGCCTGTCCGCCGGGTGAGCGCCAGCGCCCGGCGCGCCATGACCAGCGACAGCGACAATGCCACAGAGAGCAGCGCCGACAAGAGGGAGAGTCCAGCACTGGTCGCCGTCGCTTGCCGCACCGCGCTCTCGCCGGCCAGTCGACCGAGATCGGCGCCAAGCCCGGCTGCCAGCGTCGCCGCCATCGGCCCGGCGACAAACAGCAATGCCAGCCCGATCACCAGCGCGTTCAGCACGGTCTCGGCCGCACCGGCTGAAAAATACCGGCGCGGCGCCACCGGCAGATTGGCGTCGCCGGTCACATTGGCGCCGAGCCGTGTCAGTGCCAGCACGACCACGAAGGTCAGCGCAATTTGCAACAAGGTCAGCGTCACCGCCCGCGCCGGGTCGAAGTCGAAACGCAGCGCCTGGTAGATGGCAACCTCCAGCGTCGTCGCGCTGGGTCCGCCGCCGAGCGTAAGCACGATGGTGAAAGAGGTGATGCACAGCATGAAAACGAGCCCGGCGATGCCCGGCAGGGCCGCACGCAGCGGCGGCCATTCGATCAGCCGAAAGGCCGGCGCAGCGCCCATGCCAAGCTGGCTCGCCAGCCGCCATTGGTTGGCCGGCACGGTCTGCAATGCTTCCAGGAACAGCCGCGTTGCCAGCGGCAGGTTGAAGAAGACATGGGCAACGAGGATGCCCGACAGGCCGTAGATGCCGGGCCAGCTCTGGCCGCCTAGCGCGCCCAGCGTGCCGGCAAAATACCCGGCACGGCCGTAGAGCGCCAGGACACCGAGTGCGGCAACAATGGCCGGCAGCGCCAGCGGCAGGGCGAAAAGCTGCAGGATAAAGCCTCGCCCGAGAAACTGTGGATGCCGCGACAGGGCGCGCGCGACGAACAGCGCCGGTGCAACGGAGAGCAGGGTCGAAAGGACTGCCTGCCAGAGCGTGAAACGGGCGACGCGCAAGAGATAGGAATCGAAAGCGGCGCCGGCGCCGGACGGGTCGCGCATGGCTTGCAGGATGAGACCTGCGAACGCCCCGCCGATCAGCAGCGCGATGGCTGCGAGCGCGACGATGCCGGCAGTGACGCGGGAGTCCACTGATGACGCGCGTTGCACGCTACACCGCCCGATTCGAGATTCTTAGCGAGGACAGCGTTCCTTCGCGCCCCCCTCTGTCCTGCCGGACATCTCCCCCACGAGGGGGGAGATCGGCTGTCACTTCGGCCTTAGCCAATTTCCAACGTTGCAGGACTGAGCGAGACGCCGAAGCTGCCAATCTCCCCCCTCGTGGGGGAGATGTCCGGCAGGACAGAGGGGGGCGCCGTAGAGTGACCACCTTGATCAGCTCGCCACGACTACTTGCTCATCGCCGCAAGCCACTCATCGACCCAGGCCTTGCGGTTGGCCGCGACTTCCTCCGGGCTGAACAGCAAGGTCTTGGTCGGTTTGACAAGCTTGTCGAACGCCGGATTGAGCGGCTTGTCGGTCTTGCCGGCCGGGAACATCCAGTTGGTTTCGGGAATGACATCCTGGAATTTCGGTCCGGTCATGAAGGCAATGAACTTTTCCGCCAGCGGGTTCTTCGCGCCCTTGGTGGTGATCCCCGCAACCTCGATCTGCAGATATTCGCCCTCCTCGAAGGACGCTGCCTGGTAGCGCTCGGTGTTTTCGGCGACCATGTGGTAGGCCGGCGAGGTGGTGTAGGACAGCACCATCGGCACCTCGCCCTTGGTGAACAGGCCGTAGGCCTCGCTCCAGCCTGGCGTCACCGTCAGCACCTTCGCCTTGAGCTTGGCCCAGGCTTCGGGCGCCTTGTCGCCATAGACCGACTTGACCCACAACAGCAGGCCAAGGCCCGGCGTAGAGGTGCGCGGATCCTGGATGACGATCTTGTCGCCGGCATTGCCCTCGACCAATTCCCTGAGGCTTTTCGGCGGGCTCTTCAGTTTTTCGGTATCGTAGACGACGGCGAAATAGCCATAGTCGAACGGCACGAAAATATCGTCGCTCCAGGCTCCCGGGACGCTGACGCCCGACACGGCGCCGTGTGGCGAAAACAGGCCGGTTGCCTTGGCGTCGGCGGTCAAATTGGTATCGAGGCCAAGCACGATATCGGCCTTGGTCGCGGCGCCTTCCAGCTTCACACGATTGAGCAGCGCTACGCCGTCGGCGACCGAGACGAATTCAACGACGCAGCTGCATTCGGCCTCGAAGGCCTTCGTCACAGCGGGTCCCGGACCCCAATCGGCGGTGAAGCTTTCATAGGTATAGACGGTCAGCTTATCCTGTGCCGATGCCTGCCCTGGCAGGGCGAGCGCGGATGCCGCAAGCAGGATAATCGAGACAACAGAGTGAAAAAAACCGCGCATCGGCGCCTCCTTCGTTCGCGTTGAAAGGAATTGAGGCGTCGGGCTGTCCGAAACGTCTAATCCCTCCGCCGGTACAAACCGGATCAGGTTCAGCGGGTTGGCAGTCTTGCCTCTCAGCCGGTCCGCGAAAATCGCGTCCGGCACCCCGTTAGAGCGTTGCGACACATAGGCCCGGCCGAAGTGCTGCGCAAGCGGAAGTTTGCCGGACATCCAAAGCCCAGCCTTCTGCCGTTTCATCTTCCGTTTCCGGGGCAGGGCTGGTAAGGGCCACGAGATATGAGCAAATTCACCATCCTGCTTGGCGGCGATCTCATCCGCACGCCGCTGCTCGACCGCCAGGTCGAAGGCTCGCGCGTCATCGCCGCGGATGCCGGCATCGGCCATGCGCGCATGCTGGGCCTCAGGCCGGAACTCTGGATCGGCGATTTCGATTCGGTGCCTGCCGATTTGCCGGAGGATCTGGCCGCCGTGCCACGGCAGGTGTTTCCCGCCGAAAAAGACAAGACCGACGGTGAACTCGCTATCGCCGCCGCACTCGAATGCGGTGCGACCAGCCTTGTGCTCGCAGGCGCCTTCGGCGGCAAACGCACCGACCACATCTTCCTGCATCTGGCGCTGAGCGTCCGGCTGGCGGAAGGCGGGACGGAAGTGCTTTTGACCAGCGGCGCGCAGGAAGGCATTCCCTTGCTGCCGGGAAAGACTGACTTCGACTATGCCGACGGCACGCTGTTTTCGGTGCTCGGCTTCTCCGATCTCGCCGGCCTGAGCGTCACCGGTGCCAAATGGCCGCTCGACCATGTCGAGGTCGCGTTCGGCTCGTCGCTGACCATTTCCAACGAGGTCAGGGGCCGGCTGGAAATCGCGCTGGCCAGCGGCCGCGCGCTGCTGCTCGCGCATCCTTTTCCCCTACCCGAAAGCTGACATGGCGCCGCCACTTCTCAATCTCGACGGGATAAAGCTGACCTTCGGCGGCACGCCGCTGCTAGACGGTGCCGCCCTGACGGCCTCAGCTGGCGACAAGATCGCCCTGGTCGGCCGCAACGGCTCTGGCAAGTCGACGCTCCTCAAGATTGCCGCCGGGCTGATCGAACCGCAGGACGGCGAAGTCTTCCGCCAGCCTTCGGCGACCGTGCGCTACTTGCCGCAAATTCCCGACATGGACGGCTTTGCGACCGTCCGCGCCTATGTCGAGGCAGGGCTCGGACCCGCCGACGATCCCTACCGCGCCACCTATCTGATGGAGCATCTCGGCCTGACCGGCGAGGAGCGGCCGAACGACCTCTCCGGCGGCGAGGCGCGGCGCGCCGCCCTCGCCCGCGTCATGGCGCCGGAGCCCGACATTCTCCTCCTCGATGAGCCGACCAATCATCTTGACCTTTCGGTTATCGAATGGCTGGAGGAGGAGCTTGCCCGCACCTCCTCGGCACTGGTCGTCATCTCGCATGACCGTCGTTTTCTCGAGCGCGTGTCGCGCGCCACAATCTGGCTCGACCGCGGCCAGACCCGCCGTCTCGACAAGGGCTTTGCCTTTTTCGAGGAATGGCGCGACACGGTGCTGGAGGAGGAAGAGCGCGAGCAGCACAAGCTCGGTCGCCAGATCGTGCGCGAGGAGCACTGGCTGCGCTATGGCGTGACAGCACGGCGCAAGCGCAACATGCGCCGGCTCGGTGAGTTGCAGACCATGCGCCAGCGCTTTCGTGGTCATCGCGGCGCCGAGGGTGCGGCGACGATGACAGCCAGCGACGCCGCCGAATCCGGCAAGCTGGTGATCGAAGCCAAGAACATCGAGAAGAGCTTTGGCGATCTGACTGTGGTCAAGGGATTCTCGACCCGCATCCAGCGCGGCGATCGCGTCGGCCTGGTCGGGCCGAACGGCGCCGGCAAGACGACGCTGTTGAAGATGCTGACCGGCGAATTGAAGCCGGACGCAGGTACGGTGCGGCTCGGAACCAATCTGGAGATCGCCACGCTCGACCAGAAGCGCGAGGCCGTCGATCCGCAGGAGACACTGGCGCAGTATCTCACCGACGGTCGCGGCGAGAACCTCGTCATCAATGGCGAGCAGCGCCACGTCGTCTCTTACATGAAGGACTTCCTGTTCAAGCCGGAACAGGCGCGCACGCCGGTGCGCGAGCTTTCGGGCGGCGAGCGGGCCCGGCTGATTCTCGCCCGCGTTTTGGCACGGCCGGCAAACCTGCTTGTGCTCGACGAGCCGACCAACGACCTCGACATGGAGACGCTGGAACTGCTGCAGGAACTGGTCGCCGGCTTTGCCGGCACGGTGATCCTGGTCAGCCACGATCGCGATTTCCTCGACCGCACCGTGACCAGCATTATTGCGCCGGATGGTGACGGCCGCTGGATCGAATATGCCGGCGGCTATTCCGACATGCTGGCGCAGCGCGGCGGCACCAGGCTGGATGACCGCAAGGCGCGGCCGAAGGTAGAGACCAGCGAGGCGATGGCTGCAAGCAGGACCAACGCGGCCGCTCCCAAGGGCCCGGCCAAGAAACTGTCGTTCAAGCAGAAATTCGCGCTGGAAACCTTACCCAAAAAGATCGAAGCGGTGTCGGCCTCGATCTCGCGGCTGGAGAACAACATCGCCGATCCGGCCTATTACGAGCGCGACCCGGCCTCGTTCCAGAAGACGATTGCCGCGCTCGACAAGGAGCGCGTCACACTGGCAGCGCTCGAGGAGGAATGGCTGGAACTCGAGATGCTAAGGGAAGAGATGGAGAGGTAATTCGCGAGTTCGAGCACCTTGTCATTGCGACTAGACAGAAATGCGCATATATTATGCGCATGCTGTGGAGGTGATCATGCGCAAGATAGCTGTGAATGCGGTCCGTCAGCCGGCAAATCTGTCTATCGACTCAAAGCTCATGAAGGAAGCCAAGGGGCTCGATGTGAATGTCTCGCGCGCCGCTGAAGCCGGCATCGCAGAGGCAGTGGCCGCCGAAAAGACGCGGCTGTGGAAGCTTGAGAACCGCGCGACGATAGATGCGTGGAACGAATATGTCGAAAAACACGGTATTCCGCTGGCAGAACATCGGCAATTCTGATGGCGCGCTACGACGTCTTCGCGGGTAGCATCGAAGGCGGCTATCTCCTCGACGTCCAGGCCGATCTGCTCGACCATTTCAAGACCCGGGTGGTCGTCCCGCTTCTGCCGGCTGCGATGGCGCCGTCACCAATGCGAAAGCTCCACCCCATTTTCGAGATCAATGGTCGGAAGTTGGTCATGGCCACCCATTTGATCGCCACCGTTGCGGCGACGGAACTGGGCGAGAGCCGACTGAATCTGACGAGGCATCACGACGACATCGTGAGCGCGCTCGACATGCTGTTCCAAGGCTTCTGAGCCAGAGAGGCGTTGGGCTGGTGAGCCGGCCTCACCCCGCCGTCTTTGTCTGCCAGGCCTTCAGCGCCTCGTCGAACACCTTCTCGCCGGGAATGCCCTTTTCCATGGTGAGCAGCGCCCGCCGCCCGGTCTTGTAGACGACCGGGACGTCGATCCAGTCCTGGCCTCTGAGCAAGGTCAGATTGGCGTCTTCATCCGCTTTGGTGTCGTTGAGCGCAACCAGGAAGAAACCGTCGGCGATCTTGGCCGGGATGCCTATCAACGGGCTGCCGGCATCCTGCTCGGAGCCCTTCATGGCGACACGCAGGATGTTATCGACGCCGCCGCCCTCGAAGCCCTCAGGCGTCAGGAAGATCATCTCGATAATGTGGCTTGCCGGCAGCGTCTGGTCGGTGTTGCGACGGATCGTCATGCGCAGCTGGATATCCTTGCCTGGAATAGTCGCCTCGGCACGGATCGCCGGCTCTCGCGGCAGGTCGCCGCCGGGCGATTCCTGCACCAGTGACCAGACGATGTTGCCGGGCTCGGCCGAGCCTTGAGCGGTGCTGGTGCGCTCCTCGTAGAAGATCGCCTTCTGGCCGACGGCCAACGTGGCTTGCGGCGGAACTGCCGTCGGTGCCGCTGCCGGTGCGGGCGGTGGGGCGGCCGTTGCAGGCGCTGCTGCCCCGTTCGCTGGCGGCGTTGCGGGAGTTGGTGCAGCGGCCCCATCGACCGCTGGAGGATTGGCCGTGGCTTGCGTGTCGGCGGGCGCGGCCGGTGCCGGCGCGGCGGGTGCCGGGGTGGTCGGCGTTTGCGCGGCCGGCGGCGGCGTGGTCAGTGCGGCCACGGATTCGCCTTCGCCGATGCCCGCCTGCCCGGCCGCCGGGCCGGGGTCGACTTCGTGGCCCTCGGGCGTCAGGCGCTGCGTGAACTTCGCGCCTTCGCCGGCCTCCGTCGGCGGTGCCGCGGCCGGTACGGCCGCATCGGCCACCGGCTTGGCCGGGGCTGGTTTCACCAGCGGTTCGGTGGCGACGGCTTTGGTCTCGTCGAGGCCGAGCATGCTGCCGAACGCATCCTTGTTCAGCCAGATGCCATAGCCGCCACCGGCAATGACCAGCAAGGCAATGGCGGCGGCGATCACGCCGCCATAGCTGCGCCTGCGCTCGGCGGGATGGAGCCGCTGGAACCTGTCCTCCGCGGGGCTGCCGTCGTTGGAAAAGTCGTCGCCCCGAAAAACGCCGTCTTGGTCCTCGGCCGTCGGAATATCTATATTGGGCGGCGGCGGACCAGCGCGCACCTGAGAAAGAGCGACGGGCTGCGGCTTTTGCCAGTTCGGCGCCGCCTTGGCGGGCGTAGGCTGCCAGGCTGGCCCAGCCTTTGCTGGCTCCGTCTTTGCCGGCTCGGTCTTTGCCGGCTGCCGGACATGGCTGGACTGGTTCTTGTTGCGGTCGATGGAGGAGAAGATGTCCTCCAGTTCCGCCAGCGGGTCGGGTGGCGGCGCAGGCTTGGCGAAGTCCCGCTCGACTTTGGCGATGGCGTCTTCCAGCACACGCATCTGCCGGTCGACATCGGAAGGCGTCATCGTAGCCTTCTCTGCGAGTTGTTTCGCGATTGACGAACGGGCCTTGTCATAGACCCTGGCGCGCACTTCCGCCGACGGCTCACCGAGTTTATCGAGCGCCTTTTTCAGAATGGGAACAAAATCTACCATACGTCAGTCGACCTGCATTTGTTTCTGGGCCGGCCCCCGCAAATCAGCGCAATGCCCGGAAAGGCTGAGAAACTAGTCTTGAAACGGATCGGTCACAAGTATCGTGTCGTCCCGTTCAGGGCTGGTGGAAAGGAGTGCGACCGGCGCGCCGATCAGCTCTTCGATGTAGCGGACGTACTTTACCGCCTGGGCCGGCAGGTCGTTCCAGCTGCGCGCGCCGGCGGTGGTGCCTTTCCACCCTTCCAGCGTCTCGTAAACCGGTTCGACGCGCGCCTGCGCGCCTTGGCTGGCCGGCAGGTAATCGATCGCCTCGCCGTCGAGGCGGTAGCCGGTACAGACCTTGATTTCGTCCAGCCCATCGAGCACATCGAGCTTGGTCAGCGCAATGCCCTTGATGCCGTTGACGGCGACGGCCTGGCGGACCAGCACGGCGTCGAACCAGCCGCAGCGGCGCTTACGGCCGGTGACGACGCCGAATTCATGGCCGCGCGTGCCCAGGAACTCGCCGATCTCGTTCTTCTGCTCGGTCGGAAACGGACCTTCGCCAACACGCGTCGTATAGGCCTTGGTGATGCCGAGCACATAGCCGATGGCGCCCGGGCCGACACCCGACCCGGCGGCGGCCTGACCGGCAACCGTATTGGACGAGGTGACGAATGGGTAGGTGCCGTGGTCGATATCGAGCAGCGTGCCTTGCGCGCCCTCGAACAGGATGCGCTCGCCGGCGCGGCGCTTGTCGTCGAGGATTTTCCAGACGCGGTCCATATAGGGCAGGATCTCGTCGGCGACCGAAATCAGCTCGCTCATGATCGCCTCATGCGTGACCTCGGCATGGCCGAGCCCACGGCGCAGCGCATTGTGGTGCGTCAGCAGCCTGTCGACCTTTAAGGGCAGCGTTTCCAAATCCGCCAAATCCATCACCCTGACCGCACGCCGGCCCACCTTGTCTTCATAGGCGGGACCGATGCCGCGACGGGTCGTGCCGATCTTCGTTCCGGAATTGGAAGCGGCGTCCTCGCGGAATCCGTCCAGCTCTCGGTGCAAGGACAGGATAAGCGCGGTGTTTTCGGCTATTTTCAGGCGGTCCGGCGTCACCTCCACGCCCTGCGCTTTCAATTTCGCAACCTCCGCGACGAAAGCGTGCGGATCGAAGACGACGCCATTGCCGATGATGGACAGCTTGCCTTGCCGCACCACGCCCGACGGCAGCAGCGACAGCTTGTAGACCTTGCCATCGACGACCAGCGTGTGGCCGGCATTGTGGCCGCCCTGGAAGCGCACGACAACATCGGCGCGCTCCGACAGCCAGTCTACGATCTTGCCTTTGCCCTCATCGCCCCATTGCGAGCCGACGACCACCACATTGGCCATATTTCTTTTCCCTTGAGACGCCGCACGAGCAGCTTGAAACAATTCGAAACGATAGGCCTCTATCGCATCGGCCCCCAAAAACGGAATCGATTTTGGGAAAGCACGACGCGAGGATTAAAGCCTTCCGACGCGTAGCGTCCAATTGCACGCACGTCGCTCTATAGCGTCAAGACCCGGCGAGCGCGACCATTCTTTGCCGCCGAAAACGCTCCGAGGCACAACAATTTTCGCCTTTGACATCATTTACTTGCGCGAGCTGCCGCAATAGGCCCGCAAGGACCGCGCATTTCTCTCTGCCTGGCCGGAATGTCACGATGCATCGAGCCGCCTACCTATTCCTGCTGTTCACCACCTTGCTGTGGGGCGGCAACTCCGTGGCCGGAAAGCTGGCGGTCGGTCATATCTCGCCGATGACGCTCGTCTTCCTGCGTTGGCTGCTGGCGGTTCTGATCCTGCTGCCGATCGGCTGGGGAACGCTACGCCAAGACTGGCCGGTGGTGCGCAGGCACTGGTTGCTGCTTGGCGGGCTCGGCGCTTGCGGCTTCGCCTTCTTCAACACGATCTTCTACACGGCGCTCAACTACACCACGGCGATCAACGTCTCGATCGAGCAGGCGGCGATCCCGATCGTCATCATCATCGCCAATTTTGTGTTCTTTCGCCTGCGCGTCAATGGCGTGCAGGTCATTGGCGTCGTGCTGACCATCGCCGGTGTCGCGGTGACGGCGAGCCATGGCGATCCACGCCAGCTTCTCAGGCTGGATCTCAATTTCGGCGACGCGATCATGCTGGTCGCCGTGCTTTGCTACTCCTTCTATTCGGTGGGGTTGCGGCTGAAGCCGGTCATCCGCTGGCAGAGCCTGATGCTGGCGCTGTCGGTTGCCGCACTCATCACATCGCTGCCTTTCTTCCTGTGGGAGATTGCCGCCGGCAAGGTCATCGTTCCCGATACCCGCGGCTGGGCGGTCGCGTTCTATACCGCCATCGGTGCTTCGGTCATCTCGCAGATCTTCTATATCAGGGGCAACGAGCTGATCGGCGCCAACCGGGCCGGCCTGTTCATCAATCTGGTGCCGATCTTCGGTACGCTGCTGTCGGTGCTGATCGTCGGTGAGACATTCCAGCTCTATCAGGCGCTTGCTCTCGCGCTGGTGCTCGGCGGCATCAGCCTCGCCGAATACAGCGGACGGAAGATGGCGGCATCCGCCGCTGAATGAAGTCGCTTGCCGGGACGTTTCACTGCCGATCCATCAACGACCGTGGAAGCGCCCCGCGTGCTGCTGCACACGGGGCGACCGAATTTCAGGCCGCGCCGACGTCGAAATGCAGCCGCTTGGCCGAGTCGATCGACTTGTGCGAGCGCACCTGCGCCAATACGTTTTCCGGGAACGGCGCGTCGAGATAGAGCAATGCAATGGCATCGCCACCCGGCCGGTTGCGGCCGAGCTGGAAGTTGGCGATGTTGACGCCGTTCTCGCCGCACACCGTGCCGAGCAGACCGATGATGCCGGGCGCGTCGGCATTGGTCGTGTAGAGCATGTGCTGACCGACCTCGGCGTCGAGATTGATGCCCTTGATCTGGATGAAGCGCGGTTTGCCATCCGAGAAGCAGGTGCCGGCGATCGAGCGCGTCCTGTGCTCGGTCTTGACCGTCAGCTTGATATAGCCGTCGAACACGCCCGACTTGTCGCGCTTGACCTCGGCGACGATGATGCCGCGCTCCTTCACCATGATCGGCGCCGACACCATGTTGACGTCGGAGACCTGCGGCCGGATCAGCCCGGCAAGGGTGGCACTGATCAGCGCGCGCGTGTTCATCGTCGCGGTCGAGCCGTCGAACAGTATCTCGACCTCCTTGATCGGATCCTCGGTGACCTGTCCGACAAAGGCGCCGAGCACTTCGGCAAGCTTGACGAAAGGTTTCAGCCGCGGCGCCTCTTCGGCGGTGATCGACGGCATGTTGATGGCGTTGGAAACAGCGCCCTTGATCAGATAGTCGGACATCTGCTCGGCGACGTGCAGGGCGACATTCTCCTGCGCTTCGGTGGTCGACGCGCCGAGATGCGGCGTCGCCACGACATTCTCCATGCCGAACAGTTCATTATACTCCGCCGGTTCGACCTCGAACACGTCGATGCCGGCGCCTGCCACCTTGCCGCTTTTCAGTGCCGCGATCAGGTCGGCCTCGACGACCAGCCCGCCACGCGCGCAATTGATGATGCGCACACCGGTCTTCATCTTGGCGATCGCCGCGGCGTCGATGATGTTGCGCGTCTTGTCGGTAAGCGGTGTGTGCAGCGTGATGAAATCGGCGCGGGCGAACAGCTCGTCGAGCTCGACCTTTTCGACACCGAGCTCCTCGGCGCGGCTGTCCGACAGGAATGGATCGAAGGCGATGACATGCATCTTCAGGCCGACGCCGCGCGCGGCCACGATCGAGCCAATATTGCCGCAGCCGATGATGCCGAGCGTCTTGCCGGTGATCTCGACACCCATGAAGCGGTTCTTTTCCCATTTGCCGGCATGGGTCGAGGCGTTGGCCTCAGGTATCTGGCGGGCCAGCGCGAAGATCATGGCGATCGCATGCTCGGCGGTGGTGATCGAATTGCCGAAGGGCGTGTTCATCACGATGATGCCCTTGCGGCTCGCCGCCGGTATGTCGACATTGTCGACGCCGATGCCGGCGCGGCCCACGACCTTCAGCCTGGTCGCGGCGTTGATCAGCTTCTCCGTGACCTTTGTCGCCGAGCGGATGGCCAGCCCATCATACTGGCCGATCACTTCGAGCAGTTTTTCCTTGTCCTTGCCGATATCCGGCAAATAGTCGACCTCGATGCCGCGATCCCTGAATATCTGCACGGCGGTGGTGGAAAGTTTGTCTGAGACGAGAACGCGGGGCGCCATGGCGGCCTCCTTCAATTAGGATTTGATCCGTTTGGGGGTGGGCGGCCCGAGAGCCGCCACAGGAAAACTCAGGCGGCTGCCTTCAGCGACGCCTTTTGCGCGGCAAAGGCCCAGTCGAGCCAGGGCAGCAGCGCTTCGAGATCGGAGGTCTCGACTGTCGCGCCGCACCAGATGCGCAGCCCGGGCGGTGCATCGCGGTAGGCGCCGATGTCATAGGCGACGCCTTCCTTGTCGAGCGCCGAGACAATTGCCTTGGCGAACGCAGCCTGTCCGTCGGCGTCGAGTGCCGCGACTTGCCGGTCGGTGAAGGAAAGGCAGACCGATGTGTTCGAACGCGTCGCCGGGTCGACGGCAAGATGGCCGAGCCAGGAAGATTTCCCGACAAAGCGATCGAGAACAGCGGCATTGGCATCCGCTCTGGTGACCAGCGCGTCGAGGCCGCCGATCGACTTCGCCCAACGCAGCGCGTCGAGATAGTCCTCGACGCACAGCATCGACGGCGTGTTGATGGTCTCGCCCTTGAAGATGCCTTCGATCAGCTTGCCGCCCGAGGTGAGACGGAAGATCTTCGGCAGTGGCCAGGCCGGCTTGTAGCTTTCCAGCCGTTCGACGGCGCGTGGGCCGAGGATCAGCATGCCGTGCGCGCCCTCACCGCCCAAGACCTTCTGCCAGGAGAAGGTGACGACGTCGAGTTTCTGAAAATCGAGCTTTTGCGCAAAGGCCGCCGAAGTGGCGTCGCAGATGGTCAGGCCCTTGCGGGCGGCCGGGATGAAATCGCCGTTCGGCACGCGTACGCCCGACGTCGTGCCGTTCCAGGTGAAGACCACGTCGCGGTCGAAGTCGATTTTGGTCAGGTCGGGCAGTACGCCGTAGTCCGCCTCTAACCTGCGCACATCGGCGAGCCTCAGCTGCTTGACCACATCGGTGACCCAGCCGGAGCCGAAGCTCTCCCAGGCGACCATGTCGACGCCGCGTTCGCCGAGCAGCGACCACAGCGCCATTTCGACCGCGCCGGTATCCGAGGCCGGCACGATGCCGATGCGGTAGTCCGCCGGAACCTGGAGGATTTCCCGTGTCAGCTCGATCGCTTGTTCGAGCTTGGTCTTGCCGATCTTGGCGCGGTGCGAGCGCCCGAGCGCGGCATTTTTGAGCGCCTCGACCGACCAGCCGGGGCGTTTTGCACAGGGACCTGAGGAAAAATTGGGATTTGCCGGACGGAATCCGGGCTTCGTATGCGTGGTCATCGTGGTCTATCCTTCCAGATAGTGGCCCCTCGTTGGGGAGGGGTGGCCCACGGATGGCGATATGCGTTCAGGCTTTCGGCGTCAAGGGGAAAGTTTTTGTCGCTGTCAGGATATTGCCGGGCGAAACGCAAACGGCGGGCCTACGACCCGCCATTGTCCACGCCTCGACTTCGGCCGGGCCTACCAGAGATCGTAGCGTAGTCCGACTTTGACTTGATGATTGTTGATTCCTTTGCGGATCGGAAAAGAAGTCAGGCTCTCGGCAGTCACATATTCGGCGTCTGGCGCGGAAAAATACTGATAGCCCAGATCGACTGAGACGTTCTTGGACACCTGGTAGGCAAGGCCGGCATTCAGCGTGTAGGCGAAGGAATATTGGGTCTTGTCGTCACGCAGGACGAAATCGTCGGCGGGGTTGGCGTTGTCGGTGAAGTAGCTCGCCGAGAGGCGACGCTTGCTCTGGACGACACCGACACCAGCGCCGAGATAAGGTGTGATTCCGACATAGGTGCCAAGGTCGACGTAGCCATTGAGTATGCCTGAGAAGGCATAGTTCTTCAGGGTCGCCGATGCCACGGTCGTTCCGTCGTTATAGCCGACGTCGATCTTGTTGCCGGGAAGATAGCCGACATTGAGATCGGCGCGCAGATAGTCGTTGAAATGGTAGCCGAAGCCAATGCTGGCGAAGATGGGATCTTCCTTTTCGTCGAAGCTCGCGGGCGTGAAGGCGAAATGCTCATCCTTGAAGCTCTTCTGCACCAGATAGGAGACATCGCCGCGCAGATACCATCCCGAGCCAACCTCGACCGGTACATAGTCGGGCGCCTGGTCGACATAGACCGGCGGTTCGTAATCGGCGCCAAGCGCCGGCGTCAGCGGCATCAGGACGACTGCTGCAAGCGCCAGTGCTACAGGCGATTTGGATGTCATGGTCCTCGGCTCCCGAACTTGGCGCATTCGCGATCGCGCGCGCCGTTTCAGACAGCATTGTTAACCATAGTGGTTAAGTGCGGGTTAAGGATAACAAGGCGTTAGCAATTGATTGATCCGTTTTCGCTCCTCGAGCTGGACAGCGTTACAGAGCAACGCAGCATCTTTAGGCAGCCAAACGAAACCGCCCGGCATCAGCCGGGCGGTCGACAAAATCCTCGATTTCGAAGCGACTACTTCGTGTAGACCGGCTCCGGTTCCGGAACATAGGGTTCCGGTTCGACGCAGTCCGATCTGCCGAACTGGTAGCGCAGGCCGCCGCGCACCTCATGAACATTGATGCCGTCGTCATAGCCGGGGCCGACGCCGCTGCCGAAGTCGAACATCTTCCCACCGTTTATATGGCTGTAGCGGTAGCCGACGTCGAGCTTGACGCGATCGGTCAAACAGTAGGATGCACCAACCATGGCAGCATAGGCAAAACGCCAGCCCTTGCCGCCATGGTGGAAGAATTCACCGTCTTCATCACTGTTGTGGAGTGTATCCCACTTAACCCAGGCGCCGCCGATGCCGGCACCGACATAGGGCGTGATACCGTGCCATGTGCCGATATCGACATAGGCGTTGGCGAGCAGCAGCAGCGCCGTATAGGACGAGGTATCGACCGAAGTACAGGGATCTCCATCGAGGCAGATGCCGCTGGTCGAGCCGCGGAAAGTGGATTTGCTCATCCAGTCCGCGGTCAAGTCGGTGCGGAAGTGCCGGTCGATTTGATAGCCGACGCCGGCACCGGCCGAGAAGGCACTCTTCAGCTTGCCGCTGTCAAAAGTACCTGTCCCGGGAGGCGGTCCGTAGGTGATGTAGTCGGCGCCGCGAAACTTCGACCAGTGATAGTCGATGTCGCCGCGGATATACCAGCCGCCAAAGTCGGCCGGCTGCTCGTAGGCAACCGGTGGCGGCGCCTCCTCGACGACGGGCGGCTCGACGAAATCGGCGGCGAATGCCGGCCCGGCGCCGGCAAACAGCGCGGCCAGGAGAGCCATTCTTGCTGTGTTGAACATGCTTATCACCCCTGAGAACCCTCGAACGGCGAACGCGCCCGAAATGTGATTGACCTCAGTTGTGGATAATGAATCGGAAAGGTTAAAAGGCGTTTAACCGTATTGATTAACCACGAATCTCTAAAATTCGAGCAATCTGGCGGCCGTTGCTGCAGGCGGTGCTGGCCGCGACCCAATAAAAAGCCCGCCGGCAAGGCGGGCTTTTGAACCGATGTTGGAGAAAGATCAGGCGGCGCTGCGCGTTTCCGAAATGACCTCGACGATGTCGTTGACCACGGACTCGACAAGCTGCGGGTCGTCGCCCTCCGCCATGACGCGGATGAGCGGCTCCGTGCCGGAAGGCCGGATGACCAGGCGTCCGGCCTTGCCGAGGCGATTGCGCGCATCTTCGATCGCCGCCTTGACCGGCGCCTCCTCCAGCGGCTTGCCGCCGGAAATATGCACATTCTTCAACAGCTGCGGCACCGGCTCGAACTTCTTCGACAGTTCGCTGACCGGCCGGTTATGCCGCTTGATGCAGGCGAGCACCTGGAGCGCCGAGACGAGCCCGTCGCCGGTGGTCGAGAAATCGGACAGCACGATGTGGCCCGACTGTTCGCCGCCGACATTGAGCCCATGGGCGCGCATGTGCTCGACGACATAGCGGTCGCCGACCTTGGTGCGATGCAACTGCAGGTTCATGTCGCCAAGGAAGCGTTCGAGGCCGAGATTGGACATCACCGTCGAGACGACGCCGCCGCCGGCCAGCCGTCCGCTCTGCTGCCAGGACTCGGCGATCAGCGCCATGATCTGGTCGCCATCGACGATCGCGCCGTTCTCGTCGACGATGACGACACGGTCGGCATCGCCGTCGAGCGCAATGCCGATATCGGCGCGCACCTCGTGCACCTTCTTTTGCAGACCGGCCGGATGAGTCGAGCCGCATTCCTTGTTGATGTTGAAGCCGTTGGGCTCGACATTGATGGCAACGACCTCGGCGCCGAGTTCCCACAGCGCGTCGGGCGCCACCTTGTAGGCGGCGCCATTGGCGCAATCGACGACGATGCGCAGGCCTGACAGCGACATCGAGCGCGGCAGCGTGCGCTTGGCGAATTCGATATAGCGGTCATGCACGCCGTCGACGCGTTTGGCACGGCCGAGCCCATCGGAATCGGCGAGCGCCAATTCGATATCCTTGTCGAGCATTCCCTCGATACGCTCCTCGATCTCATCGGACAGCTTATAGCCATCGGGGCCGAACAGCTTGATGCCGTTGTCGTAATACGGGTTGTGCGAGGCAGAGATCATCACGCCGATATCGGCGCGCAGCGAGCGCACCAGCATGGCAACAGCCGGCGTCGGGATCGGGCCGAGCAGGAAGACATCCATGCCGGCGGCGCACAGGCCGGATACCATCGCGTTCTCGATCATGTAGCCGGAAAGCCTGGTATCCTTGCCGAGCACGACGCGGTGGCGGTGGCTGCCGCGCTGGAACGAGAGGCCGGCGGCCATGCCGACCCGCATGGCGACCTCCGCCGTCATTGGAAACTTGTTGGCTCGCCCACGAATGCCGTCCGTACCGAAATAATGTCCTGCCATGTTCGCCAGCTTCCCGATGGTTCTTTCCGAGCATCTCATGCCATAAAATGGCCCAAGCCCCGTCATCACATTGTATGATTATGGACGACCAATCCTTAGAAAATTGTTGTCTTGTGTGTTTTGCGTCACGCTAGTGAGTTGATTTTCAAGTTCCGAGCCCTTGTTGCGGCAGCAGCATCAGAAGCGTCAACTTAAACCTCATCTGCATCCTTTGGTCTGTGGCAGTGTGGCCTTGAACCCGAATCCGCATCGTGCTGCTCCAGACAGCGGTAGGCTCAGGTTCGCCGCACCCGCCGATTTGACTGGCTGTCATGCGACGCAGTGCCCTCGCTGGGAACCAGCCATATGCGCGCGCTCCGTGCAATGCACCCGGACGAACTTGGCTGGGAGACAGTCCCGGCAACGAATTCATCACCTTAAAGAAAAGAATGCACTTCTAAATTTGTCTCTACGCTACTTAGCATCTGGCGCAACCAGCCGTTGAGCGCTATTGCTGCACTGGGACATATCATGAACCGCCGTAGGGAGAACAAGCATGCTCATCCATCGACTTGCCACTTTGACGGGTCTCGCCGTCGCGACCTTATTCCTGGCGGCGCCTGCCAATGCGCTGACCATGGCCGAGTGCAGCACCAAGTATAACGCGGCCAAGGATGCGGGAACGCTTGGCGGGCAGAACTGGAACCAGTTCCGCAAGGCCCAATGCGGCACCGATGCCACCGCCGCTACGACCGACACCGCGCCAGCCAAAGCCGCGGCCAAGGCCACTGACACGACCAAGGCAGCCGCCGGCGACGATGCGGCGCCAGGCCTGACGGCGAAGGAGTGCAGCACCAAGTACCAGGCGGCAAAAGCCGCCGGCACGCTGAACGGCATGAAATGGAACGATTTCCGCAAGACCCAGTGCGCCGCCGGCGCGACGGCAGCCGCACCCGCCGCCACGACCAAAGCAGCGGCGGCCAGCAGCGATGACGCGGCGCCTGGGCTGACGGCCAAGGAATGCAGCACCAAATACCAGGCCGCCAAGACTGCCGGCACGCTCAACGGCATGAAGTGGAACGACTTCCGCAAGACTGAATGCGCCGCCGGCGCAACTGCAGCGGCACAACCTGCCGCGGCACCTGCCAAGGCGACGACAGCTGCCGCGACCGATACCGGCAAAGGCCTCAGCATGGCGGATTGCAGCGCCAAGTATCAGGCTGCCAAGGCCGGCAACACGCTGAACAGCATGAAGTGGAACGACTTCCGCAAGAGCCAATGCGGCGCCGGCGCAGCCGACGACGATACCCTGCCGGCTCCCGATGCCAAGTACACCGGCGATCCGCAACCGCCGACCATCACCGCCCCCCAGGGCGTGAAATTCCCGACGGCGATCTCCAAGAAGTATGCAACCGAGACCCCGGCCAAGGGCCGCATGCACACCTGCCTCGACCTCTATTACGCCAACAAGGACGCCAACACGCTGGGCGGCCTCAGGTGGATCCAGAAGGGCGGCGGCTTCTACAGCCTCTGCAACGCCAAGCTGAAGAGCTGACCGACGCCATCATCCGGCGATAGAAGCCCGCGAGCCGCAAGGTTCGCGGGCTTTTTTTGTTGCTGCCGACTCCAAGGAGAGGCCCTGCGTTGCAAGGTGGCATCGTCGATGACGCTGCCAATCTCCCCCTCGTGTGGGAGATGCCCGGCAGGGCACAGGGAGGCGCGAAGGATCGCAAACCTTTAATTTGTTTTCTCTGATTGGGATCAGATCAGTTGTGGCGTGGCTGCGATACGTTGGCAGGTCGGCGGGACAGCGCCCCCCTCTGTCCTGCCGGACATCTCCCCCACAAGGAGGGAGATTAGCCATCATGCCGGCCTTCGCCAATCGCCAACGTTGGCGCAAGGTTGCGGACAACTCCCTAATCGAAAGGTGCCTGAAACAAAAAAACCCGCCTTGGCGGGCGGGTCGTTGGAGCCAATTGGCACCATACCCAAATTAGTAGCATAGCTGCCGGCACAAAGCAAGAACAAAA